>SIBF01000089.1 GCA_009695275.1 Pedosphaera sp. | reverse complement strand
GGTCACCGCTCCGTCTTTGAGCCATCCGACTTCTCCAGCCGGGCCTTCCTTCATCTATCCGCCTCGCTTCGCACCAACTCAATCCGGGTCCAAACACTCCTTCAGCACCACCGGCTTCCCTCACTCCCGCCATAATGAGAACCGCTGATCGCCCACAGAAGATTGGACAGGTCGAACAACGCGGCGCCATCATTGGGATCGCGCCGAACCGCCTCGCGGAGCCACTTCTCGGCTTCCATCTGCCTGCCGGCGTGCGTGAGTAGCACTCCAAGCTTTCTATCCAGCCAGGCAATGCCCCGTTCAGCCTGCCTTGCCTTTTCAAGTTCTCGCACGGCTTCGTCGTGCCGTCCCACCTGGGAAAGCCAGGTCGCAAGCCATGATCGGGCTTCGAGGTGCTTTGGATCCAACTCGACCGCGCGGCGGAACTCGCGCCCCGCTCCCTCCCAATCCCATTCGTATTCCATCTTGTAGCGACCCAGCAGCACGATCGCCTCCACCAGTCCGCCATCCAGACTCAATGCCTTGAGCGCCGCTTCACGGGCTTGCGGCTTGCAGACCTTGGGCGGGAGAAAACAAAAGCCATCTAGGGCGTAGCGAGCTTTCGCGAGTTGCAGCCAGGCGTGGGCAAAGCCGGGATCGAGAGCCACTGCCCCCTCAAGCTGGGTAATGGCGGGCACGTAGCCGTTGGTCGATTGCAGTCGCATCGCTTCCTTTGCCTGGAGGTAGCGGTGGAACGCTTCCGCGTCGGAGGCACCGGAGTTCTCGAAAGTTTCCACGCTGGCTGCGGAAGGGGCAGAAGGTTGAACGGTTGAAGAATTGAAGCGGGAGAAGCCGAACCAGGCGGTGGTGATGACTGCGGCTGCGCCCGCCAGTGCGAAGGCGAACCGGCTGCGGCGCTGCCAGGCTTGGTGCCGTCGCACCGACCTGCCGGCATCCAGCCGTTCAATATCGGCCAGCAGTTCCTCCGCGCTCGCGTAGCGCCGTCGTGGGTCGGTTTGGCAGGCGCGGTGGATGATGGCGCTGAATTCCAGCCAGCGTTCGCGCTCGGGGTCGGGGCGGGTGGCCAGGTCGGCGGGGGGTTCCGGGAAGTCGCGGTGGCTCTTTCCCGTGCTCATCACGTAGAGGACGATGCCGAGACTATAGAGATCGGCCTGCGGCGTGCCGGGGCCTTCGGGTGGGATGTAGCCTTCGGTGCCGACGAATGAGCGGTCCTGTCCCACGACTTTCGCCGCCGCCACGAGGCCCACGTCGGCCAGCTTCGGCACGCCACCCACGAAGATGATGTTCGAGGGCTTGATGTCGCGGTGGACGAGCCCATGCCGGTGCAGCTCCGCCAGCGCGTTGGTGAGTGCGAGCGCGATGCGGAGGCATTCGTCGAGCGGCAACGCGCCGTGGAGTTTTACAGCGGAGGCGAGGGTGCGGGGAGTGTAGTGGGCAGGGGAGAAAAGGAGCAGAGGAGAAAAGGGGAAAGGGGGTGGAGTAAACGCGTTGTCGTCGATATTCTCCCCTGCTCCTTCTCTCCCTTTCTCCTTTTCGCTTTCGGCTGGATCGGCTAGCTCCATCACGTAGTAGAACCAACCCTCGGCGTCGTTGCGGCCGACCTGGAGCAGATCGACGAAACCGTCGTGCGAACGGGAGAGCGGCTCGAATTTCTGGATGCCGGCGAATTCGCGTTCGTAGGGCCGCTCATCGTCAAAGGCCGCGCGGCGGACGATCTTCACCGCGCGCAGCGTCCCGAGCGTGTTGCGCGCGAGCCAAACTTCGCCGTAAGCGCCCGCGCCGATGCGCATTAGCATCACGTGATCAGACACGGAGGGCGCGACCATCGCATCGCGCGCCGAACTAATCGGCAGCTTCCCCGGCGGGTTCATTCCGGAGACGGTGTACCAAATGCCCTGGACAGGCGAGTAACAATCAACCCGAACGCCGGAAGACAATTTACAAAAGGCAACAAAGACAACGAAGAGAAAATGTTTTCTGTCTGGAAGGGCCATGTTGAAAAGAGTTCGGGCCCGGAAACTCCAGCTCCTTCCGGCTTCGTTCACTTCGTTTCCTTCTGTAATTCAGCTTTGATTTTCGGGATCAATCGACCTCGCGCACCGCTTCCACCGCAAATTCAGTTTGCCTCCGACTCGTCACTGGGCCGACACTCCGCGCGTGCCAGGCAAGCCATCCAATGAAAGCATCGCCGCGCAACTGTTGCTCGTGATGATGCTGTGGGGCGGCAACAACGTGGCGCTGAAGTACCAGGTGCGGCATTGGCCGCCGGTCTTCATTGCGTCGTTGCGGTTTCTTTGCGCCGGCATCCTGGTTCTTGCGTTGATGCGCTGGAGCAATTGGCTGGGGCAGCCAGCGAAGCTCACAGCGAGCGAAAAAAGACGTTTGTGGACTCACGGAGCGGTGAGTCTGGCCGTCTATATTGTCATCTTCGTCTGGTCGGTCAGCCTCACATCGCCAGCCACTGTGGCGTTGTGCATGAGCACTTCGCCCGTATGGGCCCTGGTGTGGGAGGAACGTTTGAGCAAGCACAGCGCGCACCGCTATTTCGCGGCGATGCTCGCACTGGCGGGAGTGCTTGTATTGTTTTTGCCGGGTTTGAAATCTGGAGCGACCGCCTGGACCGGGAACCTGCTCGGCCTGGCGGCAAGCATCGCGTGGACGGCGTTCAGCCGCCAATGCCGGAGTTTTGGATCCTCAATGTCAGGTCTTGAACTCACTGGGCAGACATTCTGGCGCGCGGGGGTGATTCTGATTCCCATCGCTGCGCTCGAACTGGTGGTGCGCGGCGCACGATGGGACATCGGCACGCTGGTTCTACAATTGTATGGAATCCTCTTCAGCGGTTTGCTGGCGTTTGGCCTTTGGAATCATGCCCTCCAAGTCTGGCCGACCAGTCGCGCGTTTCTCTTCGGCAATCTGATTCCCGTCACCACAATGATCTTCTCGCATGTCTGCATGGGAGAACCGATCACGGCGAACTTCTGGTTGTCGCTCGCCCTGATCATCGCCGCTGTCCTGCTCGGACAGGCGGACTGGCGTAAAATCATCAGCGCGAGATGGTCACCAGGGGAGTGAATCGCCGCAGAAGGTGATGGGTCGAATAAAGCATGCCTATCCGGGTTGTTGACAAAGTTGCCAAAGGAGCGCGGGCTTTAGCCCGCTTCAAGCTCAATTTACCAATGAACCTAAAAACGGCAGATCAGAAACCACGGATGACACGGATAGAAACAACTTCAATTGAATCTGTCCTGCAAATTTGCCTTCACCCAGTGGGTGAAGGCGACGCGCGGCGGAAGCAGTTCATCATCCGTGTAATCCGTGGTCTCAACTGCTTTTTCCAGGATGAACGTTGAAGCGGCGTAAACGCCGCGCGCCTGGAAATTCAGTTTTGTCAACAAACCGGATAGGCTCGGAATAAAGTTATGAGCTATTTTTGGATCTTCCTGGGAGGCGGGCTGGGCAGCATAGCCCGGTTTGCGGGATCAGGTTTCATCGCCCGCCACTTTGGCGAGACTTTTCCCTGGGGCACGTTGCTGGTCAATGTCACCGGGTCTTTCGTCATCGGGTGCTTCGCCGCGCTGACCGAAACGGACGGGAGATGGCTGGTCGCACCCTCGGTCAGGCAGTTCGTGATGATCGGCGTTTGCGGCGGCTACACCACCTTTTCCTCGTTCAGTTTGCAAACCCTCGCGCTCGCGCGCGACGGCGAATGGTTCAAGGCCGGTGCCAATGCCTTGCTCTCCTTCGTTTTGTGCATGGTTGCGGTGTGGCTGGGGCATCTGCTCGCCGCCAATTTCAATTCAACGAAAGGATTCTGACATGCAAATTCCCCGTGACGCCGTTCTGTTGCGCATCTTCATCGGCGAAAGCGACCGCTGGCATCACCAGCCGCTCTATGAAGCCATCGTGCTCAAGGCCCGCGAATTACACCTGGCTGGGGCGACGGTGTTGCGTGGGCCGATGGGCTTCGGCAAGTCAAGCCGCCTGCACACGGCGAAAATCTTGCAGCTCTCGATGGACCTGCCGCTGGTTATCGAAATCGTGGATGCGGAGGAGAAAATCAACCAGTTCCTGCCGGCGCTCGAAGGGATGATCGGTGGTGGTCTGGTTACTCTGGAAAAAGTGAAGGTGATTGATTATCGCGCCGCCACGGACACTCCTCCCCTGGTAAAAAGCTGAACCGCTCGCGCCGATGCACAACATTGGGTCAATTGCCGCATTTTGTTTCGTTACGAAAGATGCCGGCCAAGGAACTGTCGGTAGAGATCACATCTCAACCGCACCTGGTCCGCAGCGTGACCGACAATCACACCGGCGCTGCGCAATCGGTAGAAAATATCAGCAGGCACCTGCGTGCCATTGCGCGCCAAAGGCCGTATCGCCTCCATCATCTTCTCATCCTGGTTCAGCACGGCCAGCAACCGAAGGAGATGGTCGGAGAAAATGGTCTCCTCAAGATGGGCCTGCTCCTCGATCCATTGGATCCCGGCGTTGCGGGCCGCCAGTTCGCGCAGCCCGAGTTGTGTGAGGTAGGGCTGCCCGCCGAGCAGACGATGAAATCGATCCAGCTCCGCGTCGTTCTTGAGCGGACCGCGGTAGAGTCCGTTCAGTTCCGACGTTTCACTCCGGCTGAAATCGTTCAACGTCACACGCGTACCGACGTTGAATGGCGACTGGTTCAGGTCATTGATGAACAAGTGGGCTTCGGTCGCGTAGGCGATGGCAACCGTGAGGAACCGCCAGGGGCCGGATGAATCCAGTGCACGCTCGTTATGCCAGGAACGGAGCAGTCCGCAAACCTCGGTGCCAAACGAGGTGGTGAAAAGCCGGTCGAATTCATCGCAAACCCAGAGCACGGGACGATCCTTCTTGCCGAAAACTTCGTGACGCCAAAATTCCTCGAAGATCCTGTTCACGTTTTGTGATTTTTCCCAGCGTTCCGGCGCGGGCGGCTCCGTGCGCAACTGCGTTCCGATCAGGTCGCACAGGCCAATGTAGAAATCCTTGATGGAAGCGAAATGTCGGGCCTGGAGTTTTTGGAAATCCGTCAGCACCACGCTCGCGCCAGCCTCGCGCGCTTGTTGGACGGCGCGGCCAAGCAGTGATGTCTTTCCCATCTGGCGAGCACCCTTCACCAGCACCAGGCTGTCGCCGCGGCGAACCGCGCTGTGAAATTCCGGATCAGTCGGGCGCACAATGTAATACTTGGATTCGAGCGACATGGCGCCGCCCACGGGATCAAGCGGAATGGATTTCGACCGCGCACTCGCATCGAATTGAGTGGGGGAATTGCTACGCTTCTGCTCCGACTTGATCGCCGAGATGCGTTTGCCGATCAGGTCAATGAGCGCAACATCGTCTGCCGGACTATTCCAGAGAACCCGGTGAGACTTGTAACGATCTGTCTCGTCATCCCACGCGAACTCGGAGGGTTGGAGAAGATTACCGAGTTGATCCGGCAGGGGCCCGCTGAAGTGGAGTCGCACAGGCATCAACTGAGGCAAGCCGCCTTGCTCATGCGCGGCCTGGGTCACCAGCTCCACTTCGTATGCGAGCATCTCGCTTTCCGCCGACCGGGCTGAGACAAGTGGGATGACCAGATCCGCCTTTTGAATCCGAGCCGCGAGTTGTTCAGCCCAGGCCAGGCCCGCGGTTGTGCGTTCGTCGAGCGAAACATGGTGTCCGCGACTCCGCAGTTCACGAGCCAGAATCCGGGCGAGATCCTCGTCAGGCTGCGTGCGCGGTTTGAAGAGGATGCAGACACTGGCGGAATCTTGAGATGGGTTCATCGTATTTTCAATGGATTCAATAGGAAATCAGCAGCGAAGCAACTGTGCGGTTTGATCTCAGAAAACGGTTCGAACCACGAAACACGCGAAAGGGGCGAAACGAGGGGGAATTGCAGAGTTCATTCCCTTCACCCAGCGGTTGCAATGGGCGATCGACACCAGTCTCTTAATACCGGGTCGGTAGCGTGTTCCGCTTGAACTGATTGACAACGTCAGCCCGATCCCCGGCTACTTCTTCTTCAGTATCTTTTCCAGCTCGGCGATGAACGCTTTGGGTCCGCCAGGTGTGTAGCCTACGTTCCCCAGCACCTTTTGATCTTTGTTCATCAGAACGATGGTCGGGATCATTCCGCTCGTGTTGTACTTTACGGCGAGAGCGTCGTTGGCTGCCTGTTGAGCCTTGCTGAGGCGCTTGCGTTGAGGGAAATCAACCTCTACCAGGATGAGGTTTCTCGCCGCATACTCGGCGAACTCTGGCTTGATGAAGACCTCCTTCTTCAACTTCATGCAAGGCGGGCACCAGTCGGATCCCGTGAAATCGAGCATCACCACTTTGTTGTCGGCCTTCGCCTGTTCCAGCGCTTTGGGCAAACTCGTCAGCCAGTCTGCTTCATCTTTCTTTGCCGATGCTGCCAGCGCTGTTTGCAATGCGACCAAACCGATCATCAACGTCAGAGCGAGTGTTTTCATAGTAACGGTTTTCAACGGCGGCTTCTGGCCGCGTGTCCTTCGACTTCAGAGGGCATTGGTTTCTTCACGCCAGACGATTCGCCCTCCAACGATCGTCAGTGTGGCTTTGCCCTTCAGAGGCCAGTGGTAGAAAGGGCTGTTGCGGGATTTGCTTTTGGTGTTTTCAGGCAAAAACGTCCATGCTTTTTCCGGGTCAAAGACCGTGATGTCAGCGTCGGCACCGATGCTCAATGTGCCTTTCGGCAGCCGGAGCAGACTCGCCGGGGCGACGGTCAGGCGCGCGATTAAATCCGTCAAAGTCATGCGGCCTGTATGAACCAGTTGCATCAGGCACAACGCCAGCTCGGTTTCCAGCCCGGTGATGCCGAACGGCGCGTAGTCAAACTCGACCTCCTTCTCGAAATCGCAGTGCGGCGCATGGTCGCTGCCGAGGATTTCAATCGTGCCGTCCACGATCCCTTCAATGATGGCGTCCCGGTCGGCTGCTGAACGGAGAGGGGGGTTCATCTTGAAGTTCGTGTCGTAGCTTGGCCACTTCGGGAGCTTCTCCAGGGAAGGCATCGGATTCAGCAGGCCTTTGCCGTCGCTGTTCCAAAACTCGTCGCTTCCCGCGAGCGTGGCATCGGTCAGGGTGAAATGATGGGGACAAGCTTCGCCAGAGATCCGGATGCCGCGCCGTCTGGCTTCGCGCAGAATGCGCACGCTGCCCGCGGAACTCAAATGCTGGCAATGGACATGCGCGCCGGTCAGTTCCGAGAGCAGCACATTGCGGGCAACGATGGCCTCCTCGCCGATCGCGGGCCAGCCGCGCAATCCGAGCACCGTGCTCCAATAGCCCTCGTGGGCCACACCGTCGCTGACGAGCGAGTAATCCTGGCAATGATCCAGCACGGGCAGATCCCACATGCGGACGTACTCCAGCGCCCGTCGCATGAGTTCGTTGCTCTGAATGCAGTGGCCATCGTCCGTGATGGCGACCACGCCCGCCGCTCTGAGCGAACCGATGGGAGCCAGTTCCTCGCCCGCAATTCCATTGGTGATGGCTCCGGTGATGAAAACGTTGACCAGGCCCTCGCGGGCGGCCCTTTCGTGAATGAGCGCCACGGTTCCGACATTGTCGATCGATGGAGCCGTGTTGGGCATGCACACCACCGATGTAAACCCACCAAACGCCGCCGCAGCCGTGCCCGTCGCAATCGTTTCCTTGGCCGACTGGCCCGGTTCACGCAGGTGAATATGCGAGTCGATCAGGCCGGGGCACACGATCAGGCCGGAAACGTCAATGCGGGTTGTATCCGCTCCAGCAGACTGGCCGGCGTCTCCACCGATGGCCGCGATCTTGCCGTCCCGGACCAAAACATCGGCATTGCCATCGAACTTGCTGGCGGGGTCGATGACGCGACCGTTCGTAAGCAACAGAGAACTCATGTGGAGGGCGATATTACGCAGGCCTGTTGACAACGCAAGTATGGGCAGTCACATTTGCCCCCGGTTGCGGGTGTAGCTTAGTGGTAAAGTTCCAGCCTTCCAAGCTGGCCATGTGGGTTCGATTCCCACCACCCGCTCCAACAAATCCCCCACATGTTGGTAAATCCACGAGTCAGCCCAATGTCCCTCTTGCGTATCCAGGGCAGAGGGTCACAGGCAATCCGATGGAGATGCGCCAAACTACTTTCAACTCTCGCAATTCATCTCGCCTTGAAGCGGTGTCATCCTAGATTCCGCGAGGATGATGCAGAATGCGAGCACCCGCGTGCGTGGCTTTGGCCGTACAGGCATCCTTCTTTGCTCGGTTTTGATTCTATGGATGATCTTCCGCTCCGTGGATGCAAAACAGCTCTGGTCGGCTGTTAAACAAATGCGTTGGGGATGGTTTCTCGTGGCAAATCTCGCCTTCGCAACAGCTCTGGGCTGTGCGGCGGCACGCTGGCATCGAATTCTGCACATCAGCAACATTGCCGTTCATTCCGGAGCTTCCGCTCGTCTCACGATCATTGGTCATTTCCTTACCACAGCGCTGTTCGGCACGACTGGCGGCGATGCAGGGAAGGCACTGCTCTATTCGAGATGGTTCGGGCATTCACTTCCGGTGGTGTTGTCCACGTGCGTGCTCGACAGGCTCGTGGCGGGAGGAGGATCATTGCTGCTGGGCCTGGTGACACTCTTGTGGGCATCGGCTGGAGGAAGTGCGTTACGCCTGCCGTCGCTTCCAAGACTTGGCAACTGGGGCATTCTGACAGCGGGGGCACTGGTGGCCTGTTTTACGTTGATCGTGATCCGCCGACGGCATCGACAATCCTCCTTCGCCAGTTTCCTGGACGCCTTGCGGTACGGGATGGGCCAACTGCTCGCCTCTCCACGGAAAGGTATCCTCACCGTCTTTTTCAGTTTCTGTTCTCAACTCTGCCTGAGCAGCCTCCTGCTACTGTGCCTGCTTGGGATCGCTGGCGAACAGTTCTCCGCATGGCAATCGCTCTGGGTGTTTCCCGTCATCTCCGCCATAACGACGCTGCCAGTCACGTTCGCCGGCGCGGGACTGCGTGAAGGCGCCGCACTGTGGTTCCTGGCGGGCTATGGTGTTGAACCTCCCGAAGCAGTGGCGGCGGCGTTGCTTGTTTTGTTGATCTATCTGACGTGGGCGGCAATTGGAGGAATTCTTCTCTGGCGTGAAACTCGTTTTCGAGAGAGCAGCCCGGTCCACGCCGAACCTCGAAGTATTTCTGTCGTGATTCCCACGTTGAACGAAAGCACTTCATTGACCGAAACCGTCACGCGCCTGCGGCAGATCCCCGAGATTGCCGAGATCATCGTGGCTGACGGAGGCAGCACGGATGGCACCGTGAACCTCGCCCGTGAACTCGAATGCAAAGTCGTTTTCAGCCCGCGTGGACGTGGGCTTCAAGTGCGCACCGGTGCCATGCAGGCGACGGGCGATGTGCTTCTGCTGGTTCACGCGGACACATGGCTGCCGCCCGAAGCAGGCCGCAAGCTGTTAGACTGCTTGCGGGATCGCACGGTGGTTGGCGGAGGATATTGGAAAACGTTTCGTGAGCGCAGAGTGCTGATGGCGGGGTCGAGAATTCGTTGCGCGATCCGGCTGCACCTCTTTGGGCGCGTGTTGGGCGACCAGGCGGTGTTCATCCGGCGGGAATCCCTGTCGCAGATCGGGGGCGTGCCAGATTTGCCATTGATGGAAGAGTTCGCATTGTGCCGCAGCCTGAGGCAAATCGGCCGGCTCGCGCTGGTTGACGCCACAGTCACGACATCCGCGCGGAGATTCATCGAACGTGGAATCTTCAGGACTTACGCCCGGATGTGGCGCGTGACCCTGCTCCACTATCTCGGAACTCCACCGGAGCGCCTCGCACGAATCTATGATCAGAAGCGGAATTAAAAATTACTCCTCCGGAGCCAGCCAGCAAATGAGTGCTGACGCGCGGCTTATTCCTATCCGAGGCGCGGATTACTTCAGAGGAAAGCTCGCCATTCTTCCGTCGCCGGTGTTAGAAGAACTACATTCGCGCAATGACAATCACCAAATTTAACGGAAGCAGGTCTGCTGGCCAGCCAGCCAGCCCGGGTTGGGGTTTTCGGGCCAGGGCGCTCGTCTTGTTCCTGCTGCTGGCTCACACAATCGCTGACGCAGATCCTGCTATTGCTTCCAAAGCATTCGTGTCCGCCGCTTACCCGACGTTCGCATCCTGGAAGGCAGCGTGTGACCGGCTTCCCTTCAATCGCCAGCTTCAACGCTCCCTTCCGCCGCGTGATTTATGGCCTTTGAAAAATTTCAAAGAGTTCGATGAATTGTTGGATGCGTTCTTCGCCTTGTCCAAGGCTGGCCCCCTGGCTCAGACCAATTCCTGGGCCGGCACGGTTCCCAAGCGCGAGGAGTTTTTCGACACGGACAGGGTTTATTATCAGCGCACGGGAGTTCCCTTTCAGCCATTCGCTCAAAAGCTTAGGCTGCCGACGGGATCGCGTGTCTCGATTCACGGAGACTGGCATGGCGATATTCATTCTCTGCTCGCGTTGCTCGACCACCACATCCAGTCGAAAGCTCTCGATGGCTTCAAGATCGTTGATCCAAACCTGCATTTCCTTTTTCTAGGTGACAACACGGATCGGGGCGTGTTCGGCATCGAGGTTCTCTACACTCTTTTCCGGCTGAAGCTGGAGAATCCAGACCGGGTCTGGCTGGGAAGAGGCAATCATGAAGACATCAGCCTGGGAGCCAGCTATGGGTTCGTCTCCGAAGTGCAGGCGAAATACGGCGCTGGCGCGAACGTCGCCAAGATCATGCGCGCTTACGACTTTCTTCCCGTCGTCACTTACGTGGGCTGCGGGAATGACTTTGCCCAGTGCAATCACGGAGGGATGGAACCGGGCTTCGATCCTGTTCCTTTGCTCAACATGCCGGTCAGCCTGGGGTTCAAGTTTCTTGGACGCCTCGATCAAAGCGGATTTGTGAGGGAGCATCCCGGGTTCATCGCGGGAATGGATGCCGCCTCGAAGAGGGTGGCGGAAGGCGAACTAAGGAATTTTCTCCCGGACAGTCCTGTGGTCCCTTACACGCTGGGTTTTATGTGGAATGATTTCTCAATCGTGCCCGGGGAAGGCCAACTGGCGGTGGACCCAGGCCGCGCGATAGTCTATGGGGATGTCGCGACCGCAGAGATCCTCAAGGCTGCCAGTCGAGGCGCGGCAAAACTGCGGGCAGTTTTCCGCGCCCATCAACACTCCAGCCTGATCAACCCGATGATGCGGCGCTTGAAAGCCTCGGGAGGAGTTTTTAGACACTGGCAGTCACGAGATTCACTGGATCAGCTTCTTGCGAACGAACCTCAACTGCACGCGATGCTGGACCACTCGGAGGAGCGTCCGATTCCGGCGAACTCAGTGTGGACTTTCAACGTCTCGCCCGATTCCGTGTATGGCGCTGGCTGCGTGTTCGACCTGGACTCTTCCGGCATCCTCACGCTCCAGGAACATTTCGAGGATTGGCGGCTGAAAGTCGTTAACATTCCCGTGATGATTCCCGTGATGAAAAAATAGCCGTCCCCGACGAGTTCGCCAGTTCGCGTGCCCCTGTAATTCGAGCGTGCATTCAGGCAACAGATTGTTTCTCCTCAACTCGCTGCATGCAACCAGTTGAATCTTATCTCGAAGCGAATCACGACCGCTTCGTCCGGGAACTCTGCGAGTATCTCCGCTTCCCCAGCATTTCCGCCCAGCCACAACATCGCGACGATATCTTCGCCTGCGCCCGCTGGCTGACGAAACATTTTGAGTCGATGGGACTCGAAGCCACTCTGCGCCCGACGCCCGGCAATCCGGTTGTCATAGCCAAAACCCACCGCGCATCTGGATGCCGCAAGCCTCATTACCTCATCTACGGGCATTACGACGTTCAACCGCCCGAGCCTTTCGATCTCTGGCTCTCGCAGCCGTTCGAGGCACGCATCGAAGGTAGCCGGCTCTACGCGCGTGGCGCCTGCGACAATAAAGGTCCCTCCTTCGTTCACTTCAAAGCGGTGGAGGCATATCTCAAGACCGGCACTGAACTTCCCTGCGACATCACTTTCGTTATGGAGGGCGAAGAAGAAGTCGGCAGTGAACATCTGGCAGCGTTCCTCGAAGAGAACCGGCAAGAGCTCCAGTGCGATGGCATTGTGATCTCCGACACCGGACTCGTCAGCCCGAAGCACCCGACGCTTTCTTATGGCCTGCGCGGCATTGCCGCGATGGAAATCACGCTCCACGGACCATCGCGGGATCTGCACTCCGGATTATTCGGAGGCAGCCTGGACAATCCAGCGATGGCGCTTTGCCAGTTGCTCGCGCAGCTTCGCGATCAGAAAGGCCGCGTCGCCATCCCCGGCTTTTACAAATCCGTGGCTGCCCTGACAAAATATGAACGGGAACAGGCAAATCGCCTCCCCTTCGGCCCGGCGGCCTACAGGAAGTTTCTCGGCGTGCCGAAGCTTTTTGGTGAGGAGGGCTTCACGCCCCACGAGCAACGCAGTGCGCGCCCGACTCTTGAAATCAATGGTCTCACCAGCGGATACCAGGGCGATGGCAGCAAGACGATCATTCCGGCCTGGGGCAGAGCGAAAATCACGATGCGGCTTGTCCCGAATCAGAAGCCTTCTCAGATCCTCAAGCTTGTTGAGAAACACCTCCGCAGCATCTGCCCGCCCACGGTGCGCATGGAAATCTCGCTCGGCCATAGCGGCGAAGCTTACATGATTTCGCCCGAGAGTCCGCAGGTGCAGACAGCGCTTAGCGCGCTGAGAAAATCCTTTGGTCGAGAACCCGTGCTCGTGCGGGAAGGTGGATCCATTCCCATCGTCAATGCCTTCAAGCGCATCCTGAAAACGGATGTCCTGCTCCTCGGACTTTCGCTACCAGACGACAACGCGCATTCACCAAACGAGAAATTCGATCTGGATGTCTTCGCGAAGGGGCTGCGGATGAGCGCCTGCCTCTGGCCCGAACTCGCCGCCCTCCATGGCGCGTCAAGTACGCCTCAGAAACTACGGTCGCGTCGATCCTGACCGGCGGTACTTTCTAGTGTGTATGCCCGGCGTGCTCCGCGCGCGTGTGACCGCACTTCCCGCACGCGCCCTTGATGAGGCGGGCAGCCACGTACTGCTTGCAATCGCACTGGGCGCATTTCCCGGCAACAACTCCGGGCGACGAAACCTCTTTGGAAGAGGTAGTCGTGGTTTCGCACCCCGCCAGCGCAATGGCAATCGCTGGGACCAGAATCGAATGAAGAAGGCGTTTCATAGGAATATGCCTTTGGTAGCTTCTGGCCGAGCGCTCAACAAGGCCCAAATCACAGCGGCAATGAAGGCAGAATCAAATACGACATAACGTGCTCCATTCGTCACCTTGCCCGCCACTTCCGGCTTCCTGAGCCATCTCCCGCAAACGTGCGGGAGGAAGAATTGCACGGCACCACACCTCAAGCGCCCTTGCTCTTGGACTTCGTCGCTTTGATCAGCGCCGCCACCAATCCGTCCGTCGTGTGTTCACGAGCCTCGACATCCGGTTCAAGCTTCAAATTACGAATCGCCTTGCTGGTTTCCGGACCGATCGACGCCAGGCGCATCTTCGGGTACTTGGATTTCAGTTCCGGCAGGTTAAATCGCTCGTGAAAACACGCCACGGTCGAACCGCTCGTGAACGTGACCCAGTCCGCGCCGGCTTCGATCAGCCTGGCCGCCGCGCCGCTGATGTCTTCCGTCTCGGGAACTGTGCGATAGCAAGCCACGTCATCCACGATGGCCCCGCATTTCTCCAATTCACGCGGCAAATCCGGATTCGCCACCTCCGCCCGCAGCAGAAGTATGCGAACATTCTCGATGCTCTGATACGCTGTCAGCGCGCGCACAATCTCCGATGCCAGATACTCCTTCGGCATCACATCGACCTTCAGGTGCATCTCGCGCAGTTTTGCCGCTGTGGATGGCCCCACCGCGGCAATCCTCGGGCCGCCGATGTCGCGCATGTCATCGAACGCCTTGAAGAAATAATTGAAGAACTCCGTGACGCCGTTCGTGCTGGTGAAAATGATCCAGTCATACTCGTTTAGCGCAAGCATCGCGTCCTTGAGATTCTCCTTCTGTTCCGGCGGCACAATCTTGATCGTTGGAATCTCCAGAACTTCGGCACCCAATTCAGCGAACTGCCGTGCAAAATCTCCCGCCTGATCCCGCGCCCGTGTGACCACGACCCGCTGGCCAAACAAAGGCCGCTTCTCAAACCAGTTCAGCCTGTCTCTCAACCTCACCACTTCACCGATCACCGTCACCGACGGCGCACGGAATCCTGCCCGCGTCACCAATTCTCCGATCGTCGCCAGGGTTCCGTCGATCGATTGCTGTTGTCCCGTCGTTCCCCAGCGCACCATCGCCACGGGAGTTTTCGGCGGCATCCCGTGAGCCATGAGTCGCCGCGCGATCTCGCCCATGCGCTCCGTGGCCATCATCACCACTTTCGTGCCTGGAGTCGCCGCCACTTGCGCCCAGTCCACGGCATCTTCGGGCTTGTCGGAGTGTTCATGTCCCGTGATCACCGTGAAGCCAGAACTCAACTCCCGATGCGTCAGGGGAACGCCAGCGTAATTTGGAACCGCCGAAATCGAAGAAACGCCCGGCACCACCTCGAATGGAATTCCAGCGGCCGCCAGCTCCTCCGCTTCCTCCGCGCCTCGACCAAAGATGTAAGGATCGCCACCCTTCAATCTCACCACGATCTTCCCTTCGCACGCTTTCTCCACAAGCAACTGGTTCTTTTCCCCCTGCGGAATCGAGCGGCATTTTGCCCGTTTGCCGCCAAAAATGATCTCCGCCTCTCGTGGTGCCAGACGCAGCAAGTCCGCATTCACCAGCGCGTCATACACCACCACATCAGCGCGCGCCATCACTTCGGCCCCACGCAGCGTCATCAAGCCTGTGTCGCCCGGCCCGGCACCCACCAGATACACAAAACCTTTTTTCTTCATCCGGCTGGAAGCTAGGAGCCCCGGCCTGCGATCGCAACTCAAGAGCCAATGAATGACACACGCAACTACCAGCGCCCAGCGCTTCGTTAGTAAGTCGCACCGATTGTTTCCTTTCGAGACAGACGCCCCATTCACCCCGGCAGTTCTCAATTGAGAGCGATCACGATAGTTGATGGAGAATCTTTCTGGGCAAATGATGGATTGCCCGTGGAACCTGCCTTGAGAAGGCGCTCGGTTCGTGTTCGCCACATGTTTCCCTCGGATTGGTTGCCTTGTTGTGGTTCCCTCAAATACCGCCTGGTTCCCAGGCGGCCCGTAAACATTGAATGCCAGGGGTGGTTCGGCCTGTATCTGAGGGAACTGCCCGCATGGGAGCATCCAACGAGTAGCCCGAACACAAAGAGCCGTCCTCCAGGACTTGTGGAGGAGAAATGCCGCGTCTTCCACTCTGGCGATCACGTTACCCGAAGGTCCAAATCCCGGCTCCATGAAATATCTTGAAAGATTTGGCCTCTTTCGTCCTCAAAGTGCGTGTCTAATCTCAAATACCGGCCACCGATCGATTCGCACTCATCGCCAATTCTCGGACTTTGACATCCACCGCACCGGACAAAAATTTCGTGCCATGAAGATCGAACTGGCACCCCAACTCGTCAAATTCGTCGCGGCGAAAATCAAGAACGGCGACTATGTGGATGCGGGGGAAGTTATCCGGGCCAGTCTTCGACGTTGGAAAGAGCAAGAGGAGTCCCACCTCCGTGTCGATCTCGACTGGGTGGAGCAGGAAATTCAAGACGGCCTGGAAAGCGCGGACTTGCCCGAGACCAAAACCTTCTGGACTGACCTCCGACAGGAAGTCCACCGCGAACACAAGAGCGACGCCGCCCAGCAATGAGCCACATCGGATTGGCGCGGCGGATAAAGTTTCTGCGGCAACCGTTTTCAATCCAAAGTGCCACCCGTTTACGACCCTATCATGCGGATGAGGCTGCCTCGCACGAGAAGCGTTTACTTTTTTAGGGTTCATTTCACATTCTGGATCAATGCGTCTTTTCAAATACGTAAAGCCAGAACGAGTTGATATTTTGAGCAACCTAGAAATTGCTTTTACTCCGCCCGATGCTCTCAACGACCCGTTTGAACTGACGCCGGCCGTGAAGATGGATCGAGCGGCAGTAAGGCGCGAGATGAAGAAGTACGGACCTGAGTTCTTGGCACGGCGACCTGAATTGGACAAGTTGCGGAGACGGAAACGCAAGGAGGCATATCAACAATGGCGGGATCAAACGGCGAAGCCTCAACTTCGAAAGCCTGCGGAGAGCTTCCAAGATTTCATACCGGATAATCTCGGCAGTCGCTTTGGGATTTTATGCTTGTCCACGACACACGATAACCTCCTGATGTGGTCTCACTATACGGATAGCCATCGAGGTTTTGTGATCGAGTTTGACTCCACTGAGCCTGCCTTTGTGGAACTCGGCCCCCAGTTTCCAATTAACTACAGCGACGAACGTCCGGTTTATGATGAGTCAAAAAGAAACGACATTGCCGCTTGGCAAACGAAAGGACTGATTTGGAAATACGAAGGTGAATACCGCGTGTTCCGATTCTTGGAGGATTGTCGGAGGGTTCGCAAGCATACCGGTGATGGCGATGTGTTCTTGGTTCCATTCCAGCCACCCTGTCTGCGAGCGGTCTATTTGGGCTGCCGAACCCCAACCGAGTGTGAGCAGCAAATCCTCGAAATCGCCAAGAAGCATTCGCTGAGAGTGCTGAAAGGGAGGCCGCATCGCACGTCGTACGCGTTGAACTTCGTACCGCTCAATTGACCAACTGCCTAAAGCCGACTCCACTTTAGTGCCTTGAGACGCGCTTCAAAAGGAGCCGCCCAGGAAGGAAGAGTCAGATTGCCAAGGAGGCCCATCATTTCCAAAAGTGCTCCCCGATGCTCTTTTTCCGCAAGAGCCAACAGCAGTTCGAAGCCTTGAAGTTCATTTTGTGGCAGACCTTCTCCCTTGAGCAGCCTGCGGCCGAGCTCGAATTGGCCGTCAGTCATGCCGTCCACAGCCGCCAACTTGCGAAGTAAGAACTCGCCTTCCGCGGGTTCGTTCGCCAAGTCGGGTTCTTCGATCAGCAGGAGCGCAAGTTCCAAACTGCCGGAAGTGTCTTTCTCTTGATGGGCCTTCCGAAGCCAGTGCAGGGCCTTGTCCGGTTCATATTCGATCCCGCTCACGTAATCTCTGCTGGCTAATCTGAGAATCCGTCCGTAGGCGGTCCACGCTTTCTTGAAACCAGCCTCTGATGCGAGTGCCAGCCATTCAGCCAGGATCTTGTTGTGTGCCTCGACTTCGTTGACCAAGACTTCATCCACGTCCAGTTCGATTATGGCTTCTAAAACTACTCCAGGTACTAGCGATGCGGGGTCGAAATTCTTCCCAGTCCATGAGGCAAGAATCTCGGTCAAGACGCGTGCTGCTTTGATTCTCTTGAGCGCTCGAATGGCGGCGCGGCTTGCTGCGCAGTATTGGCGTTCCTCGCCTCTGCGGTGCTCGGAAGTTCCCAGCCGGAAAAGAGTAAGCATCCCATAAATAAGAGGAACCAGCGCCGTCTGAATCTTCCTCTCTTCCTCCTTATGCTCCTTCTCAGGAAGATTCCCCAAGCCCGCTGGTTCAAGAATCTGGCGCTGCCTGATGATCGCTTGTTCGAGCAAGTCGGAACGCCCTAAGTCTGCAAGGATCAGCATCCCGGCAGCCGAGAGGCCTGCGTTGACTGCATGACGAAGGTCAACTTCAAGGACAGAGTAAGCCGCAAGGGCGACCGTGTTACTCAAGCTCGACTCATCTGAGCTCGCGTCCTTCAACAGCAGCCAAGCGAGCAACGGATTCCGCTCCGCTCCGCATTCAATAAGGACACGATTACTGCTGGTTAGCCCTGCAAACAGCCGAATGCACTCTTGCCAGTTCAACTCGGCGAAGTGAGAAAGGGCAAACTCGACTCCCAATCCTTGCCTAACCTCCAATTCCACAGCGGCGAAGTAGTCGTGATAAAGCTCATGGGCGAATCCAAGAGCGTTGTTATCAGCTCGCTGGAGCAGATGGTTGTCAATCACCTCTTCAATGAGGTTTGGAATGTTTAAGCCTGTAGCCCCAATTTGAGCCTTGGCAGTTCCCATTACTGAAAGGGCGCGCACGACGGTAAAAACGTTTTCATTCGCGATCTTCGTCTCAAAGGCCAAGCGGGCAAGCAGTGTTTCCTTTGTGATTCGGGCCGTCTGGCTAAACGTTGCGGATGCTCGTGTCTTTTCTCGTTCAAGAAACAGGTGAATGCAGCGGCGGACAACCTCAGCGTGGTTCGCCAAGTCCGACAAATCTCCCTCCTGGGCGATGCTTGCGATCATCGCGGCGTGGAGAGGGGTTCGCGCCCATAGGGAAAGGAATGGGCTGAACTGAACGGCGTGCAGGAGCTTGCTCCCCATTTCATCATTTTTGAGCGCCTTTTGGAAAAGCTTCCCGAGTTGCTCGTCAGTCAGCCTTCGCAAGACAACGATGTGGGCTGCAAATTCCCCTCGAAAGGAGTTTGGACGCCCGGCGACTACAAGTCGAAGTTTTGGGAAATCTGCCATGAGTCTACGAATCTCAGACTTGAAGTTTGTCTGGAACTGCGGAGCGACCTCGTTAAGGCCGTCAACCAGAAGGAAGACCGAGTCCCACGGAATCTGTCGGGCTGCTCCGCCGGCTGATTTCAATTCCTCCTGAACAGCGGCTTCGATGTTCTGGCCTCGATGAAAGATCAGATTCAGCTCGACGAAAACCGGTATGGAGCAATCGGGGGCTTTCCCGGCCAGCAACCTGGTGGCGTGAAGCCACGACAGGAATTCGAGAATTGTCGTTTTCCCTGCGCCGGGTTCGGCTTCGATGATTGTGACCCGACCAGCTTCGGGCAACTTGGATGCGTCAACTGCGTCACCAACAGACGGTGCTTCTGCGACTGACAAGAGCGGATCAACAACGCGATATTCTTGCAGTGACCGCGATTCGGTGACGAGTTCGACATATCTGGCGCCGATACTCTCGAACCGATCGCGGACCTTTTGAAGGTAACCAGAGAACTTTGCGGTCGTGAGCGCGCTGTTAATTTCCCGACTGAACTTGATCACGGTCCAGACAAGAAAGACGCAAAAACTTTGAGCAATGTCCCCCCTTTCTTTTTTGGTGAGGATTCTTGCACGGTGGTCGTCCACGTTTCGGAAGACGTAGATACGGGCGATGTGCTCGACAAAATTTGGTTGCCCCAAAACGGCAGCTACCGGAAATGTGTCCCAACTTGCATTGGCGAAGAGCTCTAGTTCTTTGTTCGAAACGAGTCCCACTCCATTCGCCTTGATGACCCAGGCGGCTCCGGGTCTCTCCTTGGGATCGGGACTCTGCTCCTTGAGCTTCAGTCCGGCATATTTGCAGGGATCAATGAGACGCAATACGAACTTGCAGAATGGCTCGTAGCGATCAGCCAGCTTGACCAGTTCGTCTTCGCGAAACCATCGATCTATGCCCGCGACGATCTCATCACCTATGGCGTCGAGGTCGGGTTCGCCAACTTGATGGGCAAGCAACTCAAAGAGCAGCGAAACCGCACTCTCTACCTGAACATCCGCAACCTTGGGTGAGGCTGAATTGCGAAAAACCGGCAGAATCTCCCGAAGCACTGCAGCCTTCAGGCCGTTGTCGACGGTTCCAGCTGCTAGCCCTGAAGTAGTGCCGTTCATCTTGCTTCGACAGGAATTTGCTTCTTCACGACGTGTGGAACGCTAAACCAGTAAGAGCGTCTGGCGCAATGGTGAAGCAGCCAGGTGCCATAGTGCAGGATAGGTGGCTGTTGAGTGCATTCTTGCGAGCCAAGGTTCAAGCTCATTACAGAACTTGATTTCAGCGCGGAACGGAACTGTGATCGCAACGAAATCGACCCGGAGATTCTGAAGGACACTGAGTCTTGAGCGTGGCTCGACTTTACACGGATGAGCACTCTCTGGCGCGAGTCGTGTGGGAATTGCGCCACCTGGGTCACGGCGTGAAGACAGTACAGGATACCAGCGGTCTTCTTCCCTTTTCATTTGGTTTTGACCGGCGGCACGGGACGGTTCAGATTGCGCTAATGAATTTCAGTTTCAACATCCGCAAAGCGACAGAGGTGGCAACCCAGTTCCTCCAGCGCGGCGGCGGGACCATCAACACGATGAAGCTGGTCAAGTTGATCTACCTTTTGGACCGTCTGTCGCTCGACCGCCGTGGCATTCCGGTGGTCGGTGGTGATTATCTTTCGATGCGCAACGGGCCGGTCGTAAGCGAGGTGCTGGCAGCAATTCTCATTATGGCATTTTTGCTCGTAATTCCTCCTGTTTTCACTCACCAGCACGACAGGAAGCCGGCGGAAATCCGGCAGGCAGTCGTCCGAAACATTCAGAATTCATGGATGCCCGAGGTTTTAGCGCCGTATTGCTT
>SIBF01000088.1 GCA_009695275.1 Pedosphaera sp. | reverse complement strand
ATCGCAGAACCTCTCGTTCCCGAGGTCTGCTTTTCTACCGTCTAATCGATCAAGCCATTCACCTGCTTCCGATTGAGCGAATTGAATTGAACGCTGAAGCACTCGCCAACGCTAAAAAACAACAAGAGTCAACTGGATAGCCATAAAATGATTTTGTGGCCAGTTTCGGCGAACCGCTTTCCCCGGTGGCTGGATTCACGTCGATCAAATACACGTCGCTGCCGCCGCCGCGCGAGAGGTCAAACGCCAAATTCCCCGACCGAGTCATCCGTTTGGCGCGGTCGCCGAAATCAGACCGAATTACTGCCGCAGCCTCGATCCCCTTTCCATTTTTGACTTCGATGCCCAACAGTTCCCAGGCGCCGCTGCGATTGCTGCTGAACAAAACGTATTTTCCGTCAGGCGACCAAATGGGTTTGCTCTCTTCGGACGGCCAATCCGTCAGCCGGTTTGCTTGCGTCCCTTCCGCGTTCAAAACATAAATGTCACGGTTTCCCTTTTCTTTGCGCTCGTAGGCGATGAACTTTCCATCGGGAGAGAATCTCGCGTGACGCGGGCGCGTCTCCCACGGAAACGAGAGGAGTTGCCGGACTTCCCCGGAATCAATCGAGACGGTTGCCAGAGCGGCGGTGCCATCTTTTTTCTTTAGTTCGCAGAGAAGAGATTTGTCATCATTCGACCAATCCGTGGGATTATACTGGATTTCGGGATTGTGGCTCTTGATCACTTTGAACTGACCGTTGCTTGCGGAAACGATTCTCAGATCATTCCCGTTATTCGTGCTCTTGTCGTTGTTCTGCTCATACCAAAACCAACAGTAAGCGATCTGTTTGGAATCCGGCGACCACACGAATTCGGAGGCAATCACAGCGCCTAATCCGGGCGTATTCGTATCGACGGTCGTTACCTTGTTCATGACACGCGTTTTCAAATCCTTCACGAAAACCGCTTCGGCATTTCCGCTCCACTCCCGATAGGCAATTTTGGTTTCATCCGGCGCGAGCACTCCACCGTACTGGGAAGCTGAAAGTCCCGGCAGTAGCGTCCTGACAACAGCGCCGCCAGTTGCAGTAGCCGCACCCAATTGTTCCTTGGGCACTGGCTTCTCATTTCCCGACTGCGCATCGGTCAACGTCACCAACCCCAGTGCCAGCAACAGCACGAACGCCACCGCCGGCCACTGCGTCAATTTTTTGAACTGTGCGATCATGATGATCCTCCGTCTCATTTGTTGTTTGTCTTCGAGAATTCCGACCAGGCCCGGCAGCACGGCTGGCCGGGTAAAACCTTCGAGCAGTTTGATGATGGCCTGGCCGTAGGTTTTGTTTTCTCCGGCCTTGGCGAAAGAAAGCGCCAGTTCATCGCAGGCCAGTTCGCGGTCGGCTCTCATGCGGTTAAACGCAAACCAGACGAGCGGATTGAACCAGTGCAGGATTTGCAGAATGGTCATGAGCCAGTTGACGGCGATGTCACGGCGCTTGAGGTGAGCCAGCTCGTGCAGAAAGACAAAGCGCAATTCTTCCGCCGTGAATCGCTCCACCATGCCGTCGGGCAGCAACAGCCACGGGCGAATGAAGCCCATCAGCGCCGGGCTGGTCACGGCGCGGCTCTGGATGACGGGTAGCACTTGATTGACTCCAATCAGGCGTTTTGATTGCTCCAAAAGCTCGAAGACCGCCGGGCCGGTCGCAATCTCGTGTCGAGCCAATTGCGCATTCAACCGAAGCGGGAACCAAATAATCCGTGCGAGAAGGAACATCGCGCCGCCCAGCCAGAGCAGGGAGAGACTGGCGGGAAGCGCACCGAGTAAGGAGCGTGGGGGCGTGGGAACGGCTGAACGCGATCGGTCCGGAGCGCGGACAGCCTTGTCCGGGGGTTGAAAGTTGGTTGCCGGGATTCGCGCGGACAAGGCTGTCCGCGCTCCGGGATCGATATTCACGGTCTGAAGCTTCTCCTTCGAATTGGCCGCGTCTCGTTTCTCAGACGTGGACGGCGAAGACGTGGAAGCCACGAAAATCTCCGGCGAAGGAGCGGAAGCGCGAACGTATGATGAATTTGTGGAGGGCGAGGCCGGTGCAGCCGCTGGCAAGGTTCCTGATGTCAACAGCTCGCGCGACGAGGTTTCAAATACCGCCATTTCCGGCGCGAACACGCTCACACCCCGCGTGAAATTGAAAATGCTGAAGCCGCTTTCGGGTGAAACAGGCAACAGCAGGCGAATCAGCACCAGCGACCACAAACAATATCTCCAACGCAGAGAAAGCCATTTCTTGAACAGCCATTGCGCCATCAGAACCAGCCCGATGACAACGGAGGCTTGAGCGGAAACCCGGAGCAGCCACGCAGTCAATCCAACCAAAGAAGTCAGGGAAGTTTCCATGGCCCTACTCCTTTCCTTCCAAAAGCCGTTTCAGTTCGCGAATCTCCGCCGGCGATAATTTCTTCCGCTCCACCAGGTGCGCAAGCATCGGTCTGAGCGATCCTCCGAAGACGCGGTCAAGGAACGATTCACTCTCGGCCATCGCGCAATCCGCTTCCCGCACCAGCGGTCGATAAAAATAGGCCCTGCCCTCCTTGTCGTAACCGAGCGCCCTTTTCTTCACGAGCCGGTTCAGCAGGGTCTTGGCAGTCTTGGGATGCCAACTCTGATCTTTCGCCACCAGGGCTTCAATGATCTCGCCAGCAGCAAGCGGCGATTTCCCCCAGAGCACCCGCATCACTTCCCACTCGGTCTCGGATATTTTCGGAATGCTTTTCATGGTGAGCTTTTCGATTACATCTGTAATTTATCGTATGGATTACGCGTGTAATTCTTTCCTGGCAAGAACTAAATTTCAAGATCGTGACGAACAGACACCCGGCATTTTCATGACTTTTCCGTCGAAAGCGACGCGATCAATCCTCGCGTTTGGATTTCAGAAGCCCTTTGCCGCGCTGGATCACGGGCTCGCAGGGCTCGGAACCGCTTTGACGATACACGTCATTGACACACGACCAGATGTTGATGGCTTACTACACAGCCAGTGGGATGAACACTCATCAGTCTCAAGAAATCTTCGTCGTCGGTGTGGCAAGTCCACTGGAGTCGAAATTTAGTTGAATCGTTGAATCACTTCGGGCTTGTCGTATCCTCGTCACATGCCCGCGACGGAGCACATTCGAAACAAGTTGAGCCAGTTGCCCCACCGGCCCGGCATTTACTTGATGAAGGATCGCTTCGGGACGGTGATTTACGTGGGCAAGGCGCGCGATCTTCGCAAGCGGGTCAGCCAGTATTTTCATCCGTCGCGCCGCATGGGCTGGGATCTCAAGCTCAACGCGCTGGTCGAAGCCATCCACGACCTGGATGTGCATGTGGTCCGCAGCGAGCCCGAGGCATTGCTGCTTGAAGGCAGGTTGATCAAGGAATTCCAGCCACGCTACAACATCAGTTTCCGCGACGACAAACGGTTCCTGATGCTCAAGGTCAATATGAATGATCCAATCCCGCGCTTCACGCTCACGCGGTTTCGGCAGGATGATGGAGCCGTCTATTTCGGACCGTTCCCGTACTCGTCCGCTCTTCGCAGCACGCTGATGATCGCGCGGAAGAAATTCAATCTCCGCGGCTGCCGCCCGCTCACGCCCGGCGAGCACGATTACAAGCATTGCCTCTATGGTAACCTGAAGTTCTGCACCGCACCGTGCATCGGCAATGTCTCGCAGGATCAATACAAGCAACAGGTGCTGGCGGCCTGTGAATTCATGGAAGGCCAGACCGGCGAAATGGAACAGCAGCTCGAAGCAGAGATGCGCAAGGCCGCCGGAGCGCAGGATTACGAAAAGGCGGCACAGTTCCGAGACGCGCTCGCCGATCTCCGCACGACCACGAAGAAGACCACGCGCTTTTCAAGAACGCCGTGGAACCTGCCTGTGTCGGTCACCCCGGAGCAGGACAACGCGGAGTTGGCCCGAGTGCTTGGCCTCGCCTCGCCTCCCGAACGCATTGAAGGTTTCGACATCTCGAACATCAGCGGCACGCTCAAAGTCGCGTCTGTCGTGGCTTTCAGGCATGGCCGGCCGGATCGCACGAACTATCGGCGGATGCGAATCCAATCGGTCACAGGTCAGGACGATTTCGCGTGCATGGCGGAAGCGGTGCGACGGCGCTACACCCGGCTGCTGCGCGAAGCGGCGATCATGCCCGGCACAAAAGCAACCGCAATTCCCAGCCCGCTCGAAGAAGATGCTAAGGCGATTCCCGGTGAATTGCGCAAGATGATGAATGACCCCGCCGAGTCTGCTGCACTCAGGAAAGCTTCGACCCGATCACGCGCTTCGTCGCCCTTGGCCCTGCCGGACCTGATCGTCGTCGATGGTGGCAAAGGCCAGCTTGGCGCTGCCTGTGCCGAGCTTGCCGAACTGAAACTCGGACACATCGCAATCATCGGCCTGGCGAAGGAATTCGAGGAGATCTATCGCCCCGGCGAACCTGAACCCCTGCGCCTTGGCCAGGACAACAATGCCCTGAAGCTGCTCCAGCGCATTCGCGACGAATCACACCGCGTCGCGAACTCCTACAACGCCCAGCTCCGCCTGCGCAAAATCTCCGAAAGCATCCTCGATGAATTCCCGGGGATCGGGGAACAGCGCAAGGCCGCGTTGCTCAAGAAATTCGGATCCATCCAGCGGCTCCGACTCGCGACGCTCGAACAGATCGCTGAAGTGCCAGGCTTCGGTGGCAAGTCTGCGGCTGATTTGAAGATGTTTCTCGAAGCGCGTTCCCGCTCGGAATCGCCGACCGAACCTGAAGAAGTTGCCCCCGAGAAAAGTCATCTGGCGCGATGATGAGTCAGCGGCGGCGTGAAGTTGAGTTGCAGCCGTTCGGATGTGAGCAAAGCATCCGTCAACTTCAACGAACTGGTCTGTGTCGATTGCATGCCGAATTCGAGAAGGATGCAAAGCGTCTCATTCCTGATTGCTGTTGACGATGCCATTGTTGAAAAGCTTCTCGACTGTGCATCGCGATCTGGCTGCTTCTCAACGCATGACAACGACTTTGGAAATCAACGCCTCATCCGGGCAACTCGCTGAATTGGTGAAGCAAGCCAAGGCAGGCAATGAGGTGATTCTTACCCGTGACAACCAGCCAGTCACAGCTTGTGCTGTGGAAGTTGAACCCGGCCATTCGAAACTGGAATTCCGGCTCACCGGGCGGCGTTAAAGCTCCCTTCTTGTATTTCGAGTTGAATCCAAACGTGGCCTTGCCTGACACGTCTGGATTTCAAAGCTCACTGGCCTCCTTGAGCTTGAATCTGTTTCTTGAGAAAGTCCGGATGCCGCCGCTCATGAACCAGGCCAAGAAAGTAAATCGTTTCTTCTTCGACAGCGTAGTAGATGTAAAATGGAAACGGTCGAGTGCGCCGGCAAGGAAATCCATGCGGGCCGAGGTGGTCGCCACCGTTCCACCGCATGATTTCCCGGGCCTGTCCCGCCACCCGTTCGTGGAATGCGCTCGCCAGCCGCTCGGAGATCCGTGCGTACTTTGCTTCCTCCGCCAGCAGATCCGTCTTGAATCGACTGCTGAATACGGCCTTCACGCCGGAGTTCCCAACACCTGCTGGAAGCTCAATCCGGCATCCTCGCCTGATCTCAACGCTTCCAGGCGGCGAGCCAGTTCCGCTTTGATCTCAGCATCAGATTGCAGATCGCCGGCCAGGCTGTCGATCAGCAATTGGGCGAGATCCAACCGCTCTGCTGGCGGCAGTGAGAGAACCTCTTCAGCAACGGTAAGATTTGTCAGCGCCATGCGGGCATCGTAGCGCGCGTTGGCCGTAGGGCAAGCGTAGGACGATCCCAAAAATCCACGGGTAAGAAAGTCAAACACTGACTGCGCGTGAGAGGGTGGTGCCGATGGCTTACGGCACCACCGCCCGATAAAAGCGCTGCTTGCTGCCCGGCGCGAGCGTGTCCGTCACATCCATCCGCCCGCCGGTGCCCACGAGGCTCGTCATCAATTCCCAATCGCGCAGGTTTGCGGACG
Source organism: Pedosphaera sp. (assembly GCA_009695275.1). Taxonomy (GTDB): domain Bacteria; phylum Verrucomicrobiota; class Verrucomicrobiia; order Limisphaerales; family F1-12-MAGs170; genus F1-120-MAGs170. The sequence goes on along the minus strand of SIBF01000088.1, from coordinate 14,503 downwards.
CTTCGATGAAATACGTCCGCCCTTGATCCGTGTCGAAGCTGAGTTGAAGCAGCGAGGATGGGAGCAGCGCTGCCGTCAAACTGAGTTCGGTCGGCGGTGCAACAACCACGAAGAACGATTTGGTATCGCTCAAAGCCGGCACGCCATCATCAACAACGCGGACTGTCACTTCGTACGCGGCGAGCGCGGTGGATGTTCCTGGCGCCCACGTGAAGATACCCGTCACCGGGTCAATCGTCGCTCCGTCGGGTGCGCCGGGTTCCAAGCTGTAGCGCAGCCCGTTGGCCGGTAGATCCTCATCAGTTGCATTCAAACGAGCCGTCAGCGTGCGGCCCAAGGCCACCGTCTGACGTGGGATGGCTTCCAACACGGGCGCTCGGTTCACCTCGCGGACGAGGATCGTGAATTTCTGCGTGGCGCTGAACGGCGGGGAACTTCTGTCCTGCACACTCACGGTAATGACATTTGTGCTCGGGCCTTGAGATTCGCTGGGACGCCAGAAAAAGACGCCGGATGTGGAATTGATTACCGCTCCCTGTGGCGCTCCCGCTTCCAGGCTGTATGCCAGCGGCGCTTGGGCGAGCGGACTGTCTATCGGTGTCGCGGTGAAGCTGACCAACCCTCCCTCGTCCACGGATACATCAAGGATCGGACTCAGGTGCAAAGCAGGCGGCGAGACAATGACCGCAAAGAACTTGGTATCCGAGAGCGCCGGTGAACCGTTGTCGGTGACTGTTACGGTGAAGACGTTCGTTTCTGGTGAAGTAACCTTGCCCGTGGTCCATGTCAGAATTCCGGTGGCCGGGTCGATTACTGCTCCGGCTGGCGCGTTGGCTCCGAGGCTGAAGGTGAGTGTGTTCTTCGGCAGATCGTAGTCTTCTGCAATTACTGGCAATCGGATTGTCGTGTTCTCCGCGACCACCCGGTCGTTGAGTGCCGCGAGCACGGGAGGCGAATTCACTTCGTTAACAATCACGGAAAAGCTCTTGGTGTCACTCAAGGGTGGATTTCCGTCGTCGGTCACTTGCACGGTGATCTCGTTCGAACGCGGGCCCTGCGATTCCGTGGGAGTCCAGGTAAGCACACCTGTGATTGAGTGGATGCTGGCACCGGGCGGCCCTGACACCAACCGATACGTCAGGGCGTTGGGCGGCGTGTCTGGGTCAGTAGCGGTCGCTGCAACCACGAACACGCTCAACTCGTCCACCGGCTGCGAGACAGGAAGACTTAAGATTGGGGGACGATTTGGAGTTATTGCGCCTGTAAGTGACAGCGTGAATGCTCCGCCGCCATTGCCCCCAAAATCTCCGGCAACCAGATAGTGGGTGCCTGGTTGTGTTGCTTTCACCATGACGGAACTTCCAGCGCTGCCCCAGTTGTCCCCGAGCAGCGTCCCGTCCGGCCCGTAAATCTGCACCGATGGTTCGAACCCCGACACATTCCCAGGGTCGCCCATCGCCGCCACAATCCCGGCCCCGCTGGCCGTCTCGAAAGCGACCACCTTCAACTCGCCCGGCTTCAGGATCCCGCTGACCATTCCGCCGCTCTGCAAACCTCCCACCACCGGATCAGCCGCCTGGGCACCCGGCAGCCGCGCAAAAGAAAGATTGTAAGCTCCGCCGCCATTGCCCCCAAAATCTCCGGCAACCAGATAGTGGGTGCCTGGTTGAGTTGCTTTCACCATGACGGAACTTCCAGCGCTGCCCCAGTTGTCCCCGAGCAGCGTCCCGTCCGGCCCGTAAATCTGCACCGATGGTTCGAACCCCGACACATTCCCAGGGTCGCCCATCGCCGCCACAATCCCGGCCCCGACCGGAGCCGAAAAGGGAAACCGCAGAGTTTGACCCTGCCGCAGAATTCCAGTGACGGTTTCGCCAGAGATGATGCTCCCCGGATCAGGCTTCACTGTGGTAAAGGAAGCCCGGCTTGACCAGCGTCCAAAAACGCTGGGACTACGAGCATGAACCTGCCAGTAGTAGATCTTGCTTGAAAGCAGCACTGTGTTAACGAGCGAAAACGAGTTCGACGCCACCGTCTCATTCACCACACATCCCGCACAGTCAGCCGCTGTGGGATCCATTGGAAGCGCGCTCAAGTCGGGCGCAATCATGAGCCTGTAGGACGACGCGTCCGCCACGGCGGACCAGGAAAAGATCGGCGTATTCGATTGCTCCGTAGCGCCGTCCGCAGGAGCCGCGAGCGTGGGAGCAGTGAGTAACGGAAGCCCAATGCCGCCGTTCGGATCGGTTACGATGATCTGCTTCAAGAAGTAGTCGAAGCGAACGCGCACACCGTCGGCCCGTGCGTTGGTCGTCTTCACTCGGATGAAGTGTGTTCCGATGTCGGCTGCGGTCGGGATCCAAGGAAATGTCGCGGCACCGATACTTCCAGCTGAACGGCTCTCGTGCGTGGTCGAACCGATGTCTCTCCCTTCTCCGTTGAATGGGTTTGTGTCGCCGTCGAGTGTAATAGCGACCGTCTGCTGAGAACCTCGGTCACAGAATTGGTAAGGGATGGAAACGGTTTGTCCGACGGGCACTCTGTCAGGGATGTTACTTCGTTGGTCAAAAGACGCGTTGGGCCAGGATGGGGCGGACAGGTCAATGATGAGACGGTCGCCTGTTCCACCAGCATCCGCGATGAAGCGGTTCACGCCACCAAGCGGCCGCAGCACATCGGCTCCTGTGTAACGACTGTAGTTAAATCCGGTTCGGTTTCGCGCAGTGGTATTCTGATACCACGATTCCACGATCAGTTCGTCGTCCGCAGCCGTCGCCTCAAGATTGATGGTGCCGTGATAGTAGGTGTGGACCTGCTCGTGTTGCTTGGACAGGAGGATCGAATTCAGGACGGCGTTTAGGTCACCCTTGAAGGAACCACCTATTTCCTCGCCTTCCGGGAAATCTTCACTCTGAAAATAATTGTCCGCAAAGAGGACGTTTGAGTAAGTCACTGGAACCAGATCGGTTGGGCGGACAGGATGGGGATCGAGTGTTGTCACTTGATCAACAATAACTCCGTTTGATGCGAGGCTGTGAGCCAGCCTGCTGTTCAGAGAACAGCCGCGGCTATGCCCGATCAGGTGAATGGGAACTTCGACGAGATTATGCCCCTTGTGCGGCTGTCGGAACAGATATACTGAGCGCGGTCACAAACTGCGCTTTTGGCACCGTGACACTTGAGTTGTCAAGTAGCTTACAATCAATGGGAAGCGACCATTTTCGCTCGATTTCAAAAAGCGCAATCTATGGCCGCGCAGAGTATAGTCGTAGAATTTGTCAGCGATGTCTTGAGCTGGATAAACAAACGTTTCGTCAGCTACGCCAACCCAATCGAGCAGGATGATAGCGCCGCCTGCCCTGGTGATGTCGATCTCGCTTATCAGCGGCACTACGGCGTCGTCAGTTTTTGTGAGAATTGACGCTTTGTCGTAACGGATTTGGTAGATGGGGATGGCAGCACCGATCCGGTTGGTGATCGCTTCGGCCATTGCTCGCACCCAGGTCGGGAGCGCGCCGTCACTGCCTATTATCGGGATGTGGCCGGGTGGTTGGAACCCGTGTGTGATGATCGTCAGCCCGCAAGCGGGACTGGCGGCCAATGCTGGTAATGACGACAAAATTAGGAATGCCAGCAACAGCCCTGTCGGCAACGTTCCCTGGTGTTTGTTTCTCATAGCTGCTTCTTCCCCGCGCTCCTCGGCCTGCCAAAATAAAATGGGCGTGACTACTCACGCCCCACAACAGGCACTGGCATGTCTTCAGAATAACGTTTTCGGCACGCCCGAGTGGGGGTGCTTCTAGCGCTGTGCTTCTGATCGAAAGTGCCAGTTTCCTTGTGGACAGCGGCCGAAGCTCGCAAATGGGTTGGTTGGTTTGTGTTTACATAGGTGACTTTTCCGAACGGTAGGAATTGAAGCGAGCGACACGGCGGCGGGCAAGCAGCGTTTTCACACTTTTGCTTCGTGCTATAAGGTGAAGTCACAATTGCCGAGCATTCCACCGTTGTGTCAGTCATCCATCTGTGCCACGCAAGATTAGCGGCCTTCACGGAAGTTGACGAACCCGTGCGGCACCCGTCTTTCGCGGCGGATTCGCACACTGCCCCCGGATCACGGTCTCCGACCCGGCAGGTATTGGCATTCAGGCTCAAGCGCGCCGGATCGGAGATCGGCGCTCCGCATGGACTGCAGGCTCGATGGGCAGTGTCAAGATGCGCGCCCACCTTCGAAGCCGCTCTTTGCTGATTGCGCAGTTTCCATGACTGAATCCATCATCACCGGGTTGCAATTCTTAGAAACATGTTTGGTTGCGAACGGACCTGTCTGAAGCAGCAATGATCTTTCGAGCCCGTGAATTTGAATTCCAGTTTCCGCGCCCTGCCATCCTGATGGGTGTCGTCAATGTGACGCCGGATTCCTTTTCGGATGGTGGCGCATTCTACGATCCACAAGCAACTGTCGAACACGCCCTCCGTCTCGAAGCGGAAGGTGCGGAAATCATCGACATTGGCGGTGAATCCACACGCCCGAACGCCACGCCGGTTTCCGAACCGGAAGAACTTCGTCGCGTCCTCCCGGTGATCGAAGGGCTGGTGGGCCGCTTGAAGGTTCCAATTTCGATCGACACACAGAAGCCCGCAGTGGCCCGCGCCGCCCTTGAGGCCGGAGCAAGCATCATCAACGACATCGCGGCAAACCGAACCGATCCGCTGATGTGGCACGTGGCGTCAAGCACAGGCGCCGGCTATGTCGCGATGCACATGCAGGGCACGCCGGCCACGATGCAAGTAAATCCAAGTTATGAAGATGTAAGCCGTGAGGTTTGTGTTTTTTTCGACGAACGAATGTCAAAGCTGGCGGAAGCTGGCGTTTTGCGAGAGCGGGTGGTTTTGGATGTTGGAATCGGCTTTGGAAAGACAATTGAACACAATTTGGAGTTGCTGCGTCACTTGAAGGCTTTTAGAAGATTCGAGCGGCCTTTGCTGCTGGGAGTTTCACGAAAGTCTTTTTTGGGACGGATCACCGGCGGAGCGGATGTTGCCGGACGTCTGCCAGCAGCTTTGGCGTGTGTCTGTTGGGCGGTGCAACAAGGTGTCCAAATCGTCCGCACGCACGATGTTGTCGAAACTCTCAATGCGGTTCGAACAACGGAGCGATTGCTGGCGGGTTAAATTTGATGGAACTGAACGTACAGATGTTGTGGCGGTTTATGGTCGAGGTCACCACCCTGACAGTGGTGCTCTATTATACGTTCATGTTCCTGCGGGGCACGAGAGGCTGGCCAGTCGTGATTGGCTTCACGCTTCTGCTCGCGGTCACAGTTCTCACGCGAGTTTTCAAGCTCGAAGTGCTTTACTTCGTGCTCCAGTACTTCATGACCGTGCTGGCCATCGCCGTCCTGGTCATCTTCCAGCCCGAGCTGCGTCGAATGCTGGCAGAATTGGGAAATCTTCCGCTGTTCAACACGGCGCACGAACAGCGGGAGAACATTGAAGTCATCGTCAAGACCGCCGAACGACTCACGGAAGCCCGCATCGGCGCGCTCATCGCCATTGAACAATCAATCCAGCTCCAGGACGCCGTCGAATCTGGTATCGTGGTCAACTGCGAGGCCACACCTGAAATGCTGGAAACCATTTTCTTTCCAAACAACGCCATTCATGACGGCGGAGTAATCATCAAGGGCGACAAGATCACCTACGCCGCCTGCATCTTCCCGCTTACCCAACGGCAGGATCTCAACAAGTCGCTGGGCACACGACACCGCGCAGCGATTGGATTGAGCGACGAAACGGACGCCGTCATCGTGGCGCTCTCCGAGGAAACAGGATCAATCTCCTACGCCTACAAAGGACAGTTTGTCCGGGGATTGAGCATTGAAGAACTCCGGGCGTTTCTGACATCCGTGCTGGTGACCGGCAATAAATCACAGGGGCTCATGGAGCGGCTGCGCACTTGGAAACAGGGACGGGAAGCCGCGCCATCCGCCACGGACCCAGCGCACGAAACCATTCTGAACAAGTGATGGCATGGCGTGATTACATCGTGGAGAACCTCCGCTGGAAGGTAGCGGCCCTCGTGCTCGCCGTTTTCGCGTGGTCCGCCATCGAACTGTCGATTTGGAACGACCCGGCTCGCGGTCTCACGAAGATTGTTCCCGGCCAGACAGTCGCGGTGCTTCTGGTGCCGGGCGATTCGCGGACTTTCCGAATTGATCCACCCACGGTCGATGTGGTACTTCGATCCACGGCGGCGGGCATGCGCAATCTTGAACGCCAACGATTGGCCGTGTTCGTTAATCTGACAGAAGCACCAAATCTTCCCGGGTTAAGCCGTGTGGTGCTCGTGAATGCGCCCGACGAAGTGGAAGTGTTGCGAGTTGAACCCAAAGCCGTGTTTGTGGAGCAAATCGGGTCCAACAAACATTCGGCAGCAGACGGACTAAACAAACCATGAGTGCATCCAAAAAGATCTTCGGCACGGACGGCGTGCGCGGAACGGCAAACATAGAACCTGTGACAGCCGAGACCGCCCTGAAACTGGGGCGCGCTGCGGCGCATGTCTTCAAGAGTCTCCATCCTGCCCGCGCCCGGGGGCGGCACAAGATCGTCATTGGCAAGGACACCCGGCTGTCCGGTTACATGCTCGAAAACGCGCTTTCGTCGGGAATCCTCTCAATGGGTGTGGATGTGCTGTTCATCGGCCCGCTGCCGACTCCTGGGGTTGCCTACGCGACGCGCAGCCTACGGGCGGATGCAGGTATTGTCATTACCGCCTCCCACAATCCGTATGATGACAACGGCATAAAATTCTTCCGCGCCGACGGCTATAAACTCGACGAGAACATCGAAGGCCGTATCGAACAACTGGTCTTCAGCGGAGATATCGAGACAATCCGCCCGACAGCCGGCGAGATTGGAAAGGCGGTTCGCATCGACGACGCCCTTGGTCGCTACATCGAGTTCGCCAAGGCTTCATTCCCGAAGGGACTCACGCTTGAAGGCATGCGCATCGTTCTGGATTGCGCGCACGGAGCTGCTTACAAGGCGTCGCCATGTGTCCTGCGAGAACTGGGCGCCGAGGTGATCGTCTTCGGCAATCAACCGGACGGCACCAACATCAATCAGGACTGTGGCTCGATGCACCCGGAGCAGATTTGCCAGAAGGTTCACGAGTTTCGCGCGGATATTGGGATAGCCCACGACGGGGATGCTGACAGAGTTCTTCTTTGCGACGAATCAGGACACCTGATCGATGGCGATGATATTCTGGCGATTGCAGCCTTGGGAATGCTCGATCAAGGCCGGCTCAACCACAAGACACTCGTCGCCACCGTCATGAGCAATGCCGGCCTGGATGTCGCCGTCAACGCCGCCGGCGGCAAAGTGGTCCGCACTTCTGTCGGCGACAAAAACGTCATCGATGAAATGCTCAGGCACGGATACAATTTGGGCGGCGAACAGAGCGGCCATTTGATATTTGCCGAATACAGCTCCACAGGCGACGGGCTTGTCGCAGCTTTGCAGGTTCTGCAAATGATGAAGGCTCGCGAACTGCCTCTCTCGAAACTTTCACAATGCTGGACTCGATACCCGCAGCTCGTCACCAACGTCAAAGTCCGGGAGAAAAAACCATTTGATCAGCTCGCGGGAGTCCAGGATCTCGTTGCAAAGGCGGAAGCCGCGGTCAAATCCGATGGTGGACGCGTGTTGCTCCGCTATTCAGGAACGGAGCCCAAGGCGCGGCTGCTCATCGAGGGCCGTGATCAGGCGGTGCTGGAACACTGGAGCAGGCAAATCTGCGAGGCGATCAAGAAGCAGGTTGGAGCTTAAGACAAAAGCGAGGTCAATCACATGCCAGCTCGCTGGAGATGAATCATCGCTGACCGGTGATCGCTTTTAATCGAGCGCTCTGACACAAACCTCACTGAGGAGCATCAGGGATTTTCTGGCAGTGCCGTACGCTGATCCGCCGAATGCATCAACGGTCTCGCCATGACCGCGTGACTTGAAGTATCGTTTCGGTCGTGAACCACCGTGTTACCCCTGCCCTGCTCCCCCGATCCCTGCTCGGGCCGGCGGCAGCATTTATGGCGTTGTTCGACTGCATCGAGGAAGTGCAGTTTTGGGTGAAAGATCACGAAGGTCGCTACCGGGCAATGAATCGTGCCTGCCTGCTCAACTACTCACTTTCGTCGTTCGCCGAGGTGGAGGGAAAGACAGATTTCGATCTTTCACCTGCGCACATTGCCACTCAGTTTCGCCTCGACGACGACCACGTGCTCAAAGTCGCGACGATTGCGAATCGGGTGGAACTTGTCGGCCGCTTTGATCACACCGCTGTCTGGTGCGTGACGGACAAGGTGCCGCTCCGCAACGCGCGCGGACGCATCGTGGGCACGGCGGGCGTGGCGCGGCCATTGGCCAGGGACGCTGAACTCCCCGCCACTGCGGACGCAGCGTTGGCGCAAGCGGTGGCTTTTCTGCGCAAGCATCTCGCCGAACCGCTGGATAATGCGACGCTGGCGCGGCACGCTGGCTTGTCGGCGCGCGTGCTGGAGCGCCGGTTCCGCGAGGCGTTTCGTCTCGCGCCGCAGCAGTATCTCCGGCGGTTGCGCGTGCGGCTTGCTTGTCATCCGTTGGTTTATTCGGAACGGACGCTGGCCGAGATCGCGACGGCACATGGCTTTTGTGATCAAAGCCACTTTGGCCGTGAGTTCCGGCGTGAAACCAGCATGACCCCGCGCGAGTATCGCGAACGCTTCAGCACTCGTTCCGGAGCGTGACGCGATTCTTCCAAAACTTGACGCTGGCGCTCTATTCTTGCGATCCGGTTCTGGGGCATGGTCGCGATATGCACGAAGCACAAAACCAATTTACCTATCGAATGTACGAGCCGGCGGTTGTTACGCATCCCAAGGCACTCCGGACAAATCGCCGTCAAGCCTTCACGCTCATCGAACTTCTTGTTGTCATCGCGATCATCGCGATCCTTGCCGGAATGCTTTTGCCTGCACTCAGCCAGGCCAAAGCAAAGGCACACCGTGTCAATTGCCTGAGCAATTTGCGGCAAGTGGGAATTTCCGTGCAAATGTACGCGGGCGATAACCGGGACTTCGTGCCCATGCACACTGAAGCCGGCACATGGCTGTGGGACGTCAAGAAAGAAACCGCGAACGCATTGATCGATTCCTCGTCCGCCACCACCACCAGTTCGGCCAGCCGGCGCAAAATCCTCTACTGCCCCGGTGTCGCCTCCACCGTGAAATACGACAACGATACGCTCTGGAACCGCGGCACCGATGCGATCATCGGCTACTCCTGGCTCGGCCGACGTGCCGGGCAAGGTGGGCAAGGTGAGACGAACTTGAACGGCGGCCGGCTCCAGTACGGCAAGCGGTTTGTCAGCAGTTTGACCGACACGGGCACGAACTCGCCCACGGAGATGGAGTTGACCGCAGATGCAATCCCTTCGATTAGCACAAATAATTTCAACGCGCCCAGCGACAGCATGGGCATGGGCAAAACGCCTACCAAGGCGGGCCACATGCAAAACAACCGGCCCGCCGGCGGCAACATCCTGTTCGTGGATGGGCATGTTGCCTGGCGTCGCTTTCGTGACATGCGCGACTCTTACCTCACCAACCAACGTGACGTACGCTTTTGGTTCTAGTCCTTCCGGATGCTGGAAGCAGAGCGATTCGGCGTATGCGAATCCTCGGCGATGCCTTTGTTTATCGTCCTGGCATGCGACGAGACAATTGAACGCGCCAGCGCGCGGCTCGTCATCCTAGCCGCGCACGCGATGTCCGCGGCAGGTTGCGCCTCAGCTTCATGCGATTCTCATTGATCAACAGTTTGCAATGTATGAAATCAGCCTTCGCATGAGCACACCCTTCAAGTCCTGCGACGTGCTGATCGTTGGGGCGGGTCCAACCGGCGCGCTCGTGGCGGAACGGATGGCGGCAAAGGGATTGTCCGTCGTGGTTCTCGAAGCGGGGCAACGGTTCGACCGGAACAACGCACTGCCCAACTCCGAGGCGAACGCGGGCAAGATCTTATGGTCGGAGCCGCGCAATCACGTCGGCAACGATTTTGTCATTCCCAAGGCGGGCATGGGTGTGGGTGGTGGCACGCTACCCTGGCTCGGGGTGATGCCCCGCTTTCATCACGATGACTTCCGCACGCACTCGACGGAAGGCGTCGGTGCGGACTGGCCCATCAGCTATGACGACCTGCGCCCGCACTATGAAAGGGTTGAACGTGAGTTCGGGCTGGCGGGCGAGTGTGGGCCGTTCGCGCCGGAGCCGTATTCGCTGCCCATGCCGCCGCATCGAATGAACTGGCATGGGCAAGTGCTCGCCCGCGGCGCGCGCAAGCTCGGGGCGCATCCGTTCGCGCCACCGATCGCGATCAACTCACGGGTACACGATGGCCGGCCCGCATGCATTTATTGCGGTTGGTGCGCGTCGGGTTGTCCGACGGAAGCGAAAGCCACTTCGGTGAATACTTACCTTGTGAAAGCCGAACGACTCGGCGCGCGCGTCATCAGCGATGCCTTCGTGCATCGCGTGAACTACGATGCGGCGAGTGGTCGCGCAACGGGCGTGGAGTATCTGGATTCGCAACGTCGCGAACATCGTGTCGATGCCAAGGTGGTCGTGCTGACCGCGCACGCGATTGAGACGCCCCGGCTGCTCCTGATGTCATCGAGCGACACCTTTCCGGATGGCCTCGGCAACTCCAGCGACATGGTGGGCAGGAACTTCATGAGCCACCCGACTTGGCAGGTCTTCGGCACTTTCGATGAACCCGTGAACGCCTTCAAAGGCATGCAGATGGGCCACGTCATGGTGCAGGACTACTACAAGCCCAGCGCCGCCAACGACTATGCCCGCGGCTTCATCCTTCTGAGCTACATGATGACGCCGGTGACCTTTGGCAACCTGAGCGGCCTGATGTTCGGGCAGGAACTGAAGGATTTCCTGCACGAGTATCCCCACACCGCCGCCTGGTGGGCGCACGCGGAAGGTCTGCCCGACGTCCGCAACGCGATCACGCTCGATCCCGATCTGCGTGATGCACGTGGCCTTCCTGTGGCTCAAGTCTCCTACAAGTGGTGCGACAACGATGTGACACTCGCCGCCGCCGCGCGCGACAAAGCCGCTGAGATGATGGCTGCGTCGGGCGCGAGGAAAGTGCGCATCGGTCTGAACTACGGCGCACACGCGATGGGTTCATGCCGAATGGGCAAAGACCCGCAGACCTCGGTGGTGAATGAGTTCTGCCAGTCGCACGACGTGAAAAACTTGTTCATCTGCGACACCAGCGTCTTCGTGACCGGTTCTGGCGTCAATCCAACCCTGACGGCGATGGCCATCGCCGATCGTGCGGCGGGACATCTCATCGAATGCGGGAGGAAGGGGGAGCTATGATCGCGGCCTCAAATCGAGACGACCAATCCCTCTGCCTGAGCGAGCAACTTTTGATTGTTGTCAAAGGTCAGAAACTCCGTAGCGCCCAGATGCAGTGCGGTGGCGACATGCAGAATGTCAGCCAACCGATGTCCGCTCTGCTCGGTGTAGCGGGCGCTCAGGTTTTCGGCGAGTTGATGCACGTCCGACCAGTCCACTGGGAGCACCTCAATCTCCTTGGACGCGAGGTCGGCCTGCACCGATTGCAACATGCGAGTCGCATCGTGCTTGAGGTAACCTTTGGTTCGATCCCTAGCATGGAGTCTGGCTTGAAGCCGCACGGATTGGCGAAACTCCAAAAGCAGCAGACTGGATACAGGAAGCGGACCCGTCAGCGCATGCATGTAGGCGACCACACGTGGCGAATGCACCTGCTGCCGGTAGAGCGAGCAAAGAAAGGATGTGTCAGGAAAAGCGATCATCCTTCTTCTCCATCCAATTCTGCTTCGCGCATCGCGATGACCTCGGTTTCACTGAATACGCGGTCACCCCAAATTGCCTTCAGCCGTCCAGCAAAGTCGGTTTTCTTTGACGTTTTGCGCTTCGTTCGAGGCATCGCGGTGAGCATTGCGATGGGCTCACCGCGCTTTTCAATGCACACGGATTCACCATCACTGAGCCATGCCTCAAGCACGGCAAAGTTGTTCCGAAGGTCTCTGACTGTCGCTGTTTTCATGTGGACATATTGCGTCCACGTCGTGTCTTTGTCAAACGCCTGAGCCATGACCGAGACCCCGATCACTCTCACGGATATCGCCACGCTGGCCGCACTGGCGAATGGCATCATCCCTGCCGATGCGCGGGACGCCGGCGCGGCTGCGGTTCACGCGGGGCCTGGGATTGCGGAGCGCATGAGGCGCAGTCCGTATGCGCCGGTGTATGTCGATGGCCTGAAGACGGCGCATGAACTTGCGAAAACAATGTTCGCCAAAGCGGTGCCTGAGTTGGATGCCGCCCAGATGGACGACATGCTCACGGAGTTGAGCACCCAATCGCCCGCGTTCTTCCGGCAGCTCCGGGCGGACGTGTGCGCGCTCTACCTCAGCGATGCCGGCGTGTGGCAACGCATTGGTTTCCCCGGACCTTCGTCGGACAGCGGCGGCTACCCTGACTTCGATCAACCTCAACTTTGACTCACCATGACGACTGTTCCTGAACTCTTGCCTGCAACGCGGGCCTTCTTGGCCAAGCCCACCAAGATGCTCATCGGCGGTCAGTGGCGGGAGGCATCGAGTGACGAGACTCTGCCCTCCATCGATCCAGCCACGGGCAAAGTCATCGCGCACTTTCCGTCCGGCACTGCTGCCGACGCGGACGAAGCCGTGCGCGCGGCGCGCCGTGCGTTTCCGGCATGGAAGAAGGTGACGCCTTATGATCGCGGCCGCCTGTTACAAAAAGCCGCCGCACTCATGGAGAAATACGGCGATGAACTCGCGGAACTCATCACGATCGAGAATGGCAAACCGCTGTGGGAGGCGAAGAAGGAAGTCGGCACTGCGGTAAGCTGGACCGAATACTACGCGGGCTGGACCACGAAGCTGCTCGGCGACACCATCCCGCTCTCGCTGCCTGGTCAGTTTCTCAACTACACCACGCGCGAGCCGCTCGGCGTCGTCGTTGGCATCACTCCGCCGAATTACCCGCTCACCATGCCGCTCTACAAAGCGGCTCCTGCGCTCGCGACGGGTAACACGATTATCATCAAGCCATCGGAAGACACCTCGCTCGTCGCCCTGCGGCTCGGGGAGATCTTCACGGAAGCCGGCTTCCCCGATGGTGTGTTCAACGTCGTCACCGGCCTTGGCGAAACGGTCGGCGCGACCTTCGCGAACCACCCTGACGTGGACAAGATCACCTTCACCGGCAGCACCGAAGTCGGGCGTGCGATGGTGCGGGCTAGCGCGGGTAATTTGAAGAAGCTATCGCTCGAACTCGGCGGCAAATCGCCGAACATCGTTTTCGCCGACGCCGATCTCGAAGCCGCGCTCAAAGGCGTGTTCATGGGCATCTTCTTTTGCCAGGGCGAGATTTGCTCCGCCGGCTCACGGCTCTTCCTCGAGCGCGGCATCTATGATGAATTCGTCGCGCGTCTCGCGGACATGGCGCGGAGCGTGAAGCTCGGTCACGGGCTCGATGCCGAGACGAAGATGGGCCCGCTCGTGTCCAAGGCGCAGCAGGAGCGCGTGCTCGGTTACATCGACATCGGTGCGAGCGAGAAGGCACAGACACTCGCCGGTGGCAAAGCAGGCACGGGAGCACTCGCTGATGGTTTCTTCGTCGAACCGACCGTCTTCAGCGGCGTGCACAATCAGATGCGCATCGCGCAGGAGGAAATCTTCGGTCCCGTCGTCTGCGCGATTCCCTTCGACGATCTGCCCGACGCGATTGCGCAGGGCAACGACTCACCCTTCGGCCTGGCTGCCGGCGTGTGGACGCGTGACATCCGCAAAGCCCACCAAGCTGCCGCCGCGCTCGAGGCCGGCACCGTGTGGGTGAACTGCTACAACGCCTTCGACAACGCTTCGCCCTGGGGCGGCTTCAAGCAAAGCGGCTGGGGCCGCGAGAAAGGCCCGTATGGTCTCGACCTCTTCACCCAGATCAAATCCGTCATCATCAATTTTACGTGATCCTGTCTCCCCTCAAGCACACAGCCTCAAAAGGCAATTGGCTGTCGTCAAAGTTGGCTGCCGCCTGTTCGTTGACTGCGGTCGCCACGTCTCTTTTCGGCGCCGATATCGCCGGACCCGCCAGCAAGAATTCGCAACTAAAACCCTATCCACGAGCTCCCAAGCCCGAATCCGTGCCGGCCTCGTCGGAAACCGAAAACCGCTCGCGTCAGTTCAAGGTTCCGGCCGGCATGAAAGTGGATCTATGGGCGGCCGCAGCAATTCTCATTATGGCATTTTTGCTCGTAATTCCTCCTGTTTTCACTCACCAGCACGACAGGAAGCCGGCGGAAATCCGGCAGGCAGTCGTCCGAAACATTCAGAATTCATGGATGCCCGAGGTTTTAGCGCCGTATTGCTTCA
>SIBF01000087.1 GCA_009695275.1 Pedosphaera sp. | reverse complement strand
GAATTGAGTAGTTCGGTATTCACGAACCGTTTCAATTATACACAGTACGTAAAAGTACAAGCGCCAAATTGTCTCATCGCTGGTCTTCTCCCACAACTCACGCGCAGGAAATCATCTGCAAGTGACCGACAGAATTAATCGCACCCGTGCGGCGCGACGCTCCCGCCCGGCGTGCCCGCAGGCTTGTGCTCGCACTGCGCCCTCCGCGCCCTCATTGGGGATCCCGCGTCTGGAGCGTCCCAAGACCAATCCACCATCACCAGTGCCGAGGCGGCCACAAGTGCTCACACACCCCACCGCGCCGACGACGTTGCCCCTGCTTTCGCCTCGCGCCGTGTCGGCGATTACGAGCTGCTCGAAGAAATCGCGCGTGGCGGCATGGGCGTGGTCTATAAAGCCCGCCAGGTGAGCCTCGACCGCTTTGTCGCGGTGAAAATGATCCTCGGCGGGATGGCGACCAAGGAGTTCATCCAGCGCTTCCGTGTTGAAGCCTCTGCCGCGGCGAATCTGCATCATCCGAACATCGTGGCCGTTCACGAGGTCGGCACCTGGCAGGGTGAGAACTTTCTGGTGATGGATTTCGTGGACGGACCGAACCTCGCCCGGCTCGTCGGCCAGCAACCGCTCGTGCCGCGGCAGGCGGCCCGTTACCTCAAGCTCATCGCCGAAGCCGTCCATTACGCGCACGAGCGGAACATCCTGCACCGCGATCTCAAGCCGGCCAACGTGCTGGTCGATTCGAACGATCAGCCGCGCATCACCGATTTCGGCCTGGCCAAACGGCTCGAAGCCGAGACCGACCTCACGCTCTCGGGGCAGGTGCTCGGCTCGCCCAACTACATGTCGCCTGAACAGGCGGTGGCCAAACGCGGCACGGTCGGCAAGCGCAGCGATCTCTACTCGCTCGGCGCGATCCTCTACCACCTGCTCACGGGCCGCGCGCCTTTCCACGGCCAGACGATCACGGAAGTGTTGCATCAAGTCGTGAACACGGAGCCGGTCTCGCCACGACTATTGAATCCGGGCGTGCCGCTGGACCTGGAGACGATCTGCCTGAAGTGCCTGGAGAAGGAGCCGGAAAAGCGTTACCCATCCGCGCAAGCATTGGCGGAGGAACTGAATCGCTATCTGAACGACGAAACGATCCTCGCGCGTCCAGTCACGCGCCCCGAGCGCGTCTGGCGCTGGTGCAGGCGCAAGCCGCTCCTTGCCAGCCTGAGCGCGGCAACCGCACTCCTTCTCCTTGTTGTGGCGATCGGCTCGCCCATTGCGCTCGTTCGCATCAGCCGCGAGCGTGCCCATTCTGCCGGCGAGGCATTGCAGGCGAAGAAGAATCTCTACGCCGCAGACATGCTCCTCGCACAGATGGCGCTCGCCGCAAACAACCCCGCTCGCACGAGATATTCCTTGAACCATTACGATCATCCAAGACCAGGCGAGCCGGATCTGCGCGATTGGGAATGGCGTTACCTCCACCGAGAAACGTTGGGCGATGCACTCGCTTCGTTACCCTCTCATTCCAACGGCGTCGAATGCGTCGCCTTTTCACCGGACGGAAAGACTTTGGCCTCCGCCAGCCTGGACGGCACGACCAAGCTGTGGGACTTCGCCACTCGGACGCTGAAAGCAACGCTGTCATCTGGTTGGACGTTCTCGGTCGCTTACTCTCCGGACGGGCGCACCCTGGCGACTGCATCTGGCAACCCTGACATCAACGACATCACCTTCTGGGATGCCGCCACGCAGCAAAAGCTGCATGTCATCACGAACAAGAGCCGCTTCAGTTCAGTGGCGTTTTCTCCGGATGGTGAGTTGCTCGCGGGACTGGATACGGAAGCGCTCACCGTCTGGAATGCGGTCACAAGATCTCCCATCCGCAGTTTTCCCACTCCGCAAATCGCACCGGGATTTGCAGGTCACGCGGTCGTTTTTTCTCCGGACAGCCGCAAGCTCGCCTTCAGCAAGGGCGATGGAAGCGTCTTGATCTGGGACCGAGACACCGACCAGGTCAGCCATGTCTTGCAGGGTCATCCACAAGGAGGTATTTGGGGCTTGAAGTATTCTCATGACGGCAGGCTGCTTGCCAGCGGGCGCTACTACGAAGCTCACATCAACGTCTGGGACACTACTCAAGCGCGAGAAGTAGCGACCCTGACCAATCACCTCGCGTTCATTTCGGAAATGGCGTTCTCGCTCGACGACACGATCCTCTTCTCCGCCGGTGGTGATCAAAAATCAAAGTGTGGGACACCCAAACGTGGAAGGATCTGGACACATGGCAAGGTCACGACGACGAAATCTGGACGCTGAAAATGTCGCCGGACGGGAAAACCCTGGTCAGTGGCAGCAAAGAAGGGGCGCTGAAACTGTGGAATGCGGCTCCCAAATCGCGACCGCTGGCTGAGCACCCGCTCCCGAGCGACCTCATACCCTTCGAGGGTCGTGCGCTCTCGCCGGATGGCACGAAGCTCCTGGTCACCTACTCGAATGCAACCTGGAACGTCCTGGACACCCGCTCGTCAGCAGCGACAACACGGCGTCCGCTTCCCTTCGATGCCGTGAAAAACCTCAGCGCGGTTGCACTATCAGCGGAAGGACGCTTTTGCGCGTTTGCCTCGGTGGACGGCGTCGCCAAGGTGATCGAGTCGGAGAGCGGCCGGATGATCGACCAGTTATCGGTCTGGTCTGGCGAGGAGAAAGGGCTGGCGTTAGGGCTGGTGTTCGCGCCGCACGACAACCGGCTCGCCGCGGGTGGCACGAACAACACGTTGATCATCCGTGATGTCGTGAAACACGAAACTGTGGTTCTTCGGGACGACTGGCAGTGGACGTGGCCGATGGCATTTTCTCCCGATGGCACATTGCTGGTGAGCCTTGCATCTCCGGGCCTGCGAACGAAAGTCTGGAATCTCGCTCAACGCTCAGCGATAGGAGTTTTTTCCGGCCATCGTTTGAATCCCAGCGCGGCTGCATTTTCTGCGGATGGACGGTGGCTGGCCACCGCCGGGCCGGATGGCATCGCCTGCGTGTATGAGATTGCTCATCCCTCAAAACCTCCAGTTATTCTTCGCGGTGACCTGCAAGGCATCCTTTCGGTCGCATTTTTTCCAAATGGCCGGCGGCTTGCGACGGGTGACGGGCAGGCGGCACGTGTGCAAATCTGGGACATGGAAACCTTTCGCGAATTGGCCACTCTCCGGGGGCACCGGACGTCGGTGAGTGCCTTGGCCGCGCTGGACGAGGACACCTTGGTTTCCGTCAGCGGCGAGGCGGTTCACATCTGGCGCGCATCCCCGCTGAAGGAAATTGATGCGAAGCTTTCAGAGCAAAACCTCAAATGAACCAAAGGAGCGATACGTTATGAATCTGATTCTTCAACGAACCGTGAAATACGCGACAGCGTCTTGGCGTCTTCAATCCCAAAGGGATTGTGTCCTCCAGCCCAAGGTTGCGAGGCACGAGCTACCCTGGGTCGTGCGGGTCGAGAACGACCAACCCCAACGGGGTTGTGGCTCGAAGATTTTCCCAATTGTCACCACCCCGTTGGGGTTGAAATCATTTTCCCTCCAATTCCCCAGGGTAGCTCGTGCCTCGCAACCCTGGGCTTTGTTGCGGAATCCCTTTGGGATTCTCGTTCGGATTCTGCCGAGAGACTCATCAAACATTTGTCCACGCGCAGGCTTCACATTGATCGAGCTGCTGGTGGTCATTGCCATCATCGCGATTTTGGCCGGAATGCTTTTACCCGCGCTGAACAAGGCCAGGAGCAAAGCGCAGGGCATCCAATGCGCCAGCAATCTCAAACAGATGACGCTGGCGTGGAAACTTTATTCCGGTGACAACAACGATTGGTTGCTCGGCAGCGGCGGCTGGACACCGCCCGGAGCGAAAAGCCAATTGCCGACCTGGTACAGCTCGATTGACGATTGGAACTCCGCCTATAGCTACATGGATCACACCCAACCGAAGAAGCCCGCCAACTGGGATACGAACATCGTTCGCAGAGGCGCGCTTTGGCCCTATTCGAATGGCTCGATCGGCATCTGGCGCTGTCCGGGCGACACGTCTTTGGGCACTGATCCGCAAGGCCGCCGCGTTCCTCGCGTGCGAAGCTACTCGAACAGCTCCTGGATTGGCTCGCTAGGTGTGACGGATCCCTGGGTGCCCAATGCCAAAACCGGCTGGCGCGAATTTCTCAAGGAAGCGGACCTGGTTGATCCGGGACCATCGCAAACCATCGTCTTCCTGGATGAGCGTTGGGACAGCATTGATGACGGGTGGTGCTGGATTGTGATGGACGGTTATCCCGACAAACCGAAGAAGTGGAGCAGCGGCGGCTGGCCGGCTTTCTACCACAATAATGCCGGCACATTTTCCTTTGCCGATGGCCACGTCGAACTGCATCGGTGGAAGGATCCGCGCACCACACCGCCATTGCTCAAGACGGCTTTCGCGTGGCAGCGTTACGGTCCTTCATATGGGAACAATCATGACGTATTCTGGATGATGGATCACGCGACGCGCTGGAGCGGTCAGTGAGAAACGGCATCCGAGAACGGGTTGCCCACCCGGCCATTGACAAGGGGGATCCGCAACTACCAAAAATCTGGCGGAAAGGATAGGAGGTCCGTTCCTGATGTTATTAACTGATGAGAGAGTCGCTTGCGCCACTCAACAGGCTGGCCGAGCGGGTTGAACGATGGAACTGAACTGACGTTTGACTTAAGCCGAGAAAGTGCTAAATAGGATGGCAACTACTGCCGGATAGACCGGCGCAAGATACAAAATACCATGAAAAAACTGATCGTTTGTCTAACAGTGACTGCCATTACAGCCCTGTCTCTCCAGGCGGGTGAATCCACCAAAGCCACGGCCGCGTGCTGCGATTCCAAGGCCAAGACCACTTCCACCTCTTCCTGCAGCTCCAAAGCCGGTGCCAAGACGGTCAAGAAGGCTCCGATGACCGCCAAGGGTGGCCAGCTCGCAATGCGTTAAGTCGCACGTTCACATTTGTTAAGCAGACCGCGCCCGGATTTTGTCTTGGGCGCGGTTTTGTTTTTGAGTTTCAAGGCCAGGGAGATTTCAGGATTTTCCGTTGACCACAGTTTTCCATGCCCGATACAGTGCGTGCGTGACCCTGAAGACCCTTGTTAGCTCAACGAGCCTTGTTTTCCTATTTGCCGCAGGCTGTGCGACGACATCATCCGATTCGCCTTCCAAGGGGGTTTCGATCCGCGATACAGGCAAGAAACTGATCATTCAGATAGCCGGCCAGCCCTTCAGCGAGTACCACTACAAAGACGTTCCGCGTCCGTTTCTCTATCCAATCTCCGGACCCGGCGCTGCACCGATGACGCGGAACTGGCCCATGGCAGATGCCGCCAATGAGGAGCAGGATCATCCTCATCACCGGTCTCTCTGGTTCACGCATGGTGATGTGAATGGCCAGGATTTCTGGTCTGAAGCGCCGACGGCCGGCAAGGTTGTCCACCAGAATTTCGTCAAGGTTCGATCGGGAGCTGACGTTGGAACAGTCACCGAGCGGAACAACTGGGTGGCCAGGGACGGAACGGTAACTTGCTCGGATGTTCGAACGATGCGTATTTTTGCCCGGCCTGGGAACGAGCGTGTGCTCGACCTGGATGTCACCCTTCACGCCGGAAAATCAGACGTCGTGCTCGGAGACACAAAGGAAGGAACGATGGCGATCCGGTTGAACGAAGCCATGCGGTTGAAAGGCAAGATCGGCACCGGCCACATCGTGAACAGCGAAGGCGTCCGGGACGGCGACACATGGGGCAAGCGCGCCAAGTGGTGTGATTACCACGGCTTGGTGAATGGCAAGACAGTCGGCGTCGCGATTTTCGATCACCCATCCAATCCGCGCCACCCAACGTGGTGGCACGTGCGAGATTACGGATTGTTTGCGGCGAATCCTTTCGGGTTGCATGATTTTGAGAAGAAGCCGGTCGGAGCCGGGAACCTCACGATTCCCGCGGGCAAATCCCTCACTTTCCGCTACAGATTTTATCTCCACGAAGGAAATGAGCAGCAGGCAAGAGTGGAGGAACGCTACCGCAATTACGCGAGCGGCAAACTCTGACCCGTCTCATCTCTTCACAAACCCACGCGTCCTATGAACTCACAAATCAACCGCCGCAGTTTCATCCGCACCTCCATCTTCACCGCCGCCGCACTCGGCATCCCGGCCCGTTCCTGGGCACAGGTGCGCGGTGCCAACGGTGACATTCGCATCGCAATCGTTGGCTTCAATGGCCAGGGCAAATCGCACATCGAAGCTTATCGCAAGATCCCCGGCGTCCGCATCGTCGCTCTCTGCGATGTGGACAAGGAGGTTCTCGAGCGCGAGGCATCGAAGTTCCGCGAGCGCGGCGAACCGATCGACACCTACACCGACGTGCGCCGGTTGCTGGACAGCGGCACCATCGACGCCATCAGCACCGCGACACCGAATCACTGGCACGCGCTGATTACGATTTGGGCCTGCCAGGCGGGCAAGGACGTGTATGTCGAGAAGCCGGTGTCCCACAACGTCTGGGAAGGCCGCCAGATTGTGAACGCCGCGCGGAAGTACAAACGCATCGTCCAGACCGGCACTCAAAGCCGGTCCAGCCACGGCATCAAGGAAGCCGTCGCCTGGGTCAACCAGGGCAACCTCGGAAAGATCATCGTCTCCCGCGGCCTCTGTTACAAACCGCGTGCCAGCATCGGCAAGATCTCCGCTCCACAAACGCCACCCGCAAGCGTCGATTACGATCTCTGGTGCGGTCCCGCCCCGAAGACGCCGCTCATGCGCGCCAAGCTGCATTACGATTGGCATTGGGTCTGGCCCACCGGCTGTGGCGACCTCGGAAACCAGGGCATCCACCAGATGGACATCGCCCGCTGGTTCCTCGGGGAAAAGGAACTCTCGCCTCGCGTGTTCAGTGTCGGCGGACGGCTCGGCTACGTCGATGATGGCACCACTCCGAACACCCAGATCATCGTTCACGACTACGCCAGGGCCCCTCTGATCTTCGAGGTGCGCGGCCTCCCGAAAGACAAGGCGTCGCAGGCCGCCGGCCAATGGAAGGGCGAGAACATGGACAAATACAAGGGCGGCACCATCGGAGTCATCGTCGAATGTGAGGGCGGCTATGTCCTCGTGCCGGATTACAACAAATCCATCGCCTACGACAAAGCCGGCAAAGAAATGAAACGATTCGAGGGCAGCTCCAACCATCACGCCAATTTCATCGATGCCGTCCGGAGCCGGAAGATCACCGACCTCAACGCCGACATCCTCGAAGGCCATCTGTCCAGCGCGCTTTGCCATACGGGCAACATTTCCTATCGCCTCGGCAGACAGTCCTCCCCCAATCAAATCCGCGACCAGATCAAGAGCGAGAAGAAGGGGCTGGAATCTTTCGAGCGTTTTCAGGAACACCTTGCAGCCAATGGCGTGGATCTGAATTCGTCGAAAGCCACCATCGGCCCGGTGCTGACAATGAACCCGGCCACCGAACGATTCAAAGGCAACGCGGCTGCGAACGCCCTGTTGACACGTGACTATCGCAGCCCGTTTATCGTGCCCGCAAAGGTTTAGCCGGTTGAGTCTGGAACCACTTAAGACGACCGAGCGCGCGCTAAGGAACATTTCGAAAGACACATGCCCGAGCCAGGCACGGTTCAACGCCGCCAGGAGAATTTGTGGCTTAATCTCCTCTGCAATGCCGTGCTTCCGGGATTCCTGCTTTCCTTCCTGAGTACGGATCAGCGGCTGGGGCCGGTGTGGGGATTGATAGTTTCCCTCAGCGTTCCGCTTGGATATGGCATCTGGGATTTGTGGTCCTTCCGCCGGGTCAATGTAATTTCGATCATCGGCATCAGCGGCACTTTGCTGACCGGCGTCCTCGGGCTCCTGAAGACAGACGGCTTCTGGATAGCGGTGAAAGAAGCAGCGTTGCCTGCCATTCTCGGATTGGCCATCCCCCTGAGTCTGCGGACGCGGCAGCCGCTCGTGCGCACGCTGCTCTACAACGACCAGGTGCTCGATACGCAGCGCATCCACGTGGCGCTGGAGGAAAAGGGCAACCTTGATTCGTTCGAGAAACTCCTGGCATGGGCGTCGTGGGTGCTGGCCGCTTCATTCCTGTTAAGTTCCGTGCTGAACTTCGGCCTCGCACGATGGCTGATCACGGCTGCGCCAGGAACGCCCGCTTTCAATGACCAGCTAGGCAAAATGAACTGGCTCAGTTGGCCGGTGGTGATGGTGCCGAGCACCGCCATCATGTTCTACTCTTTGATCAAACTCCTCAAAGGTGTCGAAGCCCTCACCGGCCTCAAGGGAGACGAACTCTTTCATCATCGGAACGGCAGGCGGCGATCAGCCTCGGTTGATTCCGACACGAAGCCACGCGAGTAGCCGTCGCACCGAATCAGATTCCCGGCGGCTGAAATCAAGTTTTGCGAAACCCAGTGAGCGACGTCACGCGCATCCTCGAACGAGTTCAGAACGGTGATCCCAAAGCCGCCAACGAACTGCTGCCTCTGGTTTATGACGAGCTGCGCCAGCTCGCCGCGAACCGCATGGCACAGGAAGCCCCTGGCCACACGCTCCAACCCACCGCACTCGTTCATGAGGCCTGGCTGAGGCTCGCGGGTGTGGACGCGGATGTGCGCTTTGAGAATCGTGCGCATTTCTTTGGCGCTGCCGCCGAGGCCATGCGGCGCATCCTGGTGGAAAACGCCCGGCGCAAGTGCCGCCTCAAACGCGGCGGCCAGCTCGAACGCGTGGATCTCGACTCCCTGCAACTGCCGACTCCCCTGCCCGATGAAGAACTGCTGGAATTAGATGCCGCCCTCGACCGCCTCGCCGCTTTCCAATCGCAGGCGGCGGAAGTGGTGAAGCTTCGTTTCTTCGTCGGGCTCACTCAGGAACAGGCGGCTCGCCAGTTGGGCGTCTCCCTCGCCACGGTTGAACGCACGTGGTCCTTCGCCAAAGCCTGGCTGTTCCGTGAGATGCGGCGTGAGCGGGAGCCCAAAGCGTGAGAAACCAGGATTCGTCATTGCGGAGATGCGTGCAGTAAAGCCCAGCTCGGCAGTGCGAAGCATTTGGAATGCGGTGGCAAAGCGCAGCGACGACACCGCTTTCGCACTGCACCAGACGTCCTCTCCACTTTGAAAACGCCGTCGCACAATGGAACTGAAGGATGAGACGGGCCGCTGCGCGACCAGCTATCGCTCTGCCGGCGCACTCCAAAATGAGCATGTAAGCTTCTCAAAGATTTTTGAGGTCTTTGTCGGATGAATGGCGCATGTGTAATGGAAGAGCAGTGACAGGCTCTTCCTCTAAACCATGAAAACGACTCCAGAGCGATTGATCGAGCTGTTCGGCCAGGCCAGCCAGAAGGCCCCGGCCGAACAAGCCGCCTTCCTTGACCAAGTCTGCCGTGGCGAACCCGAATTGCGCCGCCAGCTCGAGACCCTCCTCCAGTCCCACGCCGAGGCGGGCGCGTTCCTGGAAGAAGCCGCCGCCACCGAGATTGGACCGCATCGAGAGGATGCGCCGCTTTTGGAGCAGGCCGGCTCAGTGATTGGCCGCTACAAGCTGCTACAGAAGATCGGCGAGGGCGGCTGCGGCGTGGTTTACATGGCCGAACAGGAGCAACCCGTGCGCCGCCGCGTCGCACTCAAAGTCATCAAGGCGGGCATGGACACCAAGTCCGTCATCGCCCGGTTCGAGGCCGAGCGGCAGGCGCTGGCGATGATGGACCATCCGAATATCGCCAAGGTCTTCGATGGTGGCGCCACGGAGAATGGCCGTCCCTACTTCGTCATGGAACTGGTGCGCGGGATCAAGATCACGGAGTACTGCGATGAAAACAATCTCTCCACCCGCGACCGGCTCGGCCTGTTCACCGAAGTTTGCCAGGCCATTCAACACGCGCATCAAAAGGGAATCATCCACCGTGACATCAAGCCTTCCAACGTGCTCGTCACCGTCAATGACGGAAAGCCGGTGCCGAAGGTGATCGATTTCGGCATTGCCAAGGCGACCGAACAACGGCTCACGGACAAGACCCTCTTCACCGCGTTCGAGCAATTCATCGGCACACCGGCCTACATGAGTCCCGAGCAGGCGGGCATGACCAGTCTGGACATCGACACGCGCAGCGACATCTACAGCCTGGGCGTGTTGCTTTACGAACTGCTGGCCGGCAGCACGCCATTTGACGCCAAGGAATTGATGGCCTCCGGCTTCGACGCCATGCGGAAGACAATCCGGGAGAAGGAGCCGTTGCGGCCGAGCACGCGGCTGACGCAAGAGTGGCAGCGGCAGGGGAGCGCACGCGTCTCGCGTGCTGAATCCGGCGTCGCGCCGGATTCTCGCTCTTCCAATTCTCGGTCGTCTGAAGGAAGTGAGTTGAACGAGGGTTTCGGCGGGACGCCTCAACAAGCACGCGGGACACGCGCGCTCCCCGAACATCTGCAGACGCTGATCAACGCTCTGCGCGGCGATCTCGACTGGATCGTCATGAAGTGCCTGGAGAAGGATCGCACGCGGCGATACGAAACGGCCAACGGCCTCGCCGCTGACCTCAACCGGCACTTGAACAACGAGCCGGTTCTCGCCCGGCCACCGAGCGCGGTTTACAAATTCCAGAAAGCGTTTCGCCGGAACAAACTTGTCTTCGCGGCGGGAACAGCCATCGCGGTGGCGTTGGTCGTCGGGGTGATGGTCAGCACCTGGCAGGCGGTCCGGGCCGCCCGGGCAGAGCGAATGGCCCAGCTGGCTGAACAGGCCGAGAGAATTCAAGCCGAACAAGCCCGCGCCGCCAGCAGCCGCGCCGAGCGGGCCGAGGCCGATGCGCTGGACGCCCTGGGCGCCACTCGCCGGGCCGCTTACGCCGCCGAAATCAGCGTCGCGTTTCAAGCGCTCAACGAGAATGCCCTGGACCGCGCGCGCGAACTGCTCGACCGCCAACGACCCAAAGCTGGTGAAGAAGATCTGCGTGGTTTCGAGTGGCGTTATCTGTGGCAGCTTTGCCGGGGTGATGAACTCGCCACTTTCCTCGACGCGGGCGCGCAGGCAGCGGCATTCTCGCCCGATGGCAAATTCCTTGCCTACGGTAGTAAGAGCATCGTCGTGCGCAGTGCTGATTCCCGTAATGTCATCGCCACCTTGCCCAGCCCCGCCACAACGCTGTCGTTTGCCCCGCACGCCAAGCTCCTCGCCTCCGGCCACCAGGCCGGGGTGAAACTTTGGGACACGGAGAAATGGCAGGAAGCGCGGTCGCTGCCGGGCACGATGAACCCGGCGCTGTTCTCTCCGGACGGACGCTGGCTCCTGACCGGTGTGGAAGGGGGCTTCCGGGTATGGGACACACAGACCTGGCAGCCGCTGGGCGACTGTGCTGGCGCACCGCAGGCCGGGTATATGTGGCATGCGCGAAATGCGGTCGCGTTTTCTCCGGACAGCCAGTTCCTGATCACCATCGCTGGGGAGAGTTGGCCGACCGGTGATCATTTTCGCGTGTGGCGATTGCCGGGCTTGGAACGGCTTCCCGACCTTCGGCCTGACGCGGCCGAGCCCGGTTCGGTGGCTTTCACCGCGGATGGGAAACACGTCGTGGCCGGCCTGTGGGACGGTCAAATCCGCGTCTGGGATTTTGCCACTGGAAGAATCGTGGCGACACTGAAGGGACATACTGGCTGGGTCGCGGCGGTAGCGATGGCGACCGACGGCAAGACCTTCGCCACCGCCAGCGCTGACCGGACAATCATCCTGTGGGATGCCCTCACGTTTGAACCGCGCGAGCGCCGGCGCGGACACGTGGGCGAGGTTTGGTCTCTGGCGCTTTCCCCCGATGGCCGCACGGCGCTCTCGGGCAGCACCGATGGGACGACGAGAACATGGAGCACAGAGACGCGGCAGACGGACCAGGTGCTGGGTGGCCCGAACCTCGTGGCGGGTTTTACTGGCCGCGGACGGAAGCTAGTCGCGGTCATGACCAACAGCCTGTGCGTGTGGACGCCAGAGAGCGGAGAGCGCGTGGACTTTCCGATCCCGGCCAGCGCACCCCCAATCCTGGCCGACAATTGGGGACGACCCTGTGCCGTGAAACCGAACGAACCGTTCGTGGCGCTGGGTCGCAATGACGGCACGATTGGAATTTGGGATCTGACGACGGGCGCGACGGTGGCCGTCTGGCCAGCCCATGGCGATGGCATCGCCAAGATCAAATTCTCGCCGGATGGCAGGCGCCTTGCCACCAGCAGCACCACCGGCGAGGTAAAAATCTGGGAGTTCGCCACGCGGCGCGAATTGGCGCGCCTTGGATCCTTGGGCCCGGGGCAGGCGAATGCTTTGACCTTCACTCCGGACGGGGCAACCTTGATCTCGTCGGGCAACCACCGTTTCTGGCTGTGGGATGTGAGCACCGGTCACGAGATTCCGCTCGACGGCCATGACGGTGACGAGGTGTATTCAGTCGCCATATCTCCCAGCGGCGAGCTGCTTGCGGTGACAACCGGGTCATCCAATCAGACCCGTCTGCATGAGCTGCCTTCCGGCCGGCTGCTGGCGGTGCTGAGAGGCCATGTCCAAGGAATCAATGCCGTGGCGTTCTCCCCGGATGGCAAAATGCTTGCCACGGGCAGCAATGAACGAAGGGTCAAGCTGTGGAACGTGGCCACGCGCCAGGAACTGGCGACCTTCTCCTTGGGAATGGCGATCCCGACCTTGGATTTTTCATCCGATGGCCGGATGCTCGCGGTCGGGGACATCTCGAGCATTGGCCGCGGCATCAAGGTTCTGCTCGCACCCACGTTTGAGGAGATCACGGTGGCGGAGGCGAAGGAGAAAGTCGAGATCAAGCAGCCCTGAACACGAGCCGGGAAGATGTGCGCTTGAGCTGGCGCTGGCGCTGACGAAACACAAGGCCGAGGGCGCGGCGTGGCTGGACCCCGAATGGGGGGGATGACCCTACCCGCGAAGTGCAACAATTCAAGATCATGGTTCCATGCATGCTTATCCGGTTGACTGCCAAACACCGCAGAGGCGAGATGGACGCAGAGAAAAGAACTGCCTCCTGCCTCTCTGCGTCCATCCCGTCTCTGCGGTGCGCATCCCAATTGTCAATCAACCGGATAAGCAAGGTTCCATGAAGAAAGGATTCGCCATTGTTGGTGCGGCCGCCGGGTTTCTCTGGGGGTTGCTCGCGGTGTTGCTGTCGGACGGCACTTCCTCCAGCGCCTGGGGCGAGATCGCGATGCGCGCGGCCGTTCTGTGCATCTTTGTCGCCTTGGGTGCAGTGGCCGGAATGGTGGTCGGGTGGGTGGCCGGCCTCTTCTTTCGTGGAAAATGAATCACATCACTTTCAGACAACTGAGCGAAACAATGACCAGGAAACATCGTATGAACCTTCCTATTTTTCCATTCGCGACTCTTCATTCCCTCCTGACCGCCTTGCTGGTCCTGGCGGGTACTTCCTGCGCAACGAAACCTCCGGCCAAGGGCGGCGACACCACCACGCGCGACAGCTTCACCATCGCCGGCTTTGGCAAATTGAAAGGGAGGGGCGAAACCCGGCAGGACGTCGTCGCCCGTTTTGGTCCGCCTCTGGCCGAAGAGACAGCGAGTGCCGACGCGCATTATCACATCTTGACGTATCCGATCGCCGGTGAGTCGGAGAAGTTGCTTCTGCTCTTTGATGGTGACGCCCTGCTCGGTGTTTTTCGCGAACGGGCGCGCGACACGATGAACACCACGATCCAGTCTCACTCCAGAGATCGCAGCGGGCGCGTGGCTCTTTTCTCATCCTGGTTCGAAGGGAAGACGACCTGTTTTGTGACTAGCCGGGGAAAGCTCGAAACCTTGCCAAAATGGTCGCCCAAGAAAGGTGGAGCCGCGCCACTTTCTGAGGTTCAAGCTGAGGCCATCGCTTTAGAATGGCGGCAGCGTAACGCACCGGAACTTTCTGGGCAGCCCAAGGTCCAGCAGGTCGTGGAGTCGCCCGGTTTTCCGGGAGTCAGCTTTTACATCGTGAATCTGGGGATGTCCAGCGCTTCGCTCGTGCTCCATCAGGTGGTGGTGCTGATGGACGGAACTGTCGTCGCGGGCGAGTCGGAGTCGGGCCAATGAACCAGCAAGGCCGCCATGCAACCGAATGCATCTGATATCTGGTCCAAATCCTGGAGGATATTCCAACCCGGCGAAGCCATGCTCGCGTCGGGGTTTGTGTTTCTGGTAGTGACGGTCGCTTTGATGCTCTTCGTCATGGTCGGGCTATTGGCCGTCATCACGGTGCCTTTCGCGCTGATCTTGCTGTCTCTTGGTATCATCAGAGCCAGGGACAATGCCGCGCCGACTGGCCGACAATGGGCGGGCCTCGGGCTGCTGCTTCTGGGAACGGCGGCGCTTTGTGTGGTGGCGTTCAATGCCGCGTCTCTTTCCTACAAACTGGCCATCCACGTTCAGCGGCCACTGTTTCCAGTTCCGAGCTTCTTGGAGTGGGTGCTCCATCTGGGAAGCTGGCTGATCCCCGCCTTGCTCATGTCCGCTGGACTTTCGTTTTGGACGAACTGGTCTCCGCGACGACGACGGGTCTGGTGCGTCATCATTCTGATTGTCCCCCTGGCCGCGTTCTTGTTGCACCGTTACCTCGCCTCCTTGGGTTGGCCGTTAACCGCTTAACCCGGATCAATATATCGCCTAAACCTCCCCAAGTTTCACGCTGGGCGCGTGCGGAAAGAGTAGTCCGGTGCGCCCTCTACGGTGCTCTCGCCTTTTCATTCGCGCCACTCATTCCCTTGATGATCGGGCAGTTTGGGCCGGGCAGAGGCGCCGAGAGCGGCGGAGTGCTGGTGCTGCTTTACGTAGTGGTGATGACCGGCTCAAATATGGTCTTAGCTCCCTGGGGCATCATCGGAGCCTTAGTCGGTTCTGGCATCGGCTGGATGACTGCGGGAGTCACGACTGCGCGGTCGAGGACAGAAGTAAACAACACCGTTGCCGCGGGCATTTTGGGAGGAGTCTTCTTCATTGCACTGACCATCATCGTGGTGAGTTCACTTGAGTCTGGTGTTTCGAGAGGAGCGATTTCTCTATTAGCCGGTGTGGGGCTTGGCGCTGCTGTCCCGTCGATTTATTTTCAGAAGCAGGCATCCATCAAAACTCCCAAAGCATCTGAAGAGACCAATGAAATGGGCGAGAACAAGAATTGAGCTGAGGGTCAAAAGGTGCTCTCCAGCGAACCACCGCCGACATGTTTCTCCGTCGAGTGCGGAGCGGTCGCTTGATCAGCGAGAATTTTTTGTGCTCTAACTTATGTTCCACCTAAGAAAACGTCGTTGGCTCTGCCTTTCACTGGCGGCGGGCTTTGCCCTACTCGGTCTCGCGCTCGGACCACCGATGATTCACCTCATTCGAGTCAGGTTGCACGAGCACTTCATCCCGCGCGCGCAGGCCGGTGGTTTCCTGTCGGAGTTGCGCAACATCATTCCGAAACACGGAGGAGATCTTCTCAACGTGACCGTGCGCGACATTAATACGGACCACGATACGTTCCTCCGCTATGCGGACCAACCCGTCATCGCGTTCGTCATGTTTGTTAACCAGTCCCGGACGGCCGCAGGCGATTCGCAGATGGAAAGCATGACCCAGGAGATGATTGAGGCAGCGCTCAGACATCAAGGGCGCTACTATCTTCCCTACCGACCCCACGCATCGGTGGATCAGTTCTATCGGGCTTACCCACAAGCACCGGCGTTCTTCGATTTGAAACGGCAATTCGATCCGCACGAGGTGTTCCAAAACCAGTTTTATGTCAAATACGGCAGAAACAAGACGGGCGATCGTTGAAACCGCTTCCTATGTCATCTCAACCTGTCAAAGATTCACTGTGGTCATGCACCATAAGAGTCGTCCTGTGCGCCCTGGCCGGCGCATTCACTTTTTCGATCCTGATCGCCTTCGCGGAGGGCTTCCGCTGGATTGGCTCGAGTTCCGAGGGTGGCGGACTCATGGTCGGTTTGTTTTGGCTCTCCCTGCTGATGTTGGAGAAGCTGTTCCTCACGCCGTGGGGCACCATCGGAGCCTTGGTCGGTGCGGGCATCGGCTGGCTGACACTTCGCGCCCGTCGTGGGCAAGACCAACGGAAGGTTGATTTATGAAAACATCCCTGTCTCTCTTGCCTCTACGAATGCGCTTCACGGAGTGTGCATTCGACCTTCCGACCTTATTGGTGGCGGTGTTTGCGCTGATGTTCGCCGGGTGCGCCTCCACCGGCGGCTACGACACATGGTATCGCATCACCGTCGATGGCGACATGGTGAGGAACATGGCGTCGGTGACCAACTGGTCGCGCCCGCAACTGCCTCCTTCCTCTGCTCCGTCAATAGAATCTTCGAGGTTTTCGGACGAGAACCTCTCTGCCGCGTGGCACCTGTGGGATTGGAACATAAAACTGGTGATCAAGAACAAGACCGATCAGCCCGTAAGCCTCCTCTGGCCGGATGCGCGCGTTGCCTGGAACTCACGCGAAGAAAGTTTCCAGATTACGTACTCGGAGCAACGACTCTCACATCACCGCCTGCCCGAGAACACATTGATACAACCCGGCAAATCGGCCACCTACAGCGCGTTTCCTCGCCCGCTCTTGCAATGGATTTCGTGGGGAGATCCCTCTGAAGGGCGCGGTCACTGGGTACTAATGAGGGAAGGGGCATCGCCAGTGTTTGGAAGAAGTTATCCTCCTCATCAGAAGAAGGCGGAGCGGCAGACGATGGCCCGTGAAGCTGCAGGTCACGAGGTCCTGGTCCTCCTGCCGCTGGTGATCCGGGGCGAGCGCATCAACTACAAGTTTCGCCTGAAGATCACGGACGCAAATACGGGTGGCAGGTGGTACTGAGAGCGGTTCGATCTTTCATCCGACAAGTCAACCAAGTCACCACGATGAATTCCCAAGACTCATTCAAGCAAGAGATGCCTCGGTCTATGCGCGGCTCCGGTCTGATCTGCGGTCTGCTGATCCTGCTTCTACCCGCCCTGACAGGTTGCAAGACTTTCAACTATTCGGTGGCGGATTTGGAAAGGGAACGCCGGCAAATGGAAGACAGCCTGGACACTCCGTGGGGGGCCCAACGCGGTTATGGTGGCGACTTCGGGCCAATAACCATCGATCCGGGATCGATAAATCTTCCCGCAGGGGCTTTCGGAAAATGTCCGTGAATGAGCAAAAGAGGCAGCCATGAAACCGAACTCTCCTGAACTCCGGTCGCCATCCTGGAGAATGCTCCATCGTGGCGAAGCCGTGCTGCCGTGGTTGATTTATCCCGTCACTCTCACACTCTGTTTGTGGCTCCACACTTTTCTCCGAGCCACTGAAGTTCCGACCCTCGTCGCTGCCTACGCCGGGTTGGTGTTGGGAGCCGGAGTGATCACGCTCTTCGAATGGCTGATGCCGGAGCGTCATGAATGGAGTGCTGACCAGAGTTCGGTCCTGAATGACCTGGCCTTCATGGTCGTAGTGCAGATGGCCCTTCCGCCCTTGCTCAGTCTGTTCGCTTCCCTCTCCATTTTGCACTGGCTCGAAGGGATGAGTTGGACGGCCTCTCATCTGTGGGCTCACGGCTGGCCGGTCTGGGCTCAAGTCGCGCTGATGATTCTGGTGGCCGATTTCCTTCGCTACTGGCTGCACGTCGCCTGCCATCGTTTCCCGTTCCTCTGGCGGCTGCACTCGGTTCATCATTCGCCCAAAAAACTGTATTGGCTGAACGTGGGTCGATTCCATCCCCTCGAGCGAGCGCTCCAGTTCTTGTTCGACGCGCTGCCGTTCATGTTTCTGGGCGTTGGGGAGGAGGTGCTTGTGCTCTTTTTCGTCTTTCACTCGGTCAATGGTTTCTTCCAGCACTGTAATGTTCGCCTGCGCTTCGGCTGGTTGAACTACGTGATCAGCAGCGCGGAACTGCATCGCTGGCACCACTCAAAAGTCATCGACGAATCCAACGCGAACTACGGCAACCATATCATTCTTTGGGATCTGCTCTTCGGCACCTGGTTCCTGCCGAAGGATCGTCAGGTGGGCGAGCTGGGGTTGCGGAATCCAGAGTACCCGCTCGATTTTTCATCCCAGATCAAAACACCCTTCGTCGGCGGCATTGACCATGTGCAACTCCCGCTGGGAACCTGGCGTGATCTCCTGCTGAATGCCGGCCTGAGCCTGCAGATGGTCTGGATTGGCTGGCGGAGCTATCTGCCCATCAAGCGTGCCGCAGCCAGGCCGGCAGAGATGCAGAAAAGGGTGCTCGATCAGATCATCGCCGATCACTGCGGAACGGAGTTCGCGAAGGATCACGGCCTTGTTCAGGGGATGAGTTTGGAGGCCTTCCGAGCCGCGGTTGGACTGAACGACTATGAGCAACTCCGGCCGTACATTGAACGTCAGGATCGAACCGGGGAGCCGTGCCTGAATCGGAGCCGGCCCGTGATGTTCAGTGTGACCAGCGGCACCTCCGCGACTCCCAAGTACCTGCCCGTTTTGGCTGCGACACTAGCAGCGCTCAGCAAAACTCAGCGCCTCGTTTCCTGGCTTCAATACCACCAGTGCCGGGATGGCTACCGCGGGAAGATTCTCGGCATCGTGAGTCCCGCTGTTGAGGGCCACCTCGAGTCAGGCACACCCTTCGGCTCGGCCTCCGGCTTCCTCTACCGGAGCATGCCGCGCCTGGCCCAGGCCAAGTACGTGTTGCCACCGGAGGTCTTCGAAATTGCGGACTACCTCACAAAGTATTACGCCATTCTCCGGCTCGCGCTTCCGCACCGGGACATCACGTTAATGGGCAGCGCCAACCCATCGACGTTTCTCCGATTGTTGGATCTCCTGAGATCTCATCGTGAAGCGTTGCTGGAGGATCTTGAGAAGGGAACGTTCCATTTCCTGGACGCGGTTCCTGATCAAGTGCGGCAGAGCCTGCTCCGCCGTTGTCGCCCGGAACCTAAACGAGCGATGGAGTTGCGCGTGCTGCTGTCGGACGGAGCGGAGCCCAACCTGGCCTCCCTCTGGCCGTACGTGAGACTCGTGACCACCTGGACCGGCGGCAGTTGCGGCATCGCCCTGGAAAGCCTCCGCTCCAAGCTTCCCGCCAATGCCCGCATCATGGACCTGGGTTATCTCGCCAGCGAACTTCGGGTCACGGTGACCATCGATGCGGCGAGCGGCGCCGGTCTGCCGACGTTTTGGGAGAATTTCTTCGAGTTCGTCGCAACCGAAGAATGGGAGCGGGGAGAGGCGCGCTTTCTCACGCTCGATCAGCTTGAGAAAGGCCGGACATATTACATTTTTGTCACGACTCCCGCCGGGCTGTTCCGCTATCCGATGCACGACATTGTGCAGGTCCGGGGGCGCTTCCGAAAAACTCCCACCCTGCGATTCCTCCAGAAGGGCATCGGCTGCACGAATATCACCGGGGAGAAACTTTACGAAAGCCAGGTTCTCACGGCCCTCGCAGCGTTGGAACGGCTGCACGGTTTCCGCTCCCGCTTCTTTCAACTGCTCGCGGACGAGGATGCCGCTTGCTACACCCTCTACCTGGAGTTGGATGGCCCAAGCACGCTCGCGGCTGGGGAACTCGCGATGGCGCTCGATCAAGAGCTGGGCGGCCTGAACGTCGAGTACCGCTCCAAACGGGAGAGTGGGCGGCTGCGTGACACCCGGGCCGTTCTGCTCCGGTCAGGCACGTACGACGCCTACAAACAACATTGCCTGGCGAACGGGCGGCGTGAGGCCCAGTTCAAAACCGTGGCCGTGCAGTACCGGCGCGCCTTCGAATTCGACCTCGATCCGCATGCCTGGGAGCCCGGAACCGTTCACTCCTGAAGAACCACCATGCAACCCCTGCGCTCGCTCGAGATGTGGCCACTGCGGATTCCGCTCAAGGTCGCGTTCAAACATGCCAGCGCCTCGCGTGCGGTCACGGACAGCATCTGGGTGGAAGCAGCTGATGGGAGCGGCGTGACCGGTTACGGCGAAGCCTGCCCCAGAACCTATGTCACCCGTGAGGATTCCGAATCCTGCCTGCGGTTCTTCTCCAGGTGGCGGGATGATCTTCTTCGGCAGATTCGGTCACCGCTCGATCTCGAGCAATGGGGCCAGGCGCATCGCCAGGAGATTGACCTCGCCCCGGCCGCCTGGTGCGCCATCGAGCTGTCAATTCTCGACCTGGCGGCTCGCACCGTCGGCACGAGCATTGAAGCTTTGCTCCGCCTGCCGGAGTTGACGGCAGACTTCCAATACACCGCCATTCTTGGAGATCAGGACGACGCCTCATTCACGTCGCAATTGGAGAGGTATCTTCATTGGGGATTTCCTTCGTTCAAGGTGAAGCTCAGCCGCGATCCGGCGCGGAACCAGGCGAAGATGGCGTAACCGTTCACGGATAAGGCAGCGGCCTCCTAAAACTTTCTTGATTTTTTGCTGGCGTCTCTTCGTTCCCTGACTCACGATCCGGGTCGATGGAACTGGTCATTCGCAATCGGAGGCTCACGGAGAGGGATTTGACC
>SIBF01000086.1 GCA_009695275.1 Pedosphaera sp. | reverse complement strand
CGGATGACACGGATGACACGGATAGAAACAACTTCAATTGAATCTGTCCTGCAAATTTGCCTTCACCCAGTGGGTGAAGGCGACGCGCGGCGGAAGCAGTTCATCATCCGTGTTATCCGTGAAATCCGTGGTCGCAACTGCTTTTTCCAAGTTTACCAGTTAGAGGACGCTCTGACAGACGCAATCAGCGCCGCAGGAGCAGGCGAGTTCGACGGCAACTCTTTCGGAAGCGGCGAGTGTGTTCTTTTCATGTGTGGCCCCGATGCTGATAAACTCCTTGCAGCCATCCAGCCGGTCATCGACGCCCATCTTCCCATGCTTAAAGGTGGTCATGCCATTTTGCGTTACGGCCCACATGAAGACGGGATTCGTGAAGTCTCAATCCCGATAACCGCCGGCTCACAAACTCCCCACACCCATCGCCCACCACCCCTCCAAGCATGATTCACCGCCGCCGTCACAGAGCGCGGGAATGCGGTGAAGGTTTGCGTGTTGCATGGGAACGAGTGAGCGGTGTATTCGTCTGGAAGACTATGCACTTTCACACGTTCTTCCTCTGCGCATTCGGGCTGAGTTTTCTCTGTGGGTGTTCCTCGGTGAAGCCACCAGAAAATTTGAATCAAGAACGGCCATCGGGTTTGCCTAACTATAATCCAGCCCCCTTGAATAATAATCATTCCACTCTGTTCCCTCGTCACAACAAGCGGAAGCGCTGACTTTAGCTCGGGAAGATGGCTGACGCGCTGGCAGGAGTTGCGGTGGGTGCAGATCGCGGGTTGCCTGCGGCGGGTGCGCGGTGTATCTGTCGGAAAACCCATGACAACTCGCCGCCGCCTCGTCACCGCTGTCGCTGAACTCACCTCTGAGGTAATCCGGCATGAAGCCTACCTTAAGTTGCTTTTATTTGGCATCCTATTTGGACTGCCATCTGCATTATTGGTGGTTGAGGCAATAGGACCACGTCAAGTGGATGCGCTGCCCGCTTCAGATCCCACTAGTGTGCAAAAATACGGTTCAGATCCGTTACAATTTGGCGAGCTGCGTTTACCCAAAGGTGATGGACCATTCCCGGTTGTGGTCGTCATCCACGGGGGGTGTTGGACCAAAGGATTTGCCACGCTGCGCAACACAGCGGCGATTGCAAGTGAACTAACGAAAAGTAATCTTGCCACTTGGAACATAGAGTATCGCCAAGTGGGAGATGCTGGTGGTGGCTGGCCCGGCACTTTCCGCGATTGGGGTGCCGCTACGGATTACTTGCGCGTACTGAGCAAATCCTACCCGCTCGACCTATCTCGAATCATGGTGGTTGGTCACTCGGCAGGGGCACATGCTGCACTCTGGGTTGCTGCCCGCAACCACCTGCCCTTTGACAGCGAGATTCGCGGTGCTGATCCACTTAAGGTTCAGGCTGCGGTTGCCGTTGACGGACCGGGAGATTTGACAGGCTTTGTCGGCTTCGATGCCCAGATTTGCGGCAAGTCAGTAATTGTGCCCCTGATGGAGGGGGCTCCCGCGGAGCAACCGGAACGTTATCGCCAGGCCTCTCCCAAGTCGCTCTTGCCGTTGGGTGTGCCGCAATTTCTGGTAACCGCGACTGTGCTCACTCCGACGACAGCGAAGGAATACCAGAAGCTAGCTGAATCGAAGGGCGATCGCGTAGAAATCCTCTCTTTGGATACCGGACATTTTGAGGTCATTGCTCCGGGCCATAAGGCATGGAGTGCCGTTGAGCAAGTGCTCTTAAAACAGGCGTTCAAACAAAAGCCGCAAGACAAATGATAAACGATGTCTAACAAGAAGCGTTAATCCGGACGACTGTCACTGCCACCCTATGATTTAAACACCATGAAGCAACAGGCATCGCATTGACCGTCGCGCCCGAGGGAGCATGGAATGGAAGTGGTGGATGGCGCGCACGGAGCGTCGAAGCTATGCGGGGTTGAACGAGCCTGTTGAAGTCTCGGAGCTTCCGTCTTCTCCTCCAAATTCTGCGTCGTCAGCGGACAAGCACTGGATCACCGCCGACTTGATGTTCTGCCGAGCGTGGCGAGCGAACAATCCGCGAGCACTGCAAGCATCAGCAGATGCCCAACCAGTTTGTGCCGCCGGTTAAAGAGGCTGATGTAGGTGCCGAGAAACCATTTCATCCCGGCCACCAGCGTCGGTTGCCGAGTCTCGACCACCAGATGAAAATGATTCGGCATGAGGATGCACTCCGCCAAAACAGCGCGGCCATCTCGGTGGCCAGGAACGGCAACCGCTACTGGAAGAATAACCCCAGAAAATCCTGAGGCTTACCTAAGCGCCATTCGGGTCAGAACCGACACCTTTACGTCCCAGTTAAACCAACACTGCCTCAATTGATCCAAGGCTTGGAAAGGACAAGATCGATTTCCACAACGCGTCCAAATTAGGATCCGCCAGTGCCAGCGATTTGATCTGTTCGGTGTCCCCTAACTTAAAGGCGCGCAAAAGGAAATTCTCAGTTTCTTTCAGTCTTCCCAACAAGCAGGCATAGCAGGCGGTGTCGTAATGCAACTCCCAATTCCGCGGAAAGCTCGGGAGTTTGCGCGTGGCGATGTCGTATGCATGTTTGATGCGGTTGGTGAAGTAGAGAGCCCTGCAAAGGTGGATCCAGCCTCGATCATCATCGGGCACGGTTTTTGTCAGTTCCTCAGCCACTGCCAGTGCGTTATCCCACTTCTTGGCGGCGTAGTAAATCAAACAGCGCATATCCAGGACGTCGGGATGAGCCCGCCACTCAGGGCGGATACGTTCGAGTTCCTCACCCGACTCGATGTGATTGCCCAGCTCAAGCCAGCCGACAGCGGCTCGCAGATGAAGATTGTCGGGATGGATGAGCGGTTTAAGTGGCATGACAATCAGTAATCTGTCCGCACGCGAAAGTATTTCTGGCCCTGTGTTGGCTTTCACAGATGGCACCTTGCTGGGCAAAGTTTATGAACCCTCTATGTTCGCGATTCGGATTGCAGATTCCAAGCCAACACTTCGGTTGCCGAGTTAGGCGGATCCTTCCATTGATAGTCTGGGAGATAGGCATCCTGGTGAATGCTTTCAACGCAGACGAACTTTCCAAAATTGTAAGATTTACCGACGTTCTTGGAAGTGGGAGGGCTTCAAGCCATGCGCCTTCAGACTTTTTGGCTTTGCATCTTCGGGCTGAGTTTTCTCTGTGGATGTTCCTCGCAGAGACTTGAATGGTCGTCAGGATTACTCTTGTTTGCGGTTACCTGAATTGCGAAGAAACTTGGTAAAATCGTCGAGTCATCCAAAGTTGTCAGCGGCGAAATGAAAGTGGTGGAAAGCTGGCGGTCTGAAAATCCGTCTTCTTTCGTGGGATTTTCTTCCCTCACTTCACTCTAAGACTTTTCTTCCTTCTTCCGGTTTCGTCTTCTTCCCGTTCTTCTTTTTGGTTTTCTTCCCGTCCGTCGTTCTCCGGGATGAGGCTCACGATGAGCCGCACGCAGACCCGACGCAAATGCCGCTGTTGCACCAAGTTTTTCTTTCCCGATCCGCGAACCGAAGATCGCCAGCGCCATTGTTCGCAGACCACCTGCCGGAAGGCCAGTAAGGCTGCGAGCCAGCGGCGGTGGTTCGAACCAACCCGAGGCAGTGACAGAAAACAACTCCTCTGCCACAAAATTGTTGCCTTAAGGGTCCGCGCAAAAATCCGGCTTGAACGACGCGATCCGTTCGTGAGAAAAGCCTGCCATGTGCAAACTTGTGTCCGCGCTACCGATCTCGCCCTTCAAGAGCTTGTGATGAGTTGTTGAATCCGGTAGCGTTTCTGGCGTCAAGAAACCCATGTCGTATCGTCAGATCATTCAAATCTCCGTCGTTGTTGCGATTGTCCTGACGGTCCACGGCCTGGCTGGACGCGCAGCAGGTGAGGAGTTCAGCGCTGAGGGCATTGAGTTCTTCGAGAAACGGGTTCGGCCCGTGTTCGTCGAGCGCTGCCATAAGTGTCACAGTGCCGAAGCTGAGAAGCTCAAAGGCGAATTCCGCGTGGACTCCCGTGAGGCACTGCTGAAAGGAGGCGAATCGGGCCAGCCTGCCATCCTTCCCGGTGACGCGGACAAGAGCCGGCTGATTGAGGCGGTTCGATACCTGAATGTTGATCTGCAGATGCCGCCGAAGAACAAGCTCCCGGAGGCGCAGGTCGCGGACATTGTTTCCTGGATCAAGATGGGTGCGCCTTGGACGAAGGAAACGACCGCGCGTGTCGCAATGGTGAAGAAAGCAGAGTTCGATATCGAACAGCGGAAGCAATCGCACTGGTCATGGAAGCCGATTGCCATCCAGCCGCCGCCCGCGGTTGCACAATCGGACTGGCCGCGACAGCCGGGCGACCGGTTCATTCTCGCGAAACTGGAGGCTGTAAATCTCAAGCCTTCGCCCGAAGCAGAAAAGCGCACATTGGCCCGCCGGCTTTACTTTGACTTGATCGGGCTCCCGCCGACGCCCGGCGAACTCGATGAATTTCTTCAAGATGCTTCTTCCGAGGTTTACGAGAAGCTCGTGGATCGCCTGCTCTCCTCGCCGCATTTTGGCGAACGCTGGGCGAGACACTGGCTTGATCTGGTGCGCTACTCGGAAACGCTCGGACACGAGTTTGACTATCCAATGCCGAACGCATGGCGCTACCGCGATTACGTGATTCGCGCCTTCAACGCGGATGTGCCCTATGATCAGTTCGCCGTTGAGCATATCGCGGGTGATTTGCTCGAAAGCCCGCGTCGCCATCCCACCGAGAAATTCAATGAGTCGATGATCGGGACAGGGTTTTACTGGCTCGGGCAGCAGTCTCATTCGCCAGTTGATGTTCGCGCGAACCAATCTGACATCATTGACAACCAGATCGACGTGCTCACGAAGACGTTCATGGGATTGGCCGTGGCGTGCGCGCGTTGCCATGACCACAAGTTCGACGCGATTCCGACAAAGGATTTCTACTCGATCTACGGAATGATTGGCAGCTCACGCTTCGCGCAACGAGCCATCGACTCCCCGGACCGCATTGAAGGCTGCGTCACCAGGCTTCAGGAATTGAAACCAAAGATCCGATCAGCGCTGGCCAATGCCTGGCAGATGAAGGCGGCGAAGGTGAAGGATTACCTGCTGGCGTCGCACGCGATAGTTTCTGGGACTGAACCAGGTGGCGACGGCAACGCAACGAACACAATCGCGGCACGGTTCAGTGTCGATGCGGGATTGCTTGCGAAGTGGCTGGCGGCGCTCCGTGACCAACGACCCGGTGACGGAGCTCATCCTTTGCGAGTTTGGAATCAGCTTTCAGGAACAAACATGCCGTCAAGTTTCACGAAGGCCTGGCGACCGATTGAAGTGGAGACTTCGCATTCGGAGAAGCAAGCGCAGCGGACCAATGAAGTGATCATTGCCGATTTTTCGAGCGGTGTGGCACCCGGCTGGTTTGTAGATGGTCCTGCATTTGGCACCGCCACGCATGGCGCTGGTGAATTGGTCATCGGCGATTCGAAGAAAATGCCACTGCGGATCCTTCCCAAGCCGGGGGTGAACACGGCGGTCATTTCGCGTCGGATCCAGGGAGCGATGCGTTCTCCCACGTTTACCATCACGAATCGGTTTGCGCACATCCGGGCCGCTGGCCGGGACAGCCGCCTGAACCTGGTGATCGACAATTTCATCATGATCCAGGATCCGATCTATGGCGGGTTGCGGCGCGTTCTTGATCGGGATGACCTGAGCTGGATCACGATCGACTTGAGCATGTGGCGGGGACATCGCGCTTATCTTGAGTTAAACGATCTCGCTCCCGCAGATACAGCGGCGGGAGGCAGGCCGGGCGGCTACGGGCTGAACGGTTGGGCCGCGATTGATCAAGTGACGTTTTCCGACGACAGGCAGGCTCCGCTGGTGAAACCTGTGGATTTCACGACGATGCTGGGAGATGGAGAAGTGCGAACGATTGAGATGCTCGCGGAAAGGTACGTCCATGCAGTGGAAGCAGAGATTGAGAAATGGGGCGGCACCGACATGGGGAAGAGTCAGTCGAGCGCAAGCGTGACTCATGGTGAAACGAGAAATCCGACGCGACATGACTCCCACTCCACAACATCATTCGCGTTGCTGGATTGGCTCGTGAGAAATGGCCTTCTCGACACGACAGACGATCCGAAGGTCACCACGCTGCTGGACGATTACCGGGCGATTGAGAATTCCATTCCGGAGCCCACGCTGGTTCCCGCGATGGTCGATGGCACCGGAATGGATGAAGTCGTGTTCATTCGAGGCAATGCGCGGACGCCAGGGGAGATTGCACCGCGGCGCTTTCTGGCGGCGATTGGCGGCCCGGTTCAAATGCCGGTGGGGCAGGGGAGTGGGCGATTGGAATTCGCGCGCCGGATGACGGATTCCTCGAATCCATTTCTTGCGCGAGTGATGGTCAATCGCGTGTGGCATCATCTGTTCGGGCGTGGAATTGTCCCGACACCCGATGATTTCGGTGTGCTTGGGCAACCGCCCACGCATCCGGAATTGCTCGACTGGCTGGCGAATTGGTTCCGGACGGAGGGTGCCTGGTCCACCAAGCGACTCGTCAAGATGCTGGTCACGTCATCCACCTACCGGATGTCGAGCAAGCCCAATGACGCCTTGGCGGAGGAGAAGGATCCCTCGAACAGGCTCTGGCATCGAATGGAGGTGCGGCGGCTCGAAGGCGAGGTCATTCGCGATGCTATCCTTTCGCTTTCTGGTCGGCTTGATAAGACTATGTTTGGGTCGCCGGTGCC
Source organism: Pedosphaera sp. (assembly GCA_009695275.1). Classification (GTDB taxonomy): domain Bacteria; phylum Verrucomicrobiota; class Verrucomicrobiia; order Limisphaerales; family F1-12-MAGs170; genus F1-120-MAGs170. The sequence continues at coordinate 14,032 of SIBF01000086.1, read as the reverse complement.
GATACATCTGACGCAGTTCATGGATGGACGCGGACGTCCTGGGACCAGCGGGCCGCTTGATGGTGATGGACGACGGTCGATCTACGTGGAAGTTCGCAGGAATTTCGTGTCGCCGATGATGCGCGCGTTCGACACTCCGGTGCCGATGACGACCGTGGGCCGGCGCACAATGTCCAATGTCCCGGCGCAGTCGCTCATCCTGATGAATGATCCTTTCGTCGCTGGTGAAATGAAACGTTGGGCGAAACGACTTCTCGAAAATCATCAGAAGTTGCCCGAACAGATCGTCCAGGAAATTTACCTGGCAACATTTGGACGCGCGGCTAATGCCGTCGAAGTTGGCGAAGCGCTCGCCTTCGTCAGGAAACAAGGTGAAGCGTATGGCGCTTCCGGAGATGAAGCTTCGCGTTCAGAACGTGTTTGGTCCGACCTTTGTCATGTGCTGCTGAACGTCAAAGAGTTTGTGTTCGTGAATTAGGTATGTCGCATTGCCAAAACTTCCTTTCGCCTGCTGTGACTCGCCGCCAGATGCTCGCGCGATGCGCCAATGGATTCGGAGGGCTCGCGCTCCTCGGATTGCTTGGTGACCGGGCGTTTGGAAGCGTCGTCACCGGCGAAGCGCCAAAGGCTTTCAACACACTGATGCCACGTGCATCGCATCGCGTGCCGAGGGCGCGGAACGTCATTTTCCTCTACATGGACGGCGGGCCTTCGCAGGTGGATACGTTTGACCCGAAGCCCCGGCTCAACGCCGAACATGGCCAGCCGTTCAAGCCGAAGATGGAGCCGACGCAGTTTAACAACAACGGCAGCACGTTCGGCTGTCCGTGGAAGTTTCGGAACTACGGACAGAGTGGATTGCCGGTGAGCGACCTCTTTCCAAACATCGCGCAATGCGTGGATGATCTATGCGTCATCCGATCGATGGTGGCGAACTTCTCCGAGCACACGAACGCGAACTATTTCCTTCACACCGGACTGGGGCTCTCCGGCCGGCCCAGCATGGGAGCGTGGGTCAGCTACGGTCTGGGAACGGAGAATCAGAATCTTCCTGGCTTTGTGGTTCTCAACGGAGGCCTGATTCCACCGGGAGGGTTGGAGAATTTCGGTGGAGGATTTTTGCCAGCGACGTTCCAAGGCTCGATCTTTCGAGCGGCAGCCCAGCCGGTGGCAAACGTTCAACCGCTGGAAGCCACGCCTGCTTTGCAGCGAAACAAGCTCGCGCTCGTGCGGAAGCTTGACCAGGGCGTGCTCGACAGGCTCGGGCATGTGGATCAACTCGAATCCGCCATCACGAATTACGAGCTGGCGTTCCGGATGCAGTCCGCCGTGCCGGAACTGATGAACATCGATGGCGAATCCGAGGCCACGAAAAAGCTCTACGGTTTGAATGCGGCGTATCCGCAAACGCGCACTTATGCCCTTCAATGCCTCGTGGCGCGTCGGCTCGTCGAGCGTGGCGTGCGTTTTGTCGAGTTGACGTGCCCGTCGATTGGCGGAGCGGATCGATGGGATCAACATGGTGGGTTGAAGACCGGGCACGAGAACAACTCAAGGGCGGTGGATCAGCCCATTGCCGCCCTGTTGAAGGATCTCAAGTCGCGAGGATTGCTCGATGAGACTCTCGTGCTTTGGGCGGGTGAATTTGGGAGGACCCCTTTCGCGCAAGGCTCGGACGGGCGCGATCACAACCCGTTTGGTTTCTCGGTGTGGATGGCAGGAGGCGGGGTGAAGGGCGGCATGGCTTACGGCGCGACGGATGATTACGGTTACAAGGCGGTCGAGGACAAGGTCCACATGCACGACCTGCACGCGACAATTCTGCATTTGCTCGGCTTTGATCATGAGAGGCTGACCTTCAGATTCAGCGGCCGGGACATGCGGTTGACAGATGTTCACGGCGAAGTTGTTCATTCGATCCTGGCGTGACAACTCGCCGCCATCTCGAATTCTGTGTTGATGCAGGATGGAACTTGGGGATGCGGCTTGGCAACACGCGAGAGTCTGCCTAGATTCCACATTAGTTACGCATCGCAGTTGCAAGCGAGGTGCCGGGAACGGGAGTGTTGGCAAAAGCTTTGTCAACTTTGATCTCAGATGTCAGGCGGATGGACGCCGCCAGATTTGACCCTCATCGTCATGCAAGCGCGGTGAAGTTTGAGTTTGATTGGATGAAAGTAATTATTTTCGAGAACGATCTGGTGAGCCGTGATGAGCTGGTGAACTGCCTTACGGATCAAGGGAGCGAAGTTTTCATCTGCCGGGAACCGGCTGAATTGTCGTCATCGCTCGAAGTCAACCCAACATCGATCGTTTTCTTGAATGTGGACGTGCCGGAAGGGTTGACGGCATGCAGTCAGATGACCCGCAAGGATGGTCAAAGGCCGGGATGGGTGGTGGGTCTGGCATCGTCCATTGCGGCAGCAGCCGCAGCGTTGGAAGCCGGCGCGAATGATGTGCTGTGGAAGCCGGTGGATCGGAATGCCGCCCGCCTTCGCCTGGTCATGGCGGAACAGCGTTTGCCACAGGCCTCGCGCCGCACTGAAAACGAAGCTGCGCAGAATTACCGTCTCACGACACGCGCGAGTCAGCAGGCTGCGGTGGCCGCGATTGGTCAGTGCGCGCTTGTAGGATTGGACGTGCCGGCGCTGATGACGCAGGTGGTATCATTCCTTGGCAACACACTCGAAGTGGAAAGCTGCGCCATCTTCGAATACATGGCTGATACCCGCGAACTTGCGTTCCGGGATGGGTTTGGTTTTGGCGAGGAGAGCCGTGCGGGAGCGCGTCGTCTGGTTGTCGAGGGGACGCCGGAGTCGCGAGCGCTTGATGATGATCCCGTGATCATTCAGGAGTGGTCAACGGAGACGCGGTTCAAGTTTCCGGAGACGCTCAAAAACGAGGGAGTGCGAAGCAGTGTTTTCCTTGTCATCGCCGGTCCGGAACGCCCCTTCGGACTGCTCGTGGCTCATTCAAGGCGACCCGGCGTGGTAACGGAAGATGATCTGCACTTTGTTCAGGCCATTGCGACAATCCTGAGCCTGACCGTTGAGCGGCGACGGAGCGAAGCCGCCATCCAGCGGCTTGCGGCGTTCGCACGCTGCAATCCGAATCCGGTGGTGGAACTGGCCGCCGACGGGGAACTCACGTACGCGAACGAGGCGGCTCTCGATCTGGCGGAGCAGATGGAGAACAAGCCGGTGCTAGCGCTTCTGCCAGCCGGCAGCACGGAGATCGTTCAACGATGCCTGGCTGCAGGAGAGAATGCCGTTGGACATTCCCTGGAGATCGCACGCCGTACGTTCCTCTGGTCGTTCTTCCCCATTCCCGATCGCGAGGTGGTCCATTGCTACGGCGAGGAAGTCACGGGAAAGCTGAATTTGGAGCAACAGTTGCGGCAGTTGCAAAAAATGGAGTGCGTTGGCCAGCTCGCTGCAGGCCTCGCTCACGACTACAACAATGTCCTGACCATCATTCAAGGACATGGGGATATTCTCCTGGCGGACAAAACGCTGGCTCCGAAAAAAGTGATGTCGCTCCAGAAGATTCTGGGCGCAGTTGACAAGGCTTCAAGTTTGACGCGGCAATTGCTGACGTTCAGCCGCCGCCAGATTGTGCAGACGGTGCCACTCGACCTGAACGATTGCCTCGCGACGGTGATGAAGATGCTCGACCGGGTGATCAGCGAGAACATTGAACTGACGTTCACGCCCTCGCAGGGGCTTCCCGCAGTGATGGGTGATTCGGGAATGCTGGATCAAGTTTTGATGAATCTCGCGGTGAACGCGCGCGATGCCATGCATCAGGGAGGACGACTCGTCGTCACCACTTCGCTCGTTGAAGTGGACGATGCTCATGTTCAGCGGCGTTCGCAGGCACGAGCCGGGCGATTTGTCTGCCTGAGTGTGACCGACACCGGTTCGGGCATGGATGCCGAGACATTGGCGCACATTTTCGAACCGTTCTTTACGACGAAAGGCAAGGGCAAGGGCACTGGGCTTGGATTGGCCACGGTCTATGGGATTGTTCAGCAGCATCAAGGCTGGATCGAAGTGATCAGCAAGCCCGGTGAAGGAACGACGTTTCTGATCTTTCTACCGTGCTCAGATCAACCTGCTCCCGCAGCGGTCGGAAAATCACAGATGATCGAAGTCCAGGGCGGCACGGAAACGGTGCTTCTGGTGGAGGATGAGCCAAGCTTGCGAGAGCTGGGGCGCATGATTCTGCAGAATCTTGGATACGTCATCATAGAGGCTGCGTCCGGTGCGGAGGCTCTCAAGGTTTGGACGCAGGCGCGAGACCGCGTCGATCTTCTCCTCACGGATCTGGTGATGCCCGAAGGTGTGAGCGGTTTGGAACTCGGCCGCCAACTGGCAGACGAAAAACCGGATTTGAAAATCATTTACGTGAGCGGCTACAGCAGCGAGGTCAACGGCAAGGAAGAAGTGCAGCAACAAATCTGTTTTCTCCAAAAGCCGTACGCGGCGCAAGCTCTGGCCCGGATCGTTCGGGAAGTTCTGGATGGGTCTCCTCCCAATGCCGGGGTCGGGAAGAACTCTTGAAACCGCTGTATTCGCTCAGGATGTTGGCGTCTGCGCATCCAGCGTGAAGATGGCAACCTTCGTCGAGCGAGCAATGCGGCTCACTTCTTCGTGCTCAAGGACAAGCGTCTTGCCTGCTTCAAGCGCCAGCGCGGAAATGCCGGAAGCGGCGCAAGTGTTAACCGTTTCCGGCCCGATGCACGGAATGTCGAACCGCATGTCGTGGCCTGCTTTCGCCACTTTAACGGCAATCGCGCCGCCTTGTTTTCCGGCCAGTTCACCGCCGCGAGCGAGACATTTATCCGTGCCCTCGAAGCCTTCCACGGCAAGCACGGTTCCATCCCTCACAACGACTGTCTGACCGATTTCGAGCCGGGAGACTTCCTTCGCGATCGTAAAACCAAACCGCGCATCCTCCATCTGCGCCTTGGTTGGCTGCGGACCAAGCTGAAATCCAAATCCTGCCATCAGAGGCACAAGCCACGGTGTCGCTTCAATCAGTTCGACGCCGTCTTTGGCCAGCTCATCGCCAATGGCCTTGAAAATCGTCTGAGCGTTCTTTTCCTTGAGTCGGAGCAGCAATGCCATCGCGCGAAGATCTGGACGAAGGTCGAACAAGTTCTTCGGAGCGATCTGTCCGAGCATCACACACTGACGGACCTGGCGGCTGGCAAATGCATCGATCATTTTGCCGAGTTGCCCGACTTTCAGCCAGACGATCTCATCCACGAGGTGTGTGAGACGGGCATCCGTCTCATTCTCGAAAGCGACCGCAACGATCCGCGACACTCCCATGCGACGCGCTTGCTCCGCGAAGAGCAGGGGCAGGGAGCGGCTGCCTGCAATCAACCCAAGACTTTGCTCAATGAGATTCAACGGAGTGCTTTTAGCGTCTTTGGCCGGGTGGCGAAAGGAATTTGCGGCAACCATTTGTTCGATGGTCTGCCAATCATCGAGATTTGGCCTGCCACTGAAAGACCGGAAACAAGTCATGATTTTGTTCGAGTACGGTTTCACTCAAACATCGTCGTTTCATTGGATTGCTACGTCGTGGTTCTTGTAACCGATCAACCAGAGACACAGTCTTGATGAATGAATTGCAAGACCAACAACTGTATTGAGAAACAATGAAACGAATATCCGCTCTACTCCTGACAATAACCACCGCGATGGTTTCTTCACATGCTGACGAAGCCAGGTGGGACATCAGCAAAGTTGACACCAGCAAGCTGCCACCGGCGGCCACTCAAAAAGGACTGACTTACGCCAAGGACATCAAGCCTCTACTGGAAGCCTCATGTTTTCGCTGCCACGGTGAGGAAAAGCAGAAAGGCGAACTGCGAGTTGACAGTCTGGCCGCACTGCTCAATGGCGGAGAAGACGGCAAGATCATTGTGCCAGGGAACAGCAAGAAGAGCATCCTGGTGGCGGCTGTAGCCCGGATTCATGATGACATCGCGATGCCACCGAAGATGAAGCCGCGCGGCGGCGGACCAGGTGGACCAGGCGGACCAGGCGGGCCAGGATTTAAGCCCGGAGGAGGCCCCGGTGGACCCGGTGCTGGCGGCCCTCCTCCAGGTGGACCTGGAGGGCGGCCTCAAGGCGGTCCCGGTGGGCCAGGAGGTCCGGGCGGACCCGGAGGCCGAGGTGGATTCGGCCCGCCGCCCAAGCCGTTGACGGCGGAAGAAGTCGGCGTGATACGTGCATGGATTGATCAAGGCGCGAAATAGCGGCCAGTTTTGCTGGTTGTTGCCCAATCCCACAGGCTGCGGAAAGGACGGCATCGAGAAATCGATGCGGTCCTTTTTCTCATTTCCTGCAGGAGACGAGATGACCAGACTTAAATCGAACTGAGTAATCAGCGGAGTACGGAATTCTGATCAAAGGAGAACTGAGTCTAGCGATGCCTGCCTCGCCTCGACGACACCGTCAACTTGACTGTGGAGGCGGCTCGGACTCAAATGCGAAGTATCGAATATGCTGGCCGCTCGACATTCAAATGCACTTGAAGTTACCGCTACTTTCGTTGGTGATTGCTCACTCGTTTGCCATTCTTGCCACGGAAAGACAAAGCCTCAGCGGGCATGTGCTTCCAGCCTGGGCAAAGTTAGAGGCAGTTGATCGGTTGCCAGGTGCGAACGAGATTTCGCTGGCGATCGGACTGCCTCTGCGCAATCAGGACTCTCTCACCAGACTACTCCAGCAAGTTTACGATCCGACAAGCGCGGCCTGCCATCGCTATTTAACCCCAGATCAGTTCACAGAGTTATTTGGTCCGACAGAACAGGCATATCAAGCGACGATTGATTTCGCATTGGCGAACTGCCTCACAGTAACCCGCCGGCACGACAACCGCATGTTGCTTGGGGTGAAAGGTTCGGCTGCCGATGTGGAGAAAGCGTTTCATCTCAATCTACATGTTTTCCAGCACCCATCGGAAACGAGGACCTTTTATGCACCAGACAAGGAGCCATCGCTCGGATTGGGTGTTCCAGTATTGCACATCAGCGGCTTGAACAATTTTGCGAAACCGCATTCCAAAAGTTTGCATGCTTTCCCGGCAGGGCAGAAGGCTCTCGCCACTCCGCGTGCGGGATCGGGCCCGGAAGGTGCCTTTATTGGGAACGATTTCAGAGCCGCCTATGTTCCGGGAACCTCACTCACGGGTGCGGGCCAGTCGGTCGGAATATTTGCATTGGACGGCTATTACGCGAGCGACATTGCCGCCTACACAAAGCTGGCGAAGCTACCGGTGGTCCCGCTGAAGAACGTCCTCATGGATGATTTCAACGGCGTACCAACCAGCCGTCGCCCGGGCAGCTTCAATGAGGAAGTGGCACTGGACATTGAAATGGCGATCTCAATGGCGCCCGGACTTTCCAGTGTGATCGTTTATGAGGGGTCACCTCTTGCGACTGTTGCCACGATCAATCACATGTTGAACCGTATGGCCACGGACAATCTCGCGAAGCAATTGAGCTGTTCATGGGGCTTCGATATCGACGTCACGACCCGTCAAATATTCCAGCAGTTTGCCGCCCAGGGGCAATCCTTCTTCATTGCTTCCGGTGATTCCGGAGCGTTCAGTGGAGCGGCCCTCCAACCCTCCGATGATCCTTACATCACGATCGTGGGTGGAACATCGTTGACCACCGACACATCGGGAGCCTGGCTGTCTGAAACCACTTGGAACGGCAGCAGTGGCGGCAGGAGTACCATTTTTTCCATTCCTCCGTGGCAACGGAACATCGACATGTCATCCAATCGGGGATCAACCACGATGCGAAACATTCCAGACGTCGCGATGATCGCGGATAACGTTTGGGCGATCTCAGGACGTGGCCGATCACGGGCGTTTGTCGGCACGAGTATCGCCTCACCGTTGTGGGCGGGCTTCACAGCCCTGATCAATGAACAGGCGACGGTCAATGGCCAACCACCGGTGGGCTTCATCAATCCGGCCATCTACGCCATCGCAAAGCGATCGGATTACACGAAGATCTTTCACGACATCACGACGGGTGATAACACGAATGCAGACAGTCCAGACGACTTCCATGCGGTTACAGGATATGATCTCTGCACCGGTTTGGGCACTCCCACCGGAACGAATTTAATCAATGCCCTTCTCGCTCCTCCGTCCGATCCACTGGTGATCACGTCGCCACTGGGTTTTACAGCGAATGGCCCGGCTGGTGGACCTTTCAATGTGACCGCCCAAAGTTATGCATTAACCAATGTGGGGACGGCTCCCTTGCAGTGGGCCGCCCTGAACACTTCAACATGGCTCGATGTATCGCCAAGCAGCGGGACGCTGGCACCCGGCGGTGCTGCCACCGTTACTGTGGGATTGAACGCCGCAGCGACGAGCTTTCTCATTGGTTCATGGAGCACGGCTGTTTCGTTCATCAATGCAAACACGGGAGCGACGCAGATCCGGGAATTCAACCTGCTGGTTGGGAATGGAGGTTTTGAAGCAGGCACTTTCGAGAGCTGGACTCTCTCGGGTAGCTCCAGAGACAACTTTGTGCATGGCATCGACAACAGCAGTTTTACCGGAATTCCCCCGCTTCCCGGTGTTGAGGACACTGAATTCGTCCACTCGGGCGCGTATGGTGCATTTCTGAGCCAGACCGCTCTGTTGGGTTCCCTTTCCCAAACGCTGCCGACGGTGGCCGGGCAAAAATATCTTATTTCCTTCTGGATGGATAATCCGGTGCGGGGAACTCCGAATCAATTCCGCGTTTCCTGGAACGGCCAATCGCTGTTCGACCAGGTCAACATGAACAAGTTCGCCTGGATCAATATGCAGTTCACGGTCACGGCCATCGGGACGAGCTCGGCCATCAGGTTTGAGTTCCGGAACGACCGGAACGCATTCGGTTTGGACGAGATCAGCGTTCAGTCACTTCCTCCACCGGTGTTTCAAAGTGTAAGCCAGGCAAACGGAGTAATCACTTTCGGCTTGATGGCTCCGAAAGGTGGAAAGTACCAGGTCCAAAGCACCGCCGACCTTAATTCAATTAGTTGGAGCGATCTCGAGAATCCAGTAATCGGAACTGGTGAGGTTTTGACGATCTCATTTCCAACGATTTTTCCCCGACAGCGATTTTACAGAGTTGTAGAAACCCCGTAATCGCTACTTGATATTCGAAGCTTGCGACGATCAGCCCTGGCACCGTTGGTTGGCGCCCACGGTGCATCAAAGGCGAACTCGATAAAACTTCCGAACTGCGCCAGCGGTGACTTGGTGAAAGGGTGGTGCGGCTCCGGCCACGGGTGACCATGGACCAAGGGCTTCCTCAGCCTCGATCAGCGTGCCTGCCTGCCAGACCAACTGGATTGCGCCTGCATCGCTCGTGACCATCAGCGAGACAGGTCCATAGGTGTCGAAACTGTTGCCCGCCTGGCCCACGGTGTGGATGGTGGAAACTTCGAAAGGCGTCAAGACCCGGTGCCACATACCCACGTCGTCGATATCCATCTCAGCTTCTTCTGGATAATCACCTGAAGCGTCCTGGCCGATCGTGGTTGGTTCTCCGGTGTCGAGATCGCCGACTCCAACCGCCGATCTTGAATCGACCAAGTTTCCGTCGAGATAGGTAAATGAGCTGGAGGAGCGATCAAAAGTATGCACCAAGTGGTGCCAGTTCCCGTCATTAAGGGTGCCATTGTTACCGTAAACTCCGATGGAGCTCGTGCTCGCGACGTCTCCCAGGCTCCACGACCACCCACCACGTTGATAGGAAGGGGCGAGGGTGTAACCCGGGTTGCCAAATGCATTGATCGAATTACAGAGAAAGGGCAGATCACCCGGAGCGCCAGTGAATCGTACCCAGTAAGAAACCGAAAAGTTCACAGTGGAACCGAATTGCAGGTCCGGCGGAGCACCGAGCGTCACGTAGCTGGCTGCCGCAACCACCGGATCGGTGGGGTCGCTGCTGTCAACCGTGGTGCCGACGTGCAAGGCTTGTTTTCCGACGGCGCCCGCCACGAATTTCGGAGAACCATTCGGACGGGCGTTATTTGTTCGACCGGAGGAATCCAGGTAATTTCCATCGAAGTTTAGATGTAAAACCAGATCGTTGGTCACGTTGGCGAAAGCGGGCTCCGGAAGGATGGCCAGTGTCGCGAGTTCGCTCGTGGATTTGCCAGTCAGGTTGGTGGCGGTCAATTGGTAGATGCCCGTATCCACGAAAGATGTTTTTTTGATGAGGAGAAAATAGTTGGTTTCACCAGGGAGCGGCGAGCCGTTTTTGCTCCATTGCAAATTGATGGGCGGAGTCCCTTCGACGGTCGGAGCGAAGAAGAATCGCGAACCCACCGCCGATGTTGAGGGTTTTGGTTGCTGGGCAAAAACGGGTTTGCTGCGGGTGCCGTAAAGCGCGGCGGAATAGTGAGCGGCGACTTGGTCTGCGGTGAGGGCTCTCGGATAGAAAGCCACCTCGTCAATATCGCCTTTCCAATAGTCATTCCAGCCAGCGCCGGTTTGGTCGAGCCCGATTCGCAATGGGGCAACATTGTTGGGCACAAAGAAGGGGCTCAGGATGGCATCCAGGTCTCCGTTCAGGTAGGCACTGAAGTCGATTCCATCGTACGTGATCGCCAGGTGGGTCCATTTGCCGTAAATCGCATCGCTGCCGTCAACGACAAACACTGCCGGGTTGCTCCCGTCTCCGAACATGTAATACCACAGGCCGTCGGCCGATTTATTCAGCACATAACCGCGTCCTGGCGGTTGTGTGAATGAGGCCAGGGGGCACAGAGCTGCGACGTCCGAAGCGGCTTTCACCCAGCATTCGATGGTGAACTTCGGGGTGTTGAGAGCCTTCGAGAAAGGCACCTCGGCGTAACCAGACGAGCCGTCGAACGTCGCCGCCGTGTTCATGCCACTGACGACCGCGCCGGGGACGGCGAGAGTCACCCCGCCTTTGTAAACGCCGTCGTGGCGACCCATGGCATCGATCAAGGTAGAGGTGCCGGCAGGATCATCCAGTCGCCACCAAGATTCCGGACCGTCTCCGACAATAACGCTTTCGTAACTGTCGGCAGGAGGAACGATGACGGTGACAGCGGCCACACTACTCTTGGCTGTGCCTTGTCTGTTTGAGACTGCGACCTGGTAGCCTCCGGAGTCATCACCCGAGGCGGTGGTCACGCTATAGAAGGCGTTGGTTGCGCCAGCCACATCGGCACCGTTCTTCTGCCATTTATAGGAAAGTCCACCGCCTGAGGCTTGCACGTTCAGGTTCAGCAGCCCTCCTTTATACAGGGTGCGGCCTTGCGGGCCCTGGCTGATTTCAACTTGAGAAATTGGCTTCACGCTCACGGCGGCCTGCTGGCTGGTCGCCGTTCCATGGTCGTTTGAGACGACAACGTCGTAATTCCCGGAGTCGATCGAGTCCGCGCTGGTATTGGTGAAGGCGCTTGCGGTGGCCCCGGAGATTGGCTTGCCATCTTTGCGCCATTGATATCTCAGGGGCGGGGTTCCACCTGCATCCACGCTCAAGGTCAGGCTGTCGCCAATGTAAACGGCTCCCGCCGGAACCTGTAAGTCGCCGAAAACAGAGGGTATGAGGGCACCGACGGCAGAAGCGTACTGCGAATAAACTTCACCTACTGAAAGTGCGCGGTTGAAGATCGCCACTTCATCGATGGTGCCGTTGAATGTTAGGGTCGGATCCTGGAAATCCGTGCCGATCAGTGCATCACCTTCGAATGCCTGGTCGGGATGGACTGCATAGTTTACGGCGGTCGAAAACTGCGTGCCGTCTTGAAGGCAGAGGGTGGCCTGGTCCGGTTGAACGATCAATGCCACGAAGCACCACTGAAAGTCTGGAACTACCAGGTTGCTCTTGAAATTGAAGGCAGCGTCGTCGTCATTCCAGTTGTAGGAAAGGCCGTTGGGATCATTGACGTCAAATTTGAGGCCGGCGACCGTCGTGCCCGCCCGGCAAAACACAATGCCCGCATTCTTTGCCTGAGTTCCGGCGGCCAGGATCCAGGCCGTCATGGTGACTTTGTTCGTGTTCAAGTTTAGAGCAGGCAGGTCCACAAAGCCGTTCGTGCTGGCAAAAGCGCAAGCGCGGTTACCGCTCTCGAAGCCGGTAAACTCGGGAGGTTGCGGTCCGGCCTGGCCCGGGTGCGCTGAATAAATGTAGCGACCATTGGCGTCGGCTCCGAGGCTGCCGAGATTTGGCGCTGGCGGATTTCCTGGCTCACCGAGACGCCAGTAACCAATGGGCTTATTGGCGAGGACCAGAGAGGCATAGTCTGTGCCGTTGGTCGTGGCGGTGGAATAATGGGCGGCGACGTCGCTGGCGCTGAGTGAGGCACCGTAAAATGCGACTTCCTCGATCCAGCCGTCAAAGCCCCGGTTGCCCGCGTAGGTGCCGTTAGCGCCAAGCAATCCTTCGAAGCAAGTGGTCCCGATGCGAAACGGACGGGCATCGTTGGCCTGATAGCCAGTGATTGCACGCGAGGATACTTGAGCGCCGTTCACGTAGAGGGACGCCATCGAGCCGTCGAATGTGCCCACGATGTGATGCCAGACTCCGGTCGTAACCGTTCCGCCTCGGATCGCGTCGGCATCCAGATAATCGCTGGCATTGCCAAGCCGGAATTGCCATTGGTTGCCGGCAGCATTGGTGGACTGGTAAAATAACCAGCCTGCGCGCGGGTTGGAATTAGTCGAAGGCCCGATCGCTGGATCGGAATTCAATGAGGCTACCATACAGAAGAGATTGCTGACCAGGCTCGTGGGTTTGGCCCAGAACTCCACTGAGAACGGCCCGTTGGGATTCAGGTTGGTTTTGAACGGTACCTCGACCTTCGACCCGCCAAACCCTGGGTCCAGGTTCGAATTGAAGAACCTCACCGAAGTGGCTGGACTTCCGGTCAGCGCCCCGGGTTCCCCTCGCTTCGGAGCGAACAAGTAATTGCCGTCACTCACCGTCCCGAGGCTGCCGATATTCGCAGCCGGCCGGGGCGAGGGTGGCTGCACGGTTTCGTTCAGCCGCCAATACCCCACCGGCCCTTGGGAAAGAACGGTGCCTGGATAATCGGCCCTCAGTGGCAGTGCGGCGCACCATGCCAGAATTATTGTTTGGATGGCACCTGACCTGAATAAGCCGCCTAATAGTTTCATAGGCCTATGCACTTGACTCTTGTGACGCAACGGCTGGTAGCCAGTTTACCCTTAAACACCCCACCGGTTGGGGCAATTTGCAGGCCACAAGAGTCAACTGGATAGCCCTATAGTTTCATATCACGTTATTCGCTGGTTGAGATCATTCGTCTCAAGATTTCTAAGAATTGTGCAAAGCTTAACGCACACGTGGCCGGGTGGCATGATCCTGAAGCCAGCCGATATCCGGGTTCTTGGGAGAGTTAAAACGGTCGGGATAGCCTATGCCAGGCTTGACTGGAGGAGTTGTGCGCGGATCCATCCATCGCTTGAACTCAGAATGCCCATCTGCAAAGGCGAAACTTCCGGAGCCATTATGGTAGAACCCCGGCAAATCCCAGAAGCCGTACGTTGAGGTTTTGTCCGGCCAGCCTGCCATGTTGACGCCGAAATTTCCCATATCGATGCTGTCCTCGCGCATGTCCGTCAGGACGAAGGTCTTGACCGGTCCGGGCTCGACCAGGTCGGAATTGCGCAAAAAGATCTGGTAATTGCGGACAGCGGGCCCCCATCCCCCATCCGTGCCGCCCCAGCCGCCCAGATACAGATTCATCGACATGCTTCGCACGCGTGGCTTGCTCACCCGGTTGACAGTCACCAGTGAATGATCGCTCGGGCATTTCCAAATCGCGAGATTCTCCCCGCAGTAACGCCAAAGTCAGCAATTCTCATTATGGCATTTTTGCTCGTAATTCCTCCTGTTTTCACTCACCAGCACGACAGGAAGCCGGCGGAAATCCGGCAGGCAGTCGTCCGAAACATTCAGAATTCATGGATGCCCGAGGTTTTAGCGCCGTATTGCTTC
>SIBF01000085.1 GCA_009695275.1 Pedosphaera sp. | reverse complement strand
AGACTGTTAGCGGGACGGGAGCCCGATACAACTTTTCGTTCCCGCAACCTTCCTTCGGTGCGGTCGATATTTCATGGGGCACGCTCCATACGGTTGCGGACTTGAACACTCCTCCGCAGCGCTTCGACGGTGGCGCTCTAGGTTCCACGTGGGCGTATCAATTGATCAATCTCGCGGGACCGGCCGTGACGAATGTGGTCCCAGTCCCCAGCACGGTGCTGCGGCGATTGGGCGAAGTGGAAATCAGCTTTAGCCAACCGGTCGATGGTGTCGATGCGTCGGATCTGCGGGTCAATGGGCTCATCGCCACAAACCTGGTGGGGGTGGGCGCCGGGCCTTATCGCTTCTCATTTCCTTTGGCCCGCACGGGGGATGTGACAATCGAGTGGAGTTCGAATCACGGCATTGTAACGGCCGAGGTGATTCCGATTTCCTTCCGTGGCTCGCCATGGAAGTACCGAGTCGATCCCGCTCAGCCGACGCCTGACATCCTCATCAACGAGATCATGGCGGAGAACCAAACCGGAATTGCCGATGAGGAGAAGGACCCGGAGGACTGGATTGAATTGTACAATCGCGGATCGCAGCCGGTTGATCTCGGAGGTTGGTCGCTCAGCGTTGATCGCGAGGAAGAAGGTCAATGGGTCTTTCCGCACGCCATCATTCCGCCCGGCGGATATTGGGTCATCTGGGCGTCGGGCAAAGATCGAAGGGATCCGGCGACCGGCCAGCGGTTCCACACCAACTTCAAGCTCAACCCGACCGGCGACACGCTTCAGCTGTTTGGGCCGGAGCTTCCACGAACGCTCGTTGACGAGTTGGTCTATCCCGAGCAGTCGCCCAATTATTCCTACGGCCGACAAACAGAAGGCGGCAAGCTGGTCTGGCGCTATCTCGGGGAGGCCACGCCGGGTGCGGCGAACAACACCAGCACGATCACAGGCAAGGTGGAAGAAGTGCATTTCAGCGTCGAGCGCGGCTTTTTCAATGCGCCATTCTCTCTCAGTTTGGCGTGTCGAACTGCCGGAGCCGAAATCCGCTATACACTGGATGGCAGTCCGCCCACGCTTACCAACGGGATTGTTTACGTGGCGCCTATCTCTGTCGCCGCCACGCGAATCGTGAGAGCCGGTGCCTTCGCGGCAAACCAATTGCCGTCGGGGGTCCGGACGCACACTTATCTGATGAACCTCGCGAACAATCGCCGGTTGCTCCCCGTCCTCTCGCTCGTCACGGCGACGAACAATCTTTACGGCCGCAACGGCATCATGGAGTTCAATCCACGCAATACGACGAAGCACGGGGTTGCTTGGGAACGGCCCGTCTCAGTGGAGCTCGTCCGTCCAGGTGACAACGGCGGCTTCCAACTCGATGCTGGAATCCGTGTCGCTGGCGGAGATTACATTCGCGGACTCTACAATTACCGAAACGCGTCGCCGCCAGAGGGGAAGTATTCGTTCCGTCTTTATTTTCGCGGGGATTACGGTCGTGGACGGTTGAATTATCCGGTCTTTCCCAGCACCACCCTGGATTCCTACAACACTCTTCACGTCCGGGCTGGGATGAACGATAACACGAATCCTTTGATCAAGGACGAGTTCATCCGCGCGCTCAGCCTCGATGTGGGAATTCCCGCCTGCCATGGCACGTTCGTTTACCTCTTTCTGAACGGAGTTTACAAGGGGCTCTACAATCCTTGCGAACGCGTCGATGACGATTTCCTCCAAGCATACCACGGCGGGGGCGAGCTTTGGGACGTGCTGGGCCCGAGCAACCTGGTCATCCGTGGCGACGCCACCGCCTGGAATCAATTGCGCACAGTGGTGCGCAAGGACCTGACCATCGCAACGAACTACCTGGCCGCGGCCGTCCGAATGGACATGGTCAACTTCATCGATTACCTCCTTCCACTCATCTGGGCGGACAACGACGATTGGCCGCACAACAACACGCGGGCCGCGCGGGAAAAGAAGGTTGGCGCAAAGTTCCGGTTCTATCCGTGGGATGCTGAGTTCGCCTTCACATCTCACGCGGTAACCTACGATACGATTGCCACGACGCTCTCGACGTTAAGTCCACCGTGGGGCACGACCGATTATCAGGCGATGTTCAATTCGTTGAAGAAGTCGCCAGAGTTCAAGCTGCTCTTCGCTGATCGCGTGCATCGCGCGTTTTTCAATGACGGGCCATTGACCGATGCGCGGATTCGCGCCCGATACAATGAGATCAAAGGGCAAGCGGCTCCGTCGATCTCAGGGTTCAGCGATGTGATCGGGACTTGGATCACCGGTCGCAGGCGGTACGTGACGAACTCGTTCGAGAAGGCAGGCTTTCTCGCGTCCTCTAACGCCCCAGTCGCCAGTCAGTTCGGCGGGCGCGTCACGGCAGATCATCAACTCGCACTGAAAAATCTCTTCGGATCCATTCTCTATACGACCAACGGGAACGATCCTCGAGTGATGTTCACAAGCGCCCGGAGCCCGAGCGCGCTCGTGTACAGCGCACCCCTGACCGTTAGTGCGCCGCTGCACCTCATGGCGCGTTCGCTCAACGGCACCAACTGGAGCGCCCTCATCGATTTGGCTTTCGAGGTCACTCAGGTCGGCAGCCCGGTTCGGATCGCCGAAATCATGTTCAACCCGCCCGGCGGCGATCCCTTCGAATTTATCGAGCTTCAAAACACAGGCGGGCTCTCGGCGGATCTGAGTGGATACAGCTTTGAGGGAATCAACTTCCGCTTCCCCACCTCTTCCCCGGTCCTCGGCCCAGGCGCGCGAATTGTGCTGGGCAATGATTCACGGACGGCTGATTTCCAACGGCGCTATCCTAATCTGGCTGTCGCTGGATGGTTCGCGGGATCACTCGATAATGCGGGTGAACGGATCGCTCTTCTGGATCCTTCGGGGCGCACCGTGACGTCGGTCGAATACAGCGATGGACTTCCGTGGCCGGTCGCTGCCGATGGCGCCGGGGCCGCGCTGGAGATTGTCGATGCGCAGGGCAATCCAAACGATCCGTCCAACTGGCACTCCAGCGTTCCGGGCGGAACTCCAGGCGCCGTCAATAGTTCCCCGCCGCGGGCATTGGTTCGAATCAACGAATTGCAGGCAGGCTCGGCTGCCGACTGGATCGAGCTCTTCAACCCCGGTGCGGCAGCCATTCAGATCGGCGGTTGGTCCCTCACGGATAATTCGGAGCCGCGTCAGTTTGTATTCGCCACGGGCACGACAATCGATGGCGGCGGCTTCTTGAAAATTGAGTGCAAGGAAGGCTCCGCCGTCGGTAGCTCCAAGGCGCCTTTCGGCTTGAGCCGACGCGGTGAAACGATCGCGCTCTACGACGTCTTTACAAACCGCGTCGATGTCCTCCATTACGGCCCGGTGGTTGACGGGTTCACGATAGGCTTGATAGATGGCCGGCTCGCGGTGTGCGATCCAACGCCGCTCGGACCCAACGAGGCAAAAACGCTCGGCTCATTCACAGGCGTGAAGATCAACGAGTTTCTGGCGAATCCGGACGGCGGAGATGACTGGATCGAGCTCCACAACTCGGGCGTCAGTGTGGTCGCGCTCCAGGGATGCGCGATCGTGACCAGCAACGCAATCGCGCGAATTGCTTCGCCTACATTCATTGGCGCGGGAGGATTTGTGGTCTTGCGAGCGGATGAAAACCCCGGACCGGACCACCTTGATCTCAAGCTGCCGGCCAGTGGAGGTTTGATCGTTCTGCTCGCTCCAAATGGCGACGAACTGGATCGTGTCACGTACGGCGCGCAATCGATTGGAATCACGACCGGGCGTCTGCCCGACGGCGGCGGCGCGTTTCAACAGCTCCCGTTTACACCCACACCCGGCGCGAGCAACTATCTCGCGGAAATGGGAACTCGACTCCGGATCGCGGAGGTGCTCGCTCGGTCTTCCGCAGGCCCGGACTGGGTGGAAATCGAGAATGTTTCTGGTGGAACGATTTCGCTCGCCGGATTTTCTTTCGACGCGCAACCGATGGGAGCGCCTCTCGTTCGGTCGCCATTTCGGAGCGATGCCAAGCTCAACGCGAGCGAACGGATGGTGCTCTATTTCGGTTCGGTTCCGGCAGGCTTCGCGCCTCAACCCAACTCGCATTCATTTCCAGCCCCGCTCAACGATAACAATTCCGTGCTCACTCTCCGTGATCCGCTCGACCGAATCATTGATCGTGTTGAATACGGCTTGCAGATCGCCGGCCGCTCGGTTGGACTCCTCAATCAGGAGTGGGTGTTGCTTGCCGCGCCCTCTCCGGGCGGAGCGAATGGGACAGCCGCCGCACTCGATCTCGGAACCGGGTTGCGCTTGAACGAATGGCTGGCCGCCAGCGCCCCAACCAACGACTTCATTGAAATCTACAATCCCGCGCCCTTGCCCGTTCACTTGGGCCGTTGGATTTTGACGGACGACCCCTCGATCAGCGGATCGACGAATAACAGGCTGGCTCTGCTGACATTCATCGATGCCGGGGCCTTCGTGCGCTTCCACACGGATGGCGAGACGGGCCGCGGACCCGACCACACGGCTTTCGGTCTCGACCGTTTTGGCGAAACAATTCGACTCCTTAACCCTTCGGCGCAGATCGTCGATACGGTTGATTTTGCGACTCAGTTGGACTTTGTTTCCGAAGGGCGTTACCCGGACGGTGCGCAGCGGATTATCCGATTCCCCGGTTCAGCGAGTCCGGCGGCGCCGAATTACCTCCGTTCGGGAGACCTGGATCACGATGGACTCGATGATGCGTGGGAAATAATCAATGGCTTGGATCCCGACTCCGCGGCCGATGCCGGAGCAGATCCCGATAGCGACGGGATGTCCAATCTCCAAGAGTTCTTGAGCGGCACAAATCCGCGCGATGCCGCCAGTCTTTTTCGAGTTCAAATATCGGCCTCATCCGCAGGCGGTCCTGCCATTCGATTCACAGCCCAACCGGGACGAACCTACAAGATTGAGTACGCCGGCGGGCTCGCGACGGCGCTCTGGACCCGTCTCTCCGATGTTCCATTCGGAGACGCAGTCCGCGAGATCACAGTGACTGATCCGACGCCCATCGAGCAGCGGCCGACACGTTTTTATCGTGTCGTTGTCTCGCGGTAAGCGCGAAGTCATCAGACATTCCCTGCTGCAACTCGTTCTGCGGCATTTTTTGACTTGCGCCCTTCCAGCCAGTCGTAAAGTGCAGGTAGGAGCACGAGAGTTAAGAATGTCGAACTGAGCACGCCACCGATGACCACTGTAGCCAACGGGCGCTGCACTTCCGCACCCGCGCCGGTGGAAATCGCCATTGGAACGAAACCAAGGCCTGCCACCAGGGCCGTCATCAGCACGGGTCGGAGCCGTGTCAGAGAACCTTCAATGACAGAATCGCGGATGCTTTTGCCTTCTTCACGCAGTTGGTTGAAGTAGCTGACCAGCACCATGCCATTGAGCACTGCGACGCCAGTCAGTGCGATAAAGCCGACCGCCGCGGTGATGCTGAACGGCATCCCGCGCAGCCAAAGCGCGAACACGCCGCCCGTGACGGCCAGCGGAATGCCGGAATAAACCAGCAGCGCCTGACGCACGCTCTCGAACGCGAGAAAAATGAGCACGAAAATCAAGACGAGTGCCGTGGGCACAACCACCGCGAGCCGCGTCCGCGCCTTCTCCAGGTTTTTAAACTGCCCGCCAAATTCCACGATGTAGTTTTCGGGCAGCTTCACCTGCTCCTGAATGGTCCGCTCCGCGGCGCGCACATATCCTTCGATGTCGCTCGTCTTCAAATTCACCATGAGCGCAGCGCGCCGATGGCCGTCATCGCGCAAGATGGGTTCCACTGTTTTCAACGTCTCGAACTCCACAAGCTTGCCAAGCGGCACCAGGCCGGCAGAGCCAACACGCACCGGAAGCTTTTTGATTTGTTCATCGTCCGCGCGGAGTTGTTCGGGCATTCGCACCACGATGTCGTAACGCCTTTCACCATTCGCGATGAAACCCACTTCCTGGCCGGCAAGCGCGGCGTTGACAGCCTTGTTCACTTCGTTCGCTTGCAGGCCGTGGCGTTGAAGAGCCTCTCGCTTCACGTTGATTTGCAACTGCGGCGTGCGGCCTTCGGTTTCGAACTCGACCTGCGCGGCACCGGGAATGCTTTCGAGAATTCCTTTGACCTGTTCGGCCAGTTTTTCGAGCACATCATAGTCAGTGCCGAAAATTTTCACCGACAGCTCCGCCTTTGTGCCTTCGAGCATTTCATTGAAACGCATTTCGATGGGCTGTGCGAAAAGGATATTGTAGTCGGGATTTATTTTTTTCAACACGGCGTCGATATGTTCGCGCAACTCCGCCTTATTTGTCGGGCGACCCTGCGTCTTGGGCCAGTCTTTCATCAGTTTGTAGAAAATATAAACATCGCTCTCGTTCGGCGGCATCGGGTCGGAAGCGATTTGGCTCGTGCCGATACGAGTGAAGATGCGGGTGACTTCGGGAAAATCTTTCAACAGCCGATTCTCGACTTCGATATCGGTGCGCAACGACTCTTCCATGCTCATACCCACTGGTTTGTAGAGCATCGAGGTGATGGAGCCTTCGTCGAGCTTCGGCACGAATTCAGCACCCAGCCGAGTGAAGAGCCAGACGGAACCGGCGAAGAGCAAACCAGAGGCGATGACAACGACCCAACGCAATCGCAAGGCGGCATTCAACACTGGTTCGTAAATGTTTTTCACAAGTCGGATGATCGAGCTGTCGCTTTCCGGAAGGTTTCCGCGGAGCAGAAACGAACAGAGCACCGGCATCAGAGTCAGCGCGAGCAGCAGCGCACCCCCGAGCGCCAACATGACGGTGAGCGCCATCGGATGGAACATTTTCCCTTCAATTCCTGTCAGCGCGAGAATCGGAACGTAAACGACGGTGATGATGACCATTCCAAAAAACATCGGGGAACCGACCTGCTTGCTCGCCGCGATGACCGTGTGCATCCGTTCTTCGGCAGTGAGGGGACGACCGCACTTATGTTGCCGCTGCCCGAGTTGCCGCACGATGTTTTCCACGATGACGACCGCGCCATCAATAATGAGACCGAAGTCCACCGCGCCCAAACTCATGAGGTTTCCCGAGATGCCGAACCGTGCCATGCCAATGAGGGCGAACAGAAAGGAGAGCGGAATGGCCGCCGCCACGATGAGTGCCGCCCGGACATTGCCAAGCAGAAGAAGAAGCAAAACAACGACGAGGGTCGCGCCTTCAAATAGATTCGTCTTGACCGTGCCAATGGTATTGTCGATGAGCTGCGAACGATCGTATTGAATTTGAATTTCCACTCCTTCGGGCAGCTTGGTCTGGATTTCTTTGACGCGCGCCTTCACCCGCTCAGCGACTTCCCGGCTATTTTCTCCGGCCAGCATCATCGTGGTGCCAATAACCGTTTCATGGCCGTTAAGCGTCGCCGCTCCGGTTCGAAACTTCGTTCCTGTTTTCACCTCGGCCACGTCTTTTACCAGGATTGGCTTCACCCCCGCGCCGAACTTGAGCGGCAGATCCGCAATCTCGTCCGCGCTTCGGACCCGGCTCACAGCTCGGATTGTTAATTGCTGTCCTCCGCGACTGATAATGCCGCCGCCCGCGTTTTGGACGTTCTGCGCAACCAAGTCAGCCAACTCACTAAATGTCATCCCCACCGCTTCAAGCGCTTCGGGCCGGGGCTGAATGACGAACTGCCTTTCGTAGCCGCCACTCTCGTTAATTTCCGCGATTCCCTTCACAGTGCGGAGCATTGGCTTAATGGTGTATTGCTGGATTTCACTTAATTCCAAAAGTTGATCCAGTTCGTCCGTCGGTTTGTTCGTCGCGTCGGAACGATAGCCGACGCTGTAATAGAGAATCTCCCCCAGCCCCGTGCTGATAGGCGCGAGCTTTGGCAATGCACCGGCGGGAAGTTGCTCCAGCACACCTTGCAGCCGTTCCGTAACAAGTTGTCGGGCGCGGAAGATGTCCGAGCCGTCCGCAAAGTTCAACGTGACCTGTGATAGCCCAAACTTCGTGAGGGAACGCATCTCCTCCATGCCAGGCAACCCAGCCATCTCGCGTTCGATGATTTGTGTCACCAATTTCTCCGATTCTTCGGCGGCGAGCGCGGGAACCACGGTGTTGATTTGCACTTGGACGCCCGTGATGTCAGGCACGGCGTCGATGGGCAAATGTAAAACGGACCATAGGCCAGCGGCGAGGAGGGCGACTGCTCCGAGCAACACGACGGCGCGTTGCCGCAAAGAGAATTCAAGGATGCGGTCAATCATGACGTCAATGGTTCGAAGATTTCTCGGACGTCACGGTTTGAACTGCTTTGAATTCCAAGCCGGTGAGCCGCTGCAATTCCAGTCCGGCTTCCAGAGCCTCGCGCCGGGTGTCGAGCAACGCCTCGACCGCTTCGAGGTACTGCTTCTGCAATTCGACGTAAGTTGCGATGGGGACTGCGCCAAGCCGGTAGTGGCGGTCAGCCAACTCCGCGGCCTTGCGAAATTCTTCCACCGATTCCGGCCGCCATTTTCCCATCTCGCCGAGTTTTGTTTGATAGGCCAGCGACTTCTCAATGATGCGTCGGTCGAGGTCTCTCTGCGTGATGTAAAGGGAGATCTCGGCTTGCTTCTGCCGCGCTTCCGCTGTTGCGATACTGCCCTTGCTACGATTCCACAACGGCAATGGAATTGAAATACCGAGGCCGGCCTGCTGCTCGCGATCACCCGCCCGCTCCCGTGAGAAATACGGCCCGATGGTAACGGACGGATAGCCATCCTTCCGTGCGAGCGAGACCTTGAAGCCTTGCTGCTCCAATTCGACGCGCCGCATCTGCAACTCAAAATTGTTCGTCTGCGCCGACTCGAGCAAGGCGGATCGTTCTGGCGCGGCGGGGAACTCCATCTTCAACGGCTGCAACGTCATTGTTTGCGTCCACGGGGTGCCGCGCAGTTGGTGCAATTCAAGCAGCGCGGATTGCGAAGCGAGCGCGGCCTCAGTCGCTTTGCGTTGGAGTGTCAGTTCGGTTGCTTCGATGATGCGTGTTTCCAACTGTGGGGTGAGTCCTGCCGGGTCGCGCTGCACGAGCACTTCGCGCAGTTGCTGAAATCGGTCGGCGACCTCCGACGCGGCTGTGGCCTTCGCTTGCGCGGCAAGCAGGTTGTAGGCAAGCGTGCGCGTGCGCGCGGCCAGGCCTGCCTTGAATTGGGCGAAGCCAAGTTCGGCGAGCTGCATCTGGCGATTGGCAATTGCTTTCCGCAGCGGAATACGACCAGGCCACTCGAAGGTCTGCTGCACACTCACGGACCAGGCAACGCCTTCGTCTGAAAGCCCACTGCCTCGGACCTGCTTTTGTCCGATGCTGGTCGAAACTTCAGGATTGGCCAACGCGGCGGCGGTGCGGCGCTCGCCTGTTGCGGCGGCGATTTCGGCGCGGTAGAAGTTGAGTTCGGGATTGTGCTCCAAAACGTCCACAACCAAAGCTTCGAGCGCGATGGCGTTCGTCGTGGCTGACACCGACTCCGGCTCCCTGCCTTCGGCGGCAGGCAGAGGCATGACGGCAAGAACTGTGCTCAAACTTAATTTCCAAAACTGCTTTTGATTTTTCATAAATGGACAAAACGAGTGAATGCTTGGGATAAAAACGAGCGGGTGTGAATCACACCACGACCAAAGAAATGTCCGAGAGCGGACTACTTAAGAAGAAAAGGAAGGCGCTCGCGCGGGAAGCGC
Organism: Pedosphaera sp.; assembly: GCA_009695275.1. Classification (GTDB taxonomy): domain Bacteria; phylum Verrucomicrobiota; class Verrucomicrobiia; order Limisphaerales; family F1-12-MAGs170; genus F1-120-MAGs170. The sequence continues at coordinate 11,098 of SIBF01000085.1, read as the reverse complement.
AGCGCGGAAGGAAAACTGCCAGGTGCAAACCAATTCAGGCGGAGACGGACCGGGAGTGTCGGGGTGTCTTCGGCTCAGTAGTGAAGCGTCTCTCAGGAGATCGGAGGCGGTGATCGAGAGAGCCACAAAAATGGCCGCGTTGCGCGATTGGGCCTGGGTGCTGTCAGGAGCTGAAATACAGAGCACCAATGCCTCGTGATCCGACGCAGGATGCGGAGGATGGTCTCTGTCATCATCAGCGCCATCGAGGCATAAAGCAGATTGCGATGGGCTCAGAACCTCCGAGACTAAATGCGCATGGGTGAGCAGATGGAGCCGGGCATGGAACAGATTGACCAGATAAAATGTGAGCAACAGGCCACTCAAAAGCCTCAACTTGGCCCTGGACGGCATTTGCTTTGCTTTCGTTTTTCGTGTGTCAGTCACGGCTGTTCGTTGAAAGTTTTTCGATATTGCACGGATGGCTGAGGTGCGACAAGCAGTTTTGTTCCGGTTCCTGGTGGTGGTTGGCGAGACTGCAAAAATATAAACTCGCGAGAGGGCGAAGCCGGAATATCTTTGTTCGAGCCCAGAAGGCAATCCGCTGAGACCTTTTCTTCAATCGTGTGCGGATTACCTTTGCCACGGATCGGAAAGGCAGCAGGGCAACTTACAGTTGGAATCAATTCGATGGCGCGCAGATGGCCCTGGCCGTCCGAGCCACGGATCCGAGGTCTTCAGATGCGTGGCGCAGACGCAACCAATCTCGCGAGCGAGTTAGCCAAGTGGGCCACGGCGGCTGAGTCGGGCAATGTCACGGTGAGCTTGAATTGGCCGCGCTCATCTTTTTCCAGGCATTGATTAAGCTGGCTCTGAAAGAGTTCGCTCATCCGCCGCGACTCCTCTGTCTCGGGCTGGCCGGGAATCAGTTCGCCCAGGAAAGCAAAAGCCGAGCTGAGCAATTGCCCGCCGGCGACGGCAATCCGTTCGCGGTGAGCTTGCTGTTGAACGGCCGCTTGTTGCCGATGCTTTTCGCTTTCGTCGATGGGAGCCTCGGGCCGGGCTCCGAGCAGGACCTCGAGCCGACGCTTCAATTCTTCCATGCCGCTTTGCAAGTCCACGGAATCGACTTTCGATTCGACGTCCAACGCAGCCAGGGCGAGTTCATGTTTGGCTGAGAGCGTGGCGAGCAAATTTTCTTCGATTGTCTGCTCGGTCACCAAGATGAAAACCTGCACGGGCTGCTTTTGGCCCATGCGATGAGCGCGGGCGATCCGTTGTTCGAGCACTGCGGGGTTCCACGGTAGATCGACATTGATCACTGTGTTGGCGGCTTGGAGATTCAAACCTGTCGATCCGGCGTTGGTCGCAATAAAAGCTTTGCACTTAGGGTCATTTTGAAATGTGTGGACGAGCGACTGACGCTTCTTCTGTGGAACCTGGCCGTCGAGCCGCACGAACGGGAGTCGATGCTTTTCGAGCAGCGCCTCGATCAAGTCCAGCATGGTGGTCCATTCGGAGAAGATCAGTATCTTGCGGCCATCTTCCTGGGCCAACTCGCCCAACAATTCATCGAGCTTTTCGAGTTTGCTGGAATAGCCGGGAAATTGCTTGTCCACAAGACAGGTGCCATCGGCGGCCATCCGGCACATGAGAAGCGCTTTCTGCAAGCGCAGCAGGTCCATCTCGCTGATAAACCTTTTGCGAACGATTGAACTGACGATTCTCATGTGAGCCGCATGGATCTCGAGTTGCTCGTCGGTGGGGGGGATGCGGACCATCTCGGTGGTTCGCGGGGGGAGTTGCTGCATGACGGATTGGCGCGTTCGCCGCAGGAGGATTGGCTTAAGCCGCTCGCGCAAGAGATCGAGGTTTTTATACCCGAGCACCTTGCCTTTTTCATCGACAAGCCGATGGTGATTGAAAAAGTGGAAGGCGGGTCCGAGGCGGCGGTCGTCGATAAATTCCACGACTGAAAAGAGATCATCCAGCCGATTTTCCAAAGGCGTTCCAGACAGCACCAAGGCAAACCGAGATTTTAGCCCTTTGATAATGCGGCTGGTCTTGGCTTCCCAGTTTTTGATGCGCTGGCCTTCGTCCAGGATGATCAAATCCCACTTGACCTGTTCGATGGCAAGAATGTCGCGCAGCACTTGCTCGTAGTTGCAGATCGTGAAAAAGCAGTCCGCTGCGTATTGCTGCGTTCGATCCGGCATGCTTCCGATGACAAGCTGGCAAGCGCGATTGGAAAACCGTTGGATTTCAGCGCGCCATTGCGACTTGAGCGATGCCGGACAAATGACGAGCACTTTTCGAATATCTACTTCGCGTGCTAAAAGCTCGGCCACACCCACTCCCTGGATCGTTTTGCCGAGGCCCATGTCGTCGGCCAGAATCGCCCGTCCCGCACCCGCCGCGAACGCAATGCCGTCGATCTGGTAAGGCAGCAGCTCGGTTTTGAGCAACTCGGTGCGGAGAGGATGAGCGGCAGGACGGGCGCGAATGGCGGCGACTTTGGATTGGATCTGGTCTTGGAAGAGCCGTTGCTGAATGTACTCTTCGGCATCGGGATAAATTTGGACGGGATAGCCGCTTGATTCCAGCTGACGGATGCGTTGCAACAAGTCTTTGCAGTCCGTAATCGCCCGGTCTCTGATATGCGAGACAATCGACCCCGCTTTGCCGTTCAAATTGGGTGGCAGCGAGACCCGCAACTCCATCTCTTTGCCATAATGCAATTGCACAGCGATGGACTTTTGGACATAGGGCTGATGGCGTTCGGCTCCTTTGAACCGGCGCTTCAGTTTGGCCAGGGCATTGAAAATATGTTTGCACGTGCCGAGAGTGTTCTTCCGGAAATCAGGGCAGGAACAGAACGATTCCCCCCGGGCCCATCCGCGCAGTGTGAGCCGGTACGTCTTGCCTGAAACCGCGCTCGTGATGGTGCAATCACTCCAAAGACTTTCAGGCTGGGCCGGTTGGAGGATCATTTTTTCCGAGCGACCACGCTCCTCCCGCTCCTTAAGGGCTTGCTCGACGAGTTGCGCCTCGCTCAAGCTTTCCACCGCCACGCGCTCGGGCGGCGGCGCGGCCAAACCCAGTGCCATCTTGTCTTCCAGAATCAGAGAGAAGGCGGCCCCGACATGTTCGCAGACTGTGCTACAGGCATCGCATTGCCACTGCAAATAGTCGCGTTCGTGAGCGGCTCGCCGGATCGTCACAACCACATCGGCAGGACCATTTCCCGTCCCGGAAGCGCTGGGGAACTTAACCTGGAAAACCTCATCGTTCACCGTGACTTGCCGATCCAGATCGATGTCGAAGCTGCCTCCGCGCTGGATCAATTTCCGTCCTTGTTCACCGAGGAGTTTGCATGCGAGACCGTGGTTCATGTGGGAGAGACGGTCTTTGAGGGTCAGTTCGCGACTCTTCTTTGTTTGTGTTTCCATTGGATGACAATAACCGAGGGGTTTGAATCTTTTCAAGAGATGGTGTGGAGGTGACTTTGGACGAAGGCGCTCGTCGCGATCCCAATCTTACTCACGATCCAGCGCTCGTTGAAGAGCCGGATGACGACCGGGAACCTCAGCAACAAGTCTGCTTGCAATACCGCTCCCGGGAATCAGGAGTTGGACGAGCCGGATCTGCCATCACGATTTATCGGCGAATCTGTCAAATGAATTCTCTGGTATGTTTGAAGAAGTTTGTGATATTAGCAAAAATCCTGTTAACAAACCCTGTTACCACGGCCCGAACGAAAGAGTGAACCATGAAAGCTCAGAACCAGTTACTGTGGACTGAATCCGTCCCGAACAACTTCGGGGCAAAACTCAATTACGGCGCGCGTGGGTCACGCTCGTTTCAGATCAACTCGAAGAAGGGCCTTGCACCATGATCATCAGCGGCACCATCGACACAATCCTGAAGAGCAAGACTGCCGATCTCTGGTCCATTCCCCCGGAGACAACCGTCTTCGAAGCGATCAGGATTATGGCCGGAAAAAATATCGGAGCAGTGCTGGTAACCGCGAATAAGAAGCTGGTCGGAATTATCTCCGAGCGGGATTACGCGCGCAAGGTGGCACTGAAGGGAAGATCGTCCAAAGAAACGGCTGTCCACGAGATTATCTCGGCACCGGTGATAGTCGTCAGCCCAATGCACACTGTGGAGGAGTGTCTTCGAATTATGACGGAAAACCGGGTTCGTCATCTTCCCGTTTTGCAGGATGAGACGATTATTGGTGTGGTCTCGATCGGCGACCTCGTGAACTACGTCATCTCGGCGCAAAATGCAGCGATCGAGCAGATGGAAAATTACATCGCCGGGAATTACCACTGCTAAAGTCAACCGGCTCTACGGCAGATTGGTCGAGCCCATCAGGTAGCGATCGCATTCGCGGGCAGCTCCGCGGCCTTCATTAAAGGCCCAGACAACCAGGCTTTGACCGCGCCGCGCATCGCCGGCCGCAAACACGCCTTGAATGTTGGTGGCGTATTTATCAAATTCGGCCTTGGCGTTCGAGCGCGGGTCGCGTTCGACACCGAGTTGTTCGAGAAGGGGTTGCTCAGGACCGAGAAAGCCCATCGCCAGCAGCACCAATTGAGCGGGGCGCACCTGCTCTGTGCCAGCGACTTCTTTAGGGCTGAATTGACCCTTTTCGTTCTTGGCCCATTCAATTTCCACGGTGTGAACAGCTTGAACCTGCCCGGAGTTATCGCTCACAAACTTCTTGGCTGTCGTCAAATAAACGCGAGGATCGCTGCCAAACAGAGCTGCGGCCTCCTCTTGACCGTAGTCCAGACGATAAAGCTTGGGCCACTCCGGCCACGGATTATCCGAAGCGCGCTCCAGTGGCGGCCTGGGTAGAATCTCCAACTGGACGAGGCTCTTGCAGCCGTGGCGCATTGCCGTCCCCACGCAGTCGGTCCCAGTGTCCCCGCCGCCGATGATCATCACGTCCTTGCCGATCGCGGGGATGTAATTCCCGTTTTTTTGATTGTCGAGCAGGCTCTTCGTGTTGGCGTGAAGAAACTCCATGGCGAAGTGAACGCCCTTGAGCTGACGTCCTTCAATCGGAAGGTCGCGCGGTTTGGTGGCGCCGGTGCAAAGCACGACCGCGTCAAAGTCTTTCAAGAGCTTCTCGGCGGGATAATTCTTCCCGACCTCGGTGTTCGTCACAAACGTGACGCCTTCTTTAGCCATCTGATCGACGCGGCGTTGGACCAAAGATTTATCCAATTTCATGTTGGGAATGCCATACATGAGCAAGCCGCCGATCCGGTCCGCGCGTTCGAAAATAGTGACGCTATGACCAGCTCGATTGAGCTGAGCGCCGGCGCAAAGTCCAGCCGGACCAGATCCAATAACCGCCACTTTCTTTCCGGTGCGAACGGCGGGCGCCTCGGGCGTGACCCAGCCTTCCGCCCAGCCCTTATCGATGATCGAGCATTCGAGATTCTTGATCGTTACCGGGGGAGCATTGATGCCCAACACGCACGAGCCTTCGCACGGGGCCGGACAGACCCGGCCGGTGAATTCAGGGAAATTATTCGTCTTATGGAGACGGTCGAGCGCTTCGTGCCAAAGGCCGCGATAGGCCAGGTCGTTCCACTCTGGGATCAGGTTGTTGATCGGGCAGCCGGAAGCCATTCCGCTCAGCAAAGTGCCCGTGTGACAAAATGGAATACCGCAGTCCATACAACGGGAGGCTTGCTCCTGGAGATTTTTCTCCTCCATGTGATAATGGAATTCGTTCCAGTCCTTGATCCGTTGGACGGCCGGCCGGTCGAGTGGAAGCTCACGGAGATATTCGATGAAACCAGTCGGTTTTCCCATTGTCGCTTTCTTAGTTTAAATTGTCGTTAACCCAGCTTTTCCCATACGACCTGTCCATTAACTGCCGCCGACACGCGACACGTCCTTGGCGTTTTCTTCAAAAGCAGCCATGATCGCCTGCTCGCCGCTCAAACCGGCTGTCGTCACACGCTTGATCGCCTGGAGCATCCGCTTGTAATCCTTCGGCATCACCTTGACGAACTTGGGGACCACCTGGTCCCACGAGGCCAGAACCGTCCGGGCGCGCTGGCTGTAGGTATATTTCAAATGGCGTTCGATCATCTGGCGGATTTCTTCAATCTCGCCCACTTCTTCCAGCTTTTCGAGCGCGACCATCTGCTGATTGCAGCGGCGATGGAAGTCCCCCATCTCATCCAAAACGTAGGCAACGCCGCCTGACATCCCCGCGGCAAAGTTACGGCCCGCCGGCCCGATCACCACGACCCGGCCGCCGGTCATATATTCGCAACCGTGGTCGCCGACCGCCTCCACGACCGCGTTCACGCCGCTGTTCCGGACGCAGAACCGTTCGCCCGCCATGCCGCGAATATAGGCCTCGCCGCTCGTCGCGCCGTAGAGCGCCACGTTGCCGGTAATAATGTTGTCTTCCGGAACAAACGTGGACCCTTGTGGCGGATAGAGAATGATCTTGCCGCCGGATAACCCTTTGCCGAGGTAATCGTTGGAATCGCCTTCCAAGATCCATGTCATTCCATTGGGCATGAAAGCGCCGAAGCTTTGGCCAGCGGATCCCTTGAAATGGATCTTAATCGTGTCTTCCGGCAGACCTTCGGCGCCATACCGGCGTGTGACCTCGCTGCCGAGAATGGTTCCGACGACGCGGTTGACATTCTGAATTGGAAGTTCAGCCCGCACTTTCTCGCCACGTTCCAGAGCCGGCGCGCAGAGCTTGAGCAGCACCGTGTTATCGAGCGCTTTGTCCAATCCGTGATCTTGCGGAATCTGGCAGTAGCGTCCGACGCCAGCCGGGACGTTGGGCCGATAAAGAATATTGGAGAAATCGAGCCCGCGCGCTTTCCAATGATCCACCGCCTTCTTTGCTTCTAGGCAGTCGGTGCGCCCGATCATTTCGTTGATCGTGCGGAAACCGAGCTGGGCCATCACCTCGCGAACTTCTTGCGCGATGAACTGCATGAAGTTCACCGCATGGGCGGGGTCGCCCGTGAAATTCTTGCGGAGTTTCGGGTCTTGCGTGGCAACGCCGACCGGGCATGTATTCAGATGGCAAACCCGCATCATGATGCAGCCCAGAGCGACGAGCGGAGCCGTGGCAAAACCAAATTCCTCGGCGCCTAGCATCGCCGCGATCACAACGTCGCGACCGGTTTTAAGTTGCCCGTCCGTTTCAACGGCGATGCGGCTGCGCAGATTATTCAGGACCAAGGTCTGATGCGTTTCGGCGAGTCCAAGTTCCCAAGGAATGCCCGCGTGTTTGATGCTGGTTTGAGGCGACGCGCCAGTGCCGCCGTCAAATCCGCTGATGAGCACCACGTCCGCATGAGCCTTGGCCACGCCGGCCGCGATGGTCCCAACGCCCACCTCCGCCACCAGCTTGACGCTGATCCGAGCGCGATGGTTCGAATTCTTTAGGTCATGAATCAGCTCAGCCAAGTCTTCGATCGAATAAATATCGTGGTGGGGCGGCGGCGAAATCAATCCTACGCCAGGCGTTGCGTGACGGACTTTGGCAATCCAGGGATACACCTTTCCGCCCGGCAGCTGCCCGCCCTCGCCAGGCTTCGCGCCCTGCGCCATTTTGATTTGAATTTCCTGTGCATTGACCAGATAGAGGCTGGTCACGCCAAACCTGCCCGAAGCAACTTGCTTGATGGCGCTGTTTCGGGAATCGCCATTCGCATCGCGAACGTAGCGAGAGGGATCTTCTCCACCCTCGCCGGTATTGCTCTTGCCTCCAATGCGGTTCATGGCAATCGCCATGGATTCATGGGCTTCCTGGCTGATGGAGCCGTACGACATCGCGCCAGATTTGAAGCGCTTGAGGATGGCTTCCACTGACTCCACTTCTTCGATGGGAACGGGGGGCGAGGTCTTGAACTCCAGCATCGAGCGGAGCGTACACATTCTCTTGGATTGGTCGTTAACGAGGCCCGAGTATTCCTTGAAGATTTTATAGTTACCTGTCCGGCACGCTTGCTGCAATTTGTGGATGGTTTGCGGGCTGAAGAGATGAACTTCTCCATCCTGCCGCCATTGGTATTGCCCCCCCACATCCAGCACATGGCCGTTGACCTGGCGATCTGGGAAAGCGCGCTGATGCCGTATCTGCACTTCCTTCGCAATCACGTCGAGCCCGACGCCTTCCACGCGAGAGGGAGTCCAGGTGAAATACTTGTCGATGACGGAGTGATGGAGCCCGATCGCTTCGAAGATCTGCGCGCCTCGGTAGCTTTGGATCGTGGAAATGCCCATCTTGGAGATGACCTTGACCACACCCTTCACTGCGGCTTTGACAAAATTCTTGCAGGCTTCTTTGTGCTTGATGTCCTTGAGCAATCCCTGCCGGATCATGTCGTCAAGGGTCTCGAAGGCCAGATACGGATTGATTGCGCCAGCCCCATACCCGATCAAAAGCGAGAAATGATGGACCTCCCGCGGCTCGCCCGATTCCAGAACCAACCCGACCCGCGTCCGCGTTCCTTCCCGAATCAGGTGGTGGTGCAGACCGCCGACCGCAAGCAACGCCGGGATCGGAGCGTTCTCCTTGTTAATCCCGCGATCCGACAGAATGAGAATGTTCACCCCTTCGTTGATCGCGCGGCTGGCCTGCTCGCAGAGCTCATCCATCGCCCTGGCCAAGTCGCGCTCGCCTTCGGCGACTTTGAATAAGATCGGCAAAGTGATCGACTTAAAGCCTGGCTGGTTGATATGCCGGAGCTTCGCGAATTCTTCGTTGGTCAGAATGGGCGACTTGAGTTCAATGAGGTGACAACTTTCCGGCTGAGGTTTCAGAAGATTGCGTTCTGAACCGATGGTCGTCTCGGCTGAAGTCACAATCTCTTCGCGGATGCAGTCGATGGGCGGATTGGTGACTTGGGCAAAGAGCTGTTTGAAATAATTAAAGAGCGACTGCGGTTTGTCGGACAAGATGGCCAGAGGCGTGTCCGTGCCCATCGAACCGACTGCCTCAACGCCGTCCCGAGCCATTGGTGCCATGATGATGCGGAGATCCTCGAAAGTATAACCAAACGCTTGCTGACGGTTGAGGACCGTTTCGTGCGTGGGCTCCGGCAAATGCGAGGTTTCGGGAACATGAGCCAGTTCCAGCATATACTGGTCGAGCCATTGGCGGTAGGGGTGCTCGGTGGCAATGTTCTGTTTCAGCTCCTCGTCGGCCACAATGCGGCCTTCCTCGGTATCGATGAGGAACATGCGGCCCGGCTGGAGACGGCCTTTCTGAAGGATGCGATCGGGAGGAATGTCGAGCACACCCACCTCCGAGGCCATGATCACCAGATCGTCTTTTGTCACGTAATACCGTGAAGGGCGCAACCCGTTTCGGTCGAGCACCGCGCCGATCTTGACGCCATCGGTAAAAGCGATGGAAGCCGGGCCATCCCAAGGCTCCATGAGACAACTATGATATTCGTAAAACGCCTTCTTCTCATCGCTCATGCTCTCATGGTTCGACCACGGCTCCGGGATCATCATCATGATGGCATGAGGCAGTGAACGTCCCGACAGCACCAGCAATTCGAGGCAATTGTCGAACATGGCTGAATCGCTCCCGTCCGTATTGATGATCGGAAGAATCTTGCGGATGTCGTCACCAAAGAGGTCCGACTCGAACATAGCTTGGCGAGCGCGCATCCAATTGATGTTGCCGCGAAGCGTGTTGATCTCGCCGTTGTGCGCCATGTAACGGTACGGGTGGGAGCGGGCCCAGCTTGGAAAGGTGTTTGTGCTGAAACGCGAATGAACCAACGCCAGAGCGGTTTCCATCGCGGGATCCGCCAAGTCGGGAAAGAATGGGAGAATCTGCTCGGTCAAGAGCATTCCCTTATAGATCATTGTCTTGTAAGAAAGACTGGAAATATAGAAGGAAGATCCACCTTTGACTCCGCCGTAACGAATCGCGTTCTCGGCCCGCTTGCGAATGACATAAAGCTTCCGCTCGAACGCCATGTCATCGTTGATCTTTGAGCTCCGCCCAATAAAGGCTTGGCGAACCACCGGTTCGGATGCCTTGGCGGTGTCGCCCATCGACGAGTTGTTCGTAGGAACGGTCCGCCAGCCCAGGAAACGCTGTCCTTCTTCGACAACAATCTCTTCGAAAAGCTTCTCGCACACCCGGCGTTCACCGGCATCCGGCGGGAGGTAAATCATCCCAGCCCCGTACTCGCCGGGCGAAGGGATAGGAATCTTGGCGGCGGCACAAGCTTGCTTCAGAAACGCATGGGGCATCTGCAAAAGAATGCCAGCGCCATCGCCGGTATTCGCTTCGCACCCGCATGCCCCTCGATGGTTCAGGTTGATCAGCACACTGATCGCCTGCTGCACGATTTGATGGGACTTCTGACCTTTGATGTTAACAATGAATCCCACTCCACACGCGTCGTGCTCGAATTGGGGATCGTACAGCCCCTGCTTGCGGGGCGCTTCGGTCCTTATCATGTGGCGGCCTTTCTTATCAGTTTCGCTGCTGCTCGTCATTTGGGTGCGAGATGTAATCACCTAACAATCGATTTTCGAATAAAATTTTTCTAGTATTTACTAAAATGATCGAGGTGTGCAAGGGTGCAATGAGGAAAATTTGAAGACCCCAGATTTCCACCTCGAACCAGCGAACAGCGCCGTCCCACTCCGCAAGCGGTCGGGATTGAATGATCCGCTTGTCTTCCGCGCGTTTTCTCCCAAGTCCGAGGCTGCCCTACCCACACGGCTGGAAACGGAACAATTGAGCGCCGTGGGCTGCCAGATCCAGGTAGAGACCGCGCTGCTGCAAGGAACAGCCCGGCTGAAGGTGGGTCTCGTCGCCGAGCAAATCGGTCATTTGCCACCGATGCTCCGCCAGTCCATCGATGTGCAAACGCACGTAACACTGGCTGCGATGGGAAGCCAGGTTGACCACCACCAAATCAAACCTAAAACTGCCCGCGGATTCCTGCCACTGAACGACGATGAAGTTCTCACAGGTCGGGTTTCCGTCCCAAGCTGCCGAGGGTCTAAGCAATTCTGCTTTGCCTCGGCCGACGGACGTTTTCTGGAGAACATCCAAAATCTGGCGATAACATATCGCGACTTC
>SIBF01000084.1 GCA_009695275.1 Pedosphaera sp. | reverse complement strand
ATCCAAAACAGTTTGTTCATCGGGCGAGAGTGGCCTGCGTTTATTTCCAGACATCCGCGAAGTCTAAAAAAGTTCGGGATGAATGTCCCGAAAAATCGTTCAACCTCCTCGCCCCCATAACGCACCTCAGCTCAACGGGCGCTTCCTAAGAATTGCCTTAAATAGGCAATGCTTTGGGTGGCCCATGCGGCCTCCTTGTTGATGGTGTCCTCGATCCGGGGCTCGGGTGGTGTCCACAATTCCAGGATCGCCGTGGCACATCTGCCGTGGGGCGCCAGCCGGCTCAACAACGCTGACAGATCGAGCATCCCCCCCCCAGCAGGACGCCCCGTGACGGTGAATCCCATGAGATATGGAAGGCGCTCGATGCCGAAATCTTTCACATGCAAGTTCACGGTGAACGGAGCCAAAACCGCTGCGACAGCTTCGATGCCTTCACCGATTCCAAGCGAATTTGACGTATCAAGGCAGATGCCGACGCGATCGCTGCCCGTTGATTCCATAATTGCGCGCAAGGTTTTCGCATTGAACCGGTCGTGGTTCTCGATGCCGAGTGTCAACCCATCCAGCATCGGTGTCACCTCGCGCAGCACGGCTGAAACCTCCGAAGGCGACGGATGATACCCCGAGTCATCGATGATGAAGCGAATGAGTGGCGCGCCCAAACGGCGGGCGATGGCAGCGTAGGCAGTCACTCGCTCAACACGTAGCCCACGCGCGCCAACCTCAAGCCGGACGCCATCACTTCGAGCGCGCGCCGCAAGCCGGTCGATTCTCGCATCATCGAAGGTGTGGAGCGGCAGGTTGTCGCCGATTTGCAGCAGCTTCACGCCATGCTCGCGGGCTTTGTCGAGCAGCCCATGCTCATCCATCGGGCGCGGCGGTTCGTGCCCGAGCACTCCCACCGCCCAGCCGTAGGTGTAACTACTGATGCCGAGGCGGATGTTTGAAGTTCGTGGTTCGTGGTTCGTGGGCATTGCGAACTCCTCGGAATCGTGAGATTACTTCTGCGTAATATCCCGCACTTGCTCGCGAATGTCGGCAGGTTCAAAAATCTTTTGCCAGCCTTCCTTGAACAGAACCGGTTTGGCTCGCTTGCTGATCTTGTATGCGGCGTCGGAAAAAGTGCCGTTCACTTCGCCAAAGAGCACGGCGATCTGGATTCGCAGATGACCGAGCACAAAATCACGCACTGCGTCCTTCGGAACGCCGGCAGCCACCAACCGGTCGTGGCCTTCCTTCACTACTTCCATGCAGGTTTGCGCGAGCGTTTCCACGAGGGCTGGCTCCAGCATGGCCATTTGTTCCAAGGTCACCCGGTGAGCGCGGATCACGGGCGCATACATCGCCTTTGAAACTTTCAAACCAAGCTCGTAGTAACTCTCTGCGCCCCACATCAGCGCGACAACGATTCCCTGTTTCGCTGAAATGCCCCCATAGAAATCACGGAATGCATTTTCCGTCGGTTCCCAGTTGAAGACGGAAGGGTGGCATGGATGTGCGATGACACAGCCGATGTCCTCGCGACGCGGCAACTGGTTGTCGAGTGGCGCGGCCGGATCGAGCGTCATGAGCAACGATCCCGGTTTCATCAATGGAACCACTTCGCGCGCGACAGCTCCTATGGCAACGTCCGGAACAGCGAGAATGACAACGTCTCCGGCAGGCACGGCCGTGGCCTGATCTGCCAGCGTAACACCTCGCTGACGCAGGTTATCGATGCCTTTGGGCGACACTTCGAGGTAATGAACTTTGTAATTTGTCTTGAGAAAATTGTCGGTGAGACGGCAACCCATTTTGCCGCCGGCGCCGATCAGGGTGATGGTATTCATGTATTTGTTGTTCGTGGTGATTTGATGGTTGTCGAGTCAACGCGCCGAAGGTTTCCAACTCGCCCGACTTCCGTCGATGGCCATCTGGAAGCGAAGGGACTCGATCAAAGTCGCTTCGCCGCCATCCGGGCGGATGACCCACACAGGGCGTTTGTCGGCCGGTTTCTCCGAGTAAATCTTCAACATGCGTTCCTTGTTGCTCCAGTAACGCTCGTCAGTACGCCGGAAAGAAATCCACCCTCCGTCCGGCGACCATGCGCTGGGTGTGCAGACACTCGAACCGCCGAACCTGGTCAGTTGCCGTTGACCAGATCCATCGACACCGATGATGAACAGTTCGAGCGCGTCACCAGCGGGGAATGAATACACAATCTGCTTCGAATCCGGGGACCAGTTCGGAAATGTCGCGCCAACTTTGCTCGTAGTCTGAACGACACGGCGCTTGTTCGTGCCGTTCCAATCCATCACGTAAACCGTCACGCCGCCTTCGGGCGGATGGCCGGTGTAGCAAATCAGTTTGCCGTCAGGAGAAAATGCAGGGTCATGGCCTTCGCCAAGGATAAGTTCATCCGTACCATCAGGCTTGATGCTGGCCATCTCCGGCTTGTCACCGTGTTTGCCGAAGACGATGCGCTCACCTTTTGGAGTCTTTTGCCAGCTCGGCATGTAACAAACAGCCGGGGTGCGATTGAGTCGGCACACCTTCGCACCGTTGGCATTCATAATCCAAAGGTTCGTCGATTTTTCCCGATCGCTCATGAAGCAAATGCGTTTGGCATCGGGCGACCAGCAGGGATAGCGATCCTCCGACTTCGGCGAGCGGGAGACATTCAACATGTCTCCTGTTGTGGGGTCTGCGATGAATACCTCGGTGTCTCCCGTGCGGACGGAGGTGACGAGCAGTTTGTGGGTGGAAAGGTCGGCGGCTGACAGAGGCTGGAGCGATGCCATCAAACAGGCCGCGATAATGGTTCTATTCTTCATCATGGTTCTATTCAAGTGACGTAAACTAGGAGAGTAGTCCGCCATTCGACTAGAACGTCTTGATACTTTTTCCTGAACATTTTTCCAGGAGCCGGACAACGGGTGGAAATGGCTTTCAGACCGCTGAAACGCAGCATTGTGGCCGGACTCGCGTTCTCAGGGTTTGAGTTCCTGAAGCAGTTTCACCGCGGCCGCCACGAGCCGCTCGCCGCAGCCGGGTTCGAGCGGACAGGTGGTGGGTTCGTAATTCCCTTCCTCGAACGCCCGCCGCGTCGGAATGTAAAAGTCGAGATCGTTGGCGAGCGTGACCACCATTGTGCGGCGAAAGGGCGAGGCGGCTTTGATGGCGATGCCGAGTTCAGTGAAGACCTCGTGCGGCAACGTTACGAGCGCGGTGTCGGCATCGAAGCGCACGACCTGCACCTCCTGCGGCAATTGCCCGTCATGCCGTTCCCAGAACTGTTTTCGAAAGATCTTCCGCCAGGCGTCCACGACCACCAGAAACGCCGCGCCGTTCTGGTCCAACGTCTCCATCAATTTCTTCGCGGCGTCCAGTTCGGTGTAGCTGATGGGCGTCACCGGCGCCATCACGACCGTCGAACGCACCGCGAACGAGCCTGGCTTCACCGCGCTGGCCCAAGGAAGGTTCGTCAACGCCACTTGCGCCATCGCGCGGCCGATGGCGGGCGATACGTTCGTCCAATGTTGAGGGTCCGGATTAAACGGATTCAGGTGATTCACATCGCCCGCGCAGCCTTCACCGAAGATGGAAACAAACTTTCTCCCAAACACAGCCGCAAGGTTCGTCTGCAAATGGCCGGGAAAATCCGCACCAAAGGGAGGCCCGCCATAAACAGCCGTGTGCATCGCGAAGACGGCGAGCGAGCCGAGTCCTTCCGTGGAACCGGCACGCCGCGCGAGTAGAAATGGAAAGTCCGTGTCCACCGTGCCGGCAGGGCGGAAGATGTTGGTGTCGCCCTTGCGCGGATTCCAGCCGGTGGAGCCATCCTTCATCCAATAGCGGCGATTGAACGCCACACCTTCGAGCCGCGGGATGACGACTTCCAGCGACGCCGGCTGGCGGTTCGACCACGCAGTAGCGATGACGCCCGCCCAGCGCTCGATGAGTTGCAGGCGATAATCAATCGGCTCGTGCGGGTCGTGGCCGTTGTTCGCCTTCATCGCGCGCTGGTGGAGAAACTCGCGCAACGGCCCCAGATACTCTGGCCCGCCGTGCGTGTGCGTGGCGGTGATGACGATGTTTGCGAGCGGAATGCCCGTTAGTTGGCTGGCCCGGGTGCGCGCGAGGTCCGTGAGGTCGCGAGGCACGGAACAAAGATCATTGCCGACAAAGGCGAACGCGGTGGCGCCTTCCTGCACGACCATCGCCTTGGTCATCAGCGGATCGTTCACGCCGGTGCTGATCACCTCGGTGTAATTGCCCGCACGCCGCCAGCCGACCGGCGGCGTGATGTCCGCAGAGGCGAAACCGACGCGGAATTCGGCGGCGGAAAGGCTGGAAATCGATGCCACTCCGGACAGCAGGAAGAGCCATCCGAGAAAAGTGGAAATATGAAGGCAGAACGATGGGGGCGTTTTTCCATTTCTATTTTTCTGCCTGAAGAAAAAGCTTCTCAACTTGATGCGGATTCCACTTCGAAAGGTGCCGGCTCTTGGCCGTCTCGAATCAACGAGCGTTACCGATCCTCTCTCCGGGTCGTTTGTTTTAATCTTCATGGGCGGTCCAGTTCGTTGAGCAGTTTCAGGAACGAATCGGTGATCTGCGGAATCGTATTAGTCGCCAGGGGGCTGGTGCGTCCGCGCCAGGTTTCGTACGCGCCTAGTGCATGCTGCTCGGGCGGCGGGATGTAACCATACCAGCCGTTGGCCATGCTGATATTGAAGAGCGGCTTCACCGGACTGCACTGCTTCAGGTCGAGTCCGCTTGCTGCGAAGATTTCGCCCGGCCACTGTGCCACTGCGAGATCGCCGATGCGGAACACTTGCAGCGGCAGTGATACCCGGTCGGGATAGCTGGCGAGGATCAGTTGTTCTCTCGCATAAAACTCCGGCCATGTGCGGAGTTGAAGCCGGTCGCGTCCGTTCACGATGCCGCGCGCGCGCAGAACCTCCGGCTCTGACGGTTTACGCACAGCGACGTCCAGTTCAGTGCTGACGGCGGACAGCTTCAAGTCGTCGCGATGCGTCAGCGTCTTCACGATCCGATGAACCTCGCGCGCGATGTCGTCCGCAACGAGCTGGATCTGCTCGTAAGGCTTTTGCGATGGGCGTACCTTCCGAAAATCGTTGTTGTTGATGTCGCCGCTGGTGCCGTTGCTCATGATGGCAACAAAGGCCGGGTTCTGTTTCTCCGCGCCAAGCAGTTCCTTCATTTGTTCGCAAAAAATGCCGTAATAATCGGCGCTCAAATGCCCTGGCCCAACACCACCCACGTAGTGCAGCGAATAGTTGGCGAGCAACGAGAGTGGACGGCCATCAGCGTGCTGAACGCTGAGGACGAACACTTCGGGGTCGGTCGGTCCGGCGAAATCGCGTTCCACCTCGGGCTGCGGGGATGACCAGTTCATTTTCACTCCGTCTCCCGGCGCTCCCAGCAGATTGGTATAGGTCACGCCCGGTTTGACGGTGACGCGTCGGCAGAAGACGTGTTGTGGCACGGAGCCGCTGCCCCAGGCCACTCTCGCGGGAGCGAGGTTGTTCACCGCAACGCGCACCGCGTCAGCGATTCGTCGTGGCAGCCAAGCCCGGTAGGCGGCGTCCGGTTCGCTCAAGTGAACGCCAGTCACGCTGCCGGCACTGTGCGTGTGCG
Source organism: Pedosphaera sp. (assembly GCA_009695275.1). GTDB lineage: Bacteria > Verrucomicrobiota > Verrucomicrobiia > Limisphaerales > F1-12-MAGs170 > F1-120-MAGs170. The sequence goes on along the minus strand of SIBF01000084.1, from coordinate 15,283 downwards.
TGGTCGAAATCGATACAAAGTTCGAGGCAATGCCCGTGTGCTGGAAGATGAGCGCCTTGGCGGCATCGAACAGATTGCGGTCGATCAGGCAATTGTCCACAACCACAAAAGCCAGTCGCATCGCGCTGTCGTCGAGGACAAGCACGCGCGCGTGGAGTTCGTCATGTACGTGAGTGGCGGTGACGGGAGCCGTGCCCCCATTGATCTCGATACCAAGCGGCGGCGTGACGTTGGCGGTTGCAGCGCCTGCGCGGAATGGGGTGGCGAATGAAGAGTCAGTCCAGATGATCTGGAGCAGGAGCAAAATCAGCAGGGCGGAAATTTTCATAGTTCTCCTCTCAAATAGGCCAGGAGGTCAGCGAGTTCCTGGAGCGTCATGGTTTTCTCCAATTCCTGAGGCATGAGGCTGAGGCGGCTCGCGGTCAGCCGCGCGATTTGTGAGCGCGCAATGTTTTCCTCCACGCCCTGAGCCATTCGCAGGGTGATGTTGCCGGCGTTTTCGGAGGATAAGAGGCCGGAGATCGTGCGTCCGTCCTTCAACTCGCATTCATAATTCACGAAGTTCGGCGCGATCTCCGCCTCGGGGATGATGATGTGGTAAAGAATCGATTCTTTCGGCTGGTTGCGAATGTCGAACAGGTCGGGACCAACCGCCACACCCTGTTGGTTGAGCCGATGGCAGGTCGCGCAGCCCTTCTCGAACACGGCGCGGCCATTGGCGGGAACCGGCGACAACTGCAATGACGCCTTGGTCCGAACGAAGGCGTTTTCGCGATTACCACCCGGTGCCGCGAGGAGATTCTCCGCGCGCGCTTTGAATTCCGGGTTCTTGGACTTGCGCAGTTGATCGCGCTGCGAAGGGTTAAACGCGCCGACCGGCACCGCGCCTGACTCGATGGCGTTGAGCAACACACCAGTGAACTCCGCCCGGCCGATCATCGAGTTGATCAGCACCGTTCGCAGCCCGGGCGTGTAGCTGTTCCATGCGTCGGCGTCGAGGAGGCGCGGCGACACGGCGGCACGTGACGGTTGCAGCAGCGCGCGAGCGGCGGCCGTCTGGATTTCCATCGGCTGGGCAGCGCCCAACAATGGGATCAACACGCCCGCCGCGTCCGGCGAGTCGTGATACTCCAGAAATCGGATGGCGCGGACGCGACGCCCCATTTCCGCCGAGACGTCGGCTGCCAGTGGCCGGGCAATGTTGGAAAGCTGAGTTAGCGCATCAGCCTCCGCCTTGGCCAGCTCGCGGTAGTGACTGCCGGCGGCTTCAGCGAAGCCGAGCACGACCGCCAGTTGAAATTCAGCCCCGGACTTCGCCGTGACACGCAAGGCATGGCCAAACGCGCTGGAGTAATTCCATTCATCCAACCCGGAAGCGAGGCGCCGTCCAAGGTCGCTCAACAAGGTCATCATCCCGTCGTTCGTGGACGGTTTGTCTTTCGCAAGCTCGCCCAACAGCGCGAACGTGGTATCCCAATCAAGCAACGAACTCAGAATCGCCGCGCGTGTCCAGCGGTCCACTGATTGAACCCCGGCGATCCGGACCAGTGCGGGAACGATGCTTTGATCCCGAGCTTCTCCCAGGGAGAGCGCAGCTTGAAAGCGCACATGAGGATCCGGGTCACCTGCAAGTTTAAGCACGCGGTCGCGCATTGAGGTGTTGGTGGCCAGTCTCAGCTCCGCCAGTCGCACGGCATTCTGCCGGACGGCGGGTTGAGGGTGTTTGAGAGCGAGAGAGACAGTTGGTTCATCCACTCCACTCAGGAACTCCAGCAGGCGCAGTTTGGCCACAGCCGGACCGACAGCGTCAGTTTCGCTAAAAGAGTTTCGCAGCGAAACAACGGTGGCGGAATCGTTCTGCTCCACCAACAGCCGGGCCGTCGTATCGCGCCGCCACGGAATAGTTGATGAGAGGTCCGCAACGAGAGCGGCCTCATTCCCCGGTTGGGCAAGGAACTTGGAACTTGGGGCTTGAAACTTGGAACTTAACCTCCAGATGCGCCCCTTGTCCTTGCCGCTCTCGAAGTCCGTGTGCTTCCGCACTTCGCCAGGCAGATACTCCGGATGCTCGATGGTCTTGCGATACATGTCGGCGATGTAGAGCGCGCCGTCGGGACCGTCCGCGATGAAGACGGGACGAAACCAGTTGTCACGGCTGCGAAGCGCCTCGGTGCCCTCGTGGATTCGCCGCGCGGCAAAGGTGCCGCCGGCCTTTTCCAGCCGGTCGCCTCGCACGAGATTGCCCGTTGGATCACAGGAGAATGCCGCGCCTCTATACGCTTCAGGCAGCGCGTCCCCCCGATAAATGTGGACCGCGCATGCCGCGCTGTAGGTGCCGAAGTGGCTGTCCGCGGTGGTGAGATTGTCACTGATGGGATAGTAACGAGCCGCGCCCGCCGTGTAACGCGTCATCAAGGTGTTCTCCGTGATCTCTGGACAATTCTGAAAGACGCCCGGCGGCGTGAGAAACGGGTTGCGCCCGAGATAACGCGCGGCGAGCGGCGCGTGTTGGGACTGGATCCGGTTCATGCAGGCGAAGCGGTTTCCCGCATCATCAAAGGCCAGGCCGAACTGCGATTTGCCCTCAGTTAATTCCATCTCGCCGGTGTCCGGCTTGAAACGCAGGTCGCCTTTGTCCGTATCGAGGATCAATCCCGGGCGCTTGACTGATGAAATCTTCCCGCCGCGCAGACCGCCCGCGAGGTAAACCCAGCCATCGGGACCGAGCGTCGGATCGTTCGCGCGAAGCTGGGACGTGGAACTTGCATCGAAACCTGTGAGCAGGACTTCCTTCACATCCGCCTTGCCGTCGCCGTCGGTGTCACGAAACCAGAACACATCGGGCGATGCGGTGACAATGACGCCGCCACGCCAGCACATCACTCCATTGGGGAATTTGATGCCGGTGGCAAACTCTGTTCGCTTGTCCATGCGCCCATCCCCATCGGTGTCCTCCAGCAGCGCGATAATGCCGAGCGGTTTCCCGTCAAGTGAGCCGGTTGGGTAATCACGATCCTCCGCCACGAACAGCCGGTGACGCTCATCAAATGCGAGCGCGACGGGATCAATCGTCAATGGCTCCGCAGCAATCAGCGCAACGTCAAACCCGGCCTCGGTCTCGAATGCTTTCAGTGCGGCGTCCGGGGAAAGATTGCCGAGTGGCTCCTGAGCCGCGTGAACGGGATGGCTCGCGAAAAGGACTGCGAAAAGCGCGAGAACAAAACATAGGATCCTCTCCAGGTACTTTACCTGGGAGCGCCGGCATCCCTGCCGGGAAGTCTTGGTTCCCGCGCCGGGTTCATCGGCAAGAATGCCTGCGGTCTCATGTTCATGGTCTCGATGCACGTCCAGTTGTTTTTGGTGTTCCCTTTCCATGAGCCGGCGGATCCAGCACAGAGGTTTGGAGGACACAGAGATTCGGACTGCCTGCCTTCTCTGTGCCCTCCAAACCTCTGTGCTCAAATTCCCGATGCCCCCTCTGGGTTCATGGCCCGTGAGCAGGTCCGAAAGCAACAGGAAACTACCCTTGAACCGGCAGGTAGGGCTGGCTGTACTCAGCCCGCCGCTTGCGTCGAAAGAATAGCCGCATCTCGACCAACGCCGCGGCGCGCTGTGGACACCGTGCCCTGCGTGACTCCTCTGTTCATGGTCACTATTCCTGTCCGACCCGTGGAGAGCGAAGCTTTCCGTCTTCACGTTCACGAGGCAAACCTGTTTTGCCAACGACCGGTGGGACGAGAAAAGTCGCCTAAGAAGTTCCGCGTTCATGGCCGAATGTTATTTCTGAATCAGTCAGCCAACAAGCCTTGTCTCAACAAGTGGATTTCCTGGCAGGGCTGAACCAAACTCGCCTGGGATCACTGGCATCCTTGCCGGCGAGTTTTTCCGGAAGCAGACAGAAAAATGGAGGCAGAAACAGGTCCGCAGAGTTTTCTGCCTGCCGATGCACGGAAAGTGGGAGCCTCCAAAAAGGGGACTCAAATTGAGACCATGAACCTGCTCGTGGCGGAATGGCAGCGTACGTTGAGCACAGAGGTCGGGAGGACATGGAGATCTGATCCGTGCCGTCCTGCCGAGTTCTGACCTTCAGTGTGAGGTTCCCGAGCGCAGCGTGTTGGAATGGAAGGCTTCGAGTAATCCAGTGCTCGTTGCTGTTGGTGCTGCCCTGGACGGGGACCGTCCGCGTGCCGCCAACCGCTTCGGGATGGTGCGACGTTTCCTGGGGCTCTGAACTTCACCTGTGGCTTCCTTGGACCGTTCCGGGTAAAAGAGCTTCCGTGTCTGATTACGAAACACGTTTTGCGGGAATCGCGCGATTGTATGGGGCGAAGGGGCTTGAGCAGATTCGGTCTTCCCATGTTTGTGTTGTTGGGATTGGAGGAGTGGGTTCATGGACCGTTGAAGCTCTCGCGCGGAGTGGTGTTGGCAGGCTCACCCTGATCGACCTGGATGAGGTTTGTGTGAGTAATATGAATCGACAACTTCACGCGACCGACGGAAGCATTGGCCGCTCGAAAGTCGAGGTCATGGCCGGGCGCGTTCGGGGAATCAATCCAGAGTGTCAGGTCGTGTCTGTGCCGGAGTTTTTTACGAGTGAGACCGCCGGGAGATTGCTCGCATCAAAATTCAATTTCGTGGTGGATGCGATCGATACCCTCAGAAACAAGTGTCTGTTGATAGCTTCATGCCGGGAGCGCGAAATTCCTCTGATGGTCTGTGGCGGAGCAGGGGGACGACGCGATGGAACCTTGGTGCGGATGGCCGATCTTGCACAGGCGACTCATGACCGGTTGCTCCAGAAGGTGCGGGAACTTCTTCGCAAAGAGCACGGATTTCCGCGAGGCGACCGGAAATTTGGTGTGGATTGTGTCTTCTCCACCGAACCACTGGTGTTTCCGAACAAAGACGGCTCAATATGCACTTCGCCCGCTTCTGTTGATCACCTGGAACAAGGCGGGCCGGTGCGGCTGAATTGTGATTGGGGTTTAGGGTCGGCCGCATTCGTGACAGGTGCTTTCGGGCTCGCGGCGGCCGGCCTGGTTGTTCGCAAGCTGGCGGAACGAAGCCCCGCTGGTTGACTTCCCTGCTGAGGTGATGAGTCAGAGGCCGTCGAAGAAGCGAAGGAAATTTTTCTCAACGATGACAGCCAGATCTTCCAGGCTCAATTCAAGGAGTCCGGCGACAAATTCGTAAATGGATCCGAGATTCGCGGGATGGTTTACAGGGCGGGTCGTCTTGGGATCGCGGAGCGGATGGGTGATGTGCGACTCTGGCGGGAGCATGAAAGGCGCGTCCGTCTCGATGAGCAGGCGGTCGATCGGGACATGTAAGAAAGTTTCTCGCTGGCGAGTCTTCCAGTCTGCGGCGAACTGCCCCGATATGGAAAAGTAAGCGCCAAGTTCGGCAAATCGCGGAACCATCTCGCGGGAACCGCCATAGGAGTGCAGCAGAAAACCACGCACAGGAAGTGAGTGCTTGGCGAGCAATTCGTGCAACCGTCCCCACGCTCGCAAACAATGGATTGTCACCGGGAGGTTGCGCTCGGCGGCGATTCTCAGTTGAGCGGTGAAAACCGCCTCTTGATCTGGTGAATCAAACTTCTCGATCCAACGATCGAGGCCGATCTCGCCGACGGCTGACGGAATGGCATCGAGATGAGCCATCAAGGTCTTCTGCCAGCCGGTCGAATGCTCTGCAATGTAACGAGGGTGCAGACCGAAGCTCGGCATAACGCATTTGTGCCGTCGGGCCAGTTCCAGCACCTCGGGCCAATCTTGCTCGGTGGCACCATTAACGACCATCCGGACGATTCCAATTCGCTCCGCGTCAGCCACGATGTCGGATGGATGGCCGATGAGATTCTCTGCATGAAGGTGATTATGCGCGTCGAAGAATCTGAGAGAATGGTGCGTTGAATCTGTCACGACTCATGGTTTCTAAAGATGGCAGAGCAGCCATGCTGGGTGGAGGCAAATGCGCGGATGGCCTTGATGAGAGATCCGAGGCCATTACGGCGGTTGGGAGTCAGCAGTGACGAAATGCCTGCGCTGGCCAGCCCGGTTTCATCGTGGTCAAGGATCTCGACAGGTGAGCAATCGCTGTAGAGTTCACATACCAAAACACCGGTGCCTTTCACGATAGCCGAGTCGGAATCACAGTTGAAAAAGCAGTGCAAGTCTTGGAAGGACGAGATCAGCCAGAGTCTGGAAAGGCAGCCGGGCACCAAAAACTCGTCACGTTTTGATGCTTCATCGAGAGGGCTTGATTGCCGACCGCGCTTCACAATCCAGGCGAGCCGATCCTGGGCATTCTGGACCGACCGCAGTTCGGTGATCAATCGCGTCTCTCTTTCGGCCAGACTCATCCCAAGGTGAAACACTTGTCCAAGAGAGCCTGCTTACTTCACCCAGAGCACTTGATAAAACCCGCCGGCATCGCTCTTGGTCGTGTCCCCAAAATGGGAAAAACTAGGTGTCGATAAAGTTTGAGTCGCGACGTTCTGCCATGAGACAGGTGTGAGGAGTGAATCCGTTCGCTGGATGACGAAGGTCTTGCCCACTGCCGACTTGAACTCGATGGTGGCGGAATCGCTTAACTTTAGTTCGATGGGCGGAAACATCGTTTCGCGGATTTCCAGGGGGTCCGGGCGTCCGTTCTTGATGTAATGAAAGCCGGCCTTCCAATCCCACATGCACCAGCCAAATCTGCGAAAATCCATTTCATCGCGAATCTGACGATGTAAATCCGCACGCGAAACAGGATCCGCCATATCGTAGCAGCCAAATTCCCCGAAGTGGATCGGGCGACCATAGTAATCAGACCAGGCGCGAAGATCACGCAGACTTGTGCGGAATGCGGATGTGCTGCTTGGGTTGATGGCTGTGCTCTTGGTGTTGTAGCCGCGGAACCAGTCCAGGACGAAGGAGTGAGTGATTCTTGCGTCCGGTTTGATCGGAGTGAGAGGTGGCCCTGGAAAGACGACGCCCACGGTGCGGGTGTCGTCGTAGGCCCATTCCGCTCCCTGGTGTGTAAAATAGTATGGATCATAGCAATGCACCGTCACGATAAGGTTGAGATCGTCGTTCGGCAGCACGAGACCGCTGGAAGTTGTGCTGACGGACGGAGGAGTCAGTTCAGCCATGCCATTGTAATTTCCAGGGCCAATGAAGATGGTGCGTTCCGGGTTGGTGACGCGGATCTGGCGGATGGCTTCAGGGAAATAGCGGTTGACCGATGCTGTTGACGCAATGTCGTGAGGCTCGTTCAGGAGTTCGAACGCCACGATTGAAGAATAGTTCGCATAATGTGCCGCCACTTGACGCCAGATTGCGTAGAACTGATTCGTGTTTGAGGATGGGCTCTTGCTGAACGGCTCAAAATGGTGGAGATCCACGATGCCCGAGAGGCGCTTTGCCAGGGCCCCATTCACGAGTGCGTCGGCTCTGGTAAAGATCTCATTGGAAATGGTGAATGAAGGCGCAGGTCCGCAGTATAGGTGCCAGGCCACCGGGATACGCACATGATCGAAACCCTCGGATTTGATGAGGGTGAAGTCACTCGAATTGTAGGTGAGACCTCCCGCTGGACTGCCGTTTGTGTACTCGAGGGCGTTGCCGATGTTGACTCCTCTCATGAATTTGAGTGCTGCCCGATGAGCGGGAGTGTCCTTGTCAAAAACCCGTTTCATCGTCTGAGCCGGAGATGAGATGGCAGCCCAATGAATGCACGAGACTATGAGCAGAAGGGTTAAGCAACGTCTGATTCCATTCGGGGTGAACCGGCCAGAGCGAAGGTTCGTCTTTCCGGCATTGCCATTCGTGGAGACGGTTTTCGCAGTTGAAGATGAATAAATTGAAGGCATTAAATGTTGCATGAGTTCTGAATTGAGCTTTGGCATATCGTCATTCTGACTTCGCGGCAAACAGCTTCTTGCGGGAATTTATTCATTTCGTCAGCACGAGCATTCCGGTCAGAGCGTCTGGTTGCCTCCCGGTCAATTGAAGGTTTTGACTTTTAGTGAAGCCAGCGGCAATCTGCGGCCATGCAATGGTTGCTTGCCCTCCTTATTTCGGCTGCGGGTTTGGTGTCGGGTTTCTGCGCTGATGCGGTCCCCGATTTTCTACTCAGGAACGTCAATGCCAAATCCTCCCGGCCTGAAGCCCGTGTCTCTCCGCGCGATTATCTTCTCCAGGTTTCCGCCTACTATTTCGGTTCATCTGGTTGAAGTTACTGTCGTGCCCAGTTTGGGCACCTCCAAAACATTGCTGCGGAAGTGGCTCGTGACAATCCGGACTTCAATGTTGAAATTCTTGGCATCAATCTGATCAACGCAGCAGCAAGCAACCCCCTCGTGACTTCAACTTCAACGCTCCCGTGGCTTCAGGACACTGCCGCGGACGCGGTCTCGACGAAATGGATGGTGACCTATCGGGACGTGAGGATCATCGACGCCGAGGGGCGGTTGGCAGGGGTTTTCAACCTCACAGAGCACGACCTGGGAGTGGAACAGAATCAAATCGCACTCAAGAAGATGCTTCTCGAAACGGCGACGGCGGTGGATACCGATGAGGATGGTCTGCCTGACGCCTGGGAACGGCGGTATTTTGGAAATCTCGACCAGAAACCGGAAGGCGATCCGGATGGTGATGGCATCAGCAATCTCCGCGAATTTGCCTTCGGAACAGTGCCCAATGATTCGTTATCACATCCGGCTCTTCAGGCCGCGTCGGAAATTCAAAGCGGGAAAAAATTTGTGAAGTTCAAATTCCGCCGGGCTGGTGGAGGATTGTTCCGTTACGATCCGCTTTGGTTGAAAGCGTTAAGTGCAGGAGCACCAAGTTCCATTTCTGCTGGCAACGCTTCGATGCGCAACCTCTACGATGGGACCGGCGCCTCTGAAATGACATGGAGCCTGGACACCGCATCGGAAGCGGCGGCTTTCTTCAATGTTCAAGCGACTGTGAAGCCTTGAGCGCTCACCATTTTTTGAGGCACCGCTGCGCATGAAGTTGGACCGTGACACGGTCCATGAGGCAATTCCGTGGCGGCCCGGTTCTTCATCCAGCGAGCGGGAAGTTGGTAGTGGTCGCATCGCGCATTCGGGAGCACCGATGAAGGCGGAAGGCGGTGCCACACAGCAACGCCAGCGCTGCGGTGATCATGTATTCCTCTGTCTCCGGTAACGGCACTATTTCGCCAGAAGACAGGTAACTGGCGCCGGACGCGTAACCGGAGAAGTCAACCGCTCCGAGGAAGTCCGCGCCGGGATCGCTGGAGATGAAGATACGGTCGTCGGTGCCGCCGTTCTGAGCGAGCCCACTCCAGTTCTGGATGGTCAACCGGCCGCCGGTACGCGTGCCGCTTGCGAACGTCAGCGTTCCCGCCGTTCCACCGGCGCCCAAGGTGATTGTCGAGTCGGCCGCGAGAGTCAAGCCCCCGAACGTCTCGCTGAAACTGGCGGATGACAGCGTGCCTCCGTTCAACGTCAGCGCGGCGGAATCGTTCACCCGGCTGCCTGTGGCGGCATCAAGGAGCAGCGTGCCGCCGGACGACAGCGTGAGGCTTGCCGTGCTGGCCAAGGCGTTTTGAGCCGCTATGGATAATGTGCCACCGGAGACGGTGGTTGCGCCGGAGAACGTGTTGGCTTGAGAGAGAATGAGCAGCCCCGTGCCGGACTTTGTAAATCCGCCTGATCCCGAGAGGACTCCCGAGAAGGTCGTGTCCGCCGTGTTATTGACCGTCACCGTGCGGGTCGAGCTGCCGAGGGACATCGCGCCGGAGAGCGTCAACCCGCTGGAGCCGCCGATGGAGAAGTTGCCACCAATCGTGGACGAGACGGAGATGACCCGCGCGCCACCGCTGGCTTCGATCGTGCCGCCATTGAGAGTGAACGTGCCGGTGCCTGCTGCGCTATCGTGGCCGAGGCGGAGCGTACCGGCGTTCAAAGTGATACCACCGCCGAGGGTGTTGTTGTTGTTCAGCACGATCGTAAACTCGCCATTCTTGGTCAGAGTGTTCCCACTTGCGTCTGAGAGCACGCCGTTGACCGTCACCAACCCGGCGCCATCGCCGGCGAAGATCATGTTGCTGTTGATTTTGAGGCCGGAGTTGATCGTGAGTGCGCCCGCTCCGGACTGCGTGAGATCGCTGCCCCCGGAGGTGTTCAGTGAAAGTGTGTTGCCGGTGATGCTGTAGGCGATCGCTGAATTTGCGGTGAGCGAGCCGACGACGATGTCCTGCCCCAGAGTGATGATGCGCGGCGCAGTGATGATATTGCCAAGCACGGCGTCATGCGATGCGCCATTGGGAATTCCGCCGTGGTTCCAGTTTCCGTTGACGTTCCAGTTCCCATCGGCGTCGAGGTTCCAGGTGAATGTCGCGGCATGAATGTCACCCGGCAGTATCCAGAGCGCGGCAAGGACGATCAACGCCAGGTGTTTTTCAAACTGCTCATCTGAGCCAGAGTATGGGTCAGGTCGTCCACATAGGTGCTTCCGTTTTGAATTGTTCCTGAGCCTCATCGATAAGAGCAGGCACGACGTCGCCCTCCGTCCGGATGAGGCCCAAGCAGTGCAGCAACTGCCTGATTGTCTCATGGTCAACGGGAAAGCCATTGGGGTGGCCAAGACCGGCGGCGTGGGCGAGCAGATCCGCCAGTTTGACCAGCGCCAGCTTCCGGTCCGCCGTGGTGTCAATTCCCTCCAATGGATCATGGTAGTGAAGAATCGCCTGACAGACATCCGGGGGGAAATTCCAGCGGTTTGCCACGAGCGCCCCCAACAACGGGTGGGAAAAGCCAATCTCATCCAGCTCTGCGGTGACGTAATCCACGCCGTTCTCGGTGACACGGCGCAGCACTCCGGCATAGGACACGCGGGTGTTCTCATTGGCTAGCAGCACGAACTGGCCGAGTCCGTGAAGGAGTCCCATCAGGAAGATCTCGTCGGCCCAGGGCTTTGCGACCTGTTCGGCCAGCCGGCGGCCGATCAAGGCCGTGGCAAGGGAGTTTTCCCAGATGAGCTGATCCACCGGCCCACGGCGGGCCATCCCACGCAGCGTCGTGGCCAGCATCAGGGAGCGTAATTTAGAAAAGCCCACCGTCGTGACGGCCTGCTCGACGGAGACGACTCTCCCCGCCTGGGCGAAGGCTGCGGAATTGGCGAGCTTCAAGAGCGATGCGGTCAGTCCTGCATCGGACGAGACGGCCTCCGCCACCTGGCTGGCGTCGGAGTCGGGGTCGTCGAGCAGCTTCAGCACTTTGAGCACTGCGTGCGGCAGGGGCGGAATTTTGTCGGCGCAGGCGATGAGTTCCTCCCGGTCAATGCCTTGGGACAGGTGCCCTTCGTATTCTCCCAACAGGTCATGTGGAGTGGTCATGGTGGGTTCAACGAGTGGATGAGGTCGGCACGCGGCATCCATCGGCATCCGCACTGCCACCGGACTGCGGCGAGAAATCGCCAGCCCTGTTTGCAGGTAAAGAATTGCCTTCCGCCGTCATTGCGAAAATTGATTTATAGGGCTATCCAGTTGACTCTTGTGGCCTGCAAATTGCCCCAACCGGTGGGGTGTTTAAGGGCAAACTGGCTACCAGCCGTTGCGTCACAAGAGTCAAGTGCATAGGCCTATTGATTTATCATCATCCACGGTCGTCTGACTGATTGCACCGCCCGGTTTTCGCCTCGAAGCCTGTGGGAAAATAGGCGCAATACCACGGAACCTCACTCCTCATAGCCGAGCTTGGCTTTGACTGAAGCCTCAACGTTCTGGCTCCGGGCAAGGAGAACCTTGGCTTGTGGTGCAAGCCGTCCTCATTGTTATCGGCGGGGGAGGGGAATTAGTTAACCGGCCTTTTCAACCATGAGGATTTGCGAGCGGGAATGTCTGGATGTGGCACCGAGGGCAGGCGTTCAGCAAGTTGAGAAGATTTCCAAGGCTTGTGAATCGTGAGTCTGGGGGGCTTCAAACGAGATCGGTCATGAAACCTTTTCGAGTTTGCCCTGCGATCCCCCTGCAGCGGACCGCTCGGCGTCGTTCTATGGCCGCAGGCATTGGATCATCCGTTAGTTTGCACCCGCCGATGCAGGCTTGGCATCTGGTGAAGCGATGTAGAACTCCTCGGCGATTCCATAGCGTTGCAGGACGCGCTGAGTGGCCTGGCGCTCTTTCGGGCCGGCCTCGATAACAATTCGTCGAAGAGAGTCACTTTGGAAACACTCGATGATGTGGAAACCGGTTGTCGATTTTTCCAGCGCTGTGCGAATGTCGGCTAGTTTTCTCACCGGCTGGCCGTTGAACTTTTCCAGGACCAAATATTTTATCTCCTGATACCCGATGTTGATTTCGTCGGGAAGGACTTGAGAAAGCACCACACGCGAAGGCTGTTCCTTGGTGCGCGCTTCGTTGTTGAAGTAGTAGAGACGAAAGGGCGAGCGACGTTTCCATTCGGGACCCCAGCTCTGGAGAAACGTGTCGGTCAAAGGTTGGAACACCAATCCTCCGACGATCAGGTACTCCGGCTCCTGATCAAAAACCGCATCGGGCAGGAGCGAATTGTTGTACTCGAACTTCGGCAGTTTGTAGGTTACGTCGAGAATCTTTCCGTCGCGCGAGATCTTTATTTTGAGATCGTCTCCCGCCCATTTGCGCCGGGTGGACAGGTTCTCCAGCATCAGATGGCCGAACTCGGGATCGGTGTAGTCCCCGTCCGTATCGATGGCGAATCCGTCTATATCGAGAATGACGTCGCGCGGCTTCAATATGGGTGGAGGTCCGTCCAGTTTCGCGGGGACATCGATGACCAGCACTCCGCGAGGCTCGCCCTCCAGTTTGACGGCCGCGAGCGAGGCGGGATTTTCGCCCGGTTGCCAGTAGAAGTCGAAATATCCCAGGCCGCGATAGGTGCCCTTCTTCCTGGCTTCGAGGATGGAAGTGACAAACGATGCAGGCATGGCCGTGCAGGTGCTTCCATCCTGGGCGCTGACGATGCCGACGACGTGCGAATTGGCCACGAGCGGTTCACCCCAGCCATTGCCGCGCATTTCAGTGCTGGTTTCGAGCTGGACATGACTCACGCTCGCGAGGCGGCCTTCCTTGACGGAGTATTGCGTGAATTCGGCCTTCCGGTTTTCGAGTTTGCCTTCGCGCCAGCGCAGGATTTGCAACGATGCTTCGGATGGAATGGCACTGTCGAGTTTGGCGGGCGTCAAATCGCGCCAGAAGCTTTCGTCGGTCGTGGTCACGAGGGCCAGGTTGGCGTGGTAATCAATCCAGGTGACGTCGCCGATCCACCATTTGCCACGGCCTCCCTTTTGCAGGCGGATCAGAGTGCGGTCGTAGAGTTCATCAGCCGTCGTGAGAATTTCCCGCTCACCCACCACGATGCCTGTTTTCTGCCCGCTCTTCATCCGCTTGCTCCAGGGCTGGAGGTAATCGTACTGCTTGCGCGTGCTTTCGATGAGGACGATGGAACGACTCCAGTCGCCGGCGTTCTGCGCGAGCGCTTCGGCGGCGAGGCTCTGGAAGCACAAACCGAGTAGCGAGGTCAAAATCAGCAAGGCTCTCATAGGCGGCGGTCTTTGGAAATTCCGTAAGTTCGGAGGATTCGGACATTGGCTTTGGCAACGTCCGTGCGTTCCAGAGCTTCGAAGCTGTGATTGGGGGCGAACTCTATCATGTCCTGTGCGGACGTGCTCGACTCGAATGCCCGGATCACATCTTCGAGTTTCTCAATTCGCACGCCATTGATCTTGTCCACCATCGCGTGGCCCCGGGTGGTGAAATTGGCGTTGACAGGATCTGCCAGCACCGAGGCGAGGATGATGGGTTCGGGGCGCGTCGTCGAAGGCGATTCGTGGCGGCGGTAATAAATCTCGTAACTCAATTCTGCATTCGAGGGGTCGGCCCAGTTCCGCCCCAGGGTTTTCACGTAGTCCAGTGACAAAGGCGTGAACACCAGCCCTCCATAGACGAAGTAGCGTGGCAGGGTGCCGTAATGATTGCCCGTGTTGCGGTCGTCATTGTACACATACACCGGCAGGGAAAGATCGCTTTCCTTGCCGTCTCTCCAGATTTTCAACGGCACGCTTTCTCCATGTTGGGAAAACTGAAACGCCAGGGCGGCGAAGACACGGTTGCCTTCGTAGAGAATCGTCGCGTCGCTCGCCACCGGGAAGTTGGCGATCTTCAACACCACATCGTCCTCCTTGAGCACTTTCTGTGTGCTGGGGATTGACACAATGCTGTCCACCCGTGCGCCAGCATCATTTTCCGACAGTTTGAGCATCCGCCGGTAAGCCGGGTTCTGTAGCGCCACCAGCCGGACTCCCGCCTGCGGGAAACCATCGTAGCGGCCGTCCTCCACATCTTTGAGGAAATGTTCCATGACCGGCGTGGGAATAAAGAACCCGGTGTTCTCAAGTCCGGAAATTCCCTGGAATGCGACGCCCACGACGAGATCGTCCTGGATCACCGGACCACCGCTATTTCCGGGGTTGATGGCCGCATCGGTCTGGACACCGAGGAACTGGCGATTGCCAATATGAGCATAACCCTGGAGCTCGATACGGGAGACCACGCCCTTCGTGTAGGAAATCTGTTCCCCGCCCGCCGGGTAGCCGTAGGTCACCACGCCGGTGCGCACCTTCGGCAGAGCCCCAAATTCCAGCGCCGGCAGGTTTTCAAAAAATGAATCATCCTCAACCGTCAGCAGCGCCAGATCGCAGTCATTGCCGACATGCTCGACCTTGGCTGTGTAAGGGCGTGGATCCTGGTACTTCCGCACGATGACCTGCTTTTCCCAGGCAATCACGTGCGCGTTGGTAACGATCTTCTTTCCTTTGATAACAAACCCGGAACCGCCCGCGCGGCGAACCGCATCAAATCGCCACGGCGCATCCCACTGCGGCTGCTGGCTGAAAGTCATGATCTGGATGACTGATCGCTCGGGCTCGACAGCCAAAGCGGCCGCTAATGGCACAGCGACTAAAATGAGCAGGAAAATCTTCTTGAGCACGCCTTGAACATGGTTGCGAGCCCCGGCATGGGTCAAGGAGGAAGAGGCGTGAGCAGTGGCTTGATCCCGATCGGTCATGCGCAAATCCACGCGAAGTTCCGGAGAAAAGAATTGAACCACTAATAAAGGTTCTTCAAACTTTAGCGTTGGGATTTTCATTGAGTGAAATCAGGTTAAGCGGATGCAAGACATGCAACTTTATCAGCAGCTTTTGGGATTGAGTGGGCCGTGGGAAGTGGGGCGAGTGACCTTGAAGCGGGAGGCGCAGGAGAT
>SIBF01000083.1 GCA_009695275.1 Pedosphaera sp. | reverse complement strand
AACACGGACGACGAGTTTCCGCCGGACGCTGCTGGCCTGGGCTTGGATAACATCGCCGATTTGCTGACGATGTCGCCGCTGATTTTGGAAAAGTATTTGAAAGCTGCCGAAGTCTCGCTGGATGGCGCATTGCCGTCGGAAAAAGGCCGCGAGTTCGAGGTTCCAGGCAGCGCGATCCGGGGAAACAACAACGCTGGTGGGGACCGACTGTCGTTCAGCGGATCGCCCGAGGTCGTGTTTGCCTATCGTAACAAGAATCCCGGCTCGTTCCGGGTGGTATTCGAGATCGAAGTGATGGGGGGAACGCCGGCGACGAACGACACCGCGACAACCGGCATCGCGACGAACATTTGCCATTTTGTTGTCGCTGAACAGTCCGGTGTTGCTCCAATGGAAGTGTTGCTGGAGCGGGATTTCACCGCCGAGCCGAACAAATACCAGTTTGCCTTCGACCGGTTGTGGAGCATTGAGCCGCACGTATTCAAGATCAACGTAACGGTGCCGGGCATTCGTCCCGCTGGACGCGGAGGCGGCCGAGGAGCGGGTCCACCGACAGGACCACAGTTGAAAATCGCTAATCTCCGCATCAAGGCCCAGCCGACTCTGGAGGCTCGGCGATTTTTCACCAAAGACGTGCCTCCGGCGGCGGCAGAGGAACTACGGGATTACATCCGGCAGGGTGCGGCGGCTTTCGGGTTGCGAGCGTTTCGCCGCCCGCTGGATGAGCCGACGCTGAACCGCCTCGCGCGAGAGATAGAACAACGTTACAGGGAGACTGGCCTGTTTGCCGACAGCGTGAAGCCGTCGTTTGCGAAGGTGCTCTGCTCCCCGCGTTTTCTGTTTCGAATCACCCATACTGTGGCGGCTAAACCGGGCGATCCTTGGACCCTGATTGACGAGTATTCGCTGGCGAGCCGGTTGTCTTATTTTCTCTGGTCGAGCATGCCCGATGACGAGTTGCTGAGTCTCGCGACGAAGGGGGAGTTGCGCAAGAACCTGGACGGCCAGATCAAACGGATGTTGAACGATAGATTTGCCGTTCGGCTGATCGAGAATTTTTCCGGTCAATGGCTGCAAACCCGGAATGTGATGAAATGGACGATCGTGGAGACGGAGGTGCTCAAGCGGGAAGGGAAGCCCGCCGCTAAACTCATGCTGACGGATGCCATCCGCCAGGCCATGAAGGACGAGACGACAATGTATTTCGGCCGCATTGTGAAAGAGGATCGCAGCATTCTGGAAATAATCGCGAGCGACTATACCTATCTCAATGAGGGCCTGGCGGACTATTACGGCATTCCGGACGTCAAGGGGTCGGGGATGCAGTTGGTCACGCTGCCTGAGAACAGCCCTCGGGGTGGCGTCATGACGCACGGCAGCGTGCTGCTCGTGACTTCCGGCGCGAACCGTACTTCTGCGGTCAAGCGGGGAGTGTTTGTGCTCGATAACCTACTCGGGCTGCGGCCACACGATCCGCCGCCTGACGTTCCGGGAATCGAGCAGGCGGCTGGTAAGATCAAGGACCATGAGCCGACCTTCCGGGAATCGCTGGAGTTACATCGCCAGGATCCTTTGTGCGCCTCCTGCCACAAGCTAATGGATCCGATCGGGTTCGGGCTTGATAATTTTAACGCGATGGGATTATACCGGGAGACCGAATATGGCAAGCCGATCGACAGCTCAGGCAAGCTGGCGAGCGGCGAAGAGTTCAAGTCCGTGCGCGAGTTGAGGGAGATACTGAAGACGAACCACCGAAAGGATTTCTATCGCTGCCTTGCGGAAAAACTAATGACCTACGCGCTGGGCAGAGGTATGGAATATTACGACACGGAAGCGGTGGATCAAGTGGTCGAGCGGCTGGACAAAGAAAATGGTAGATTTTCGGCGTTATTGATGGGAATAATCGAGTCAGCGCCTTTTCAAATGCGACGGAATGGTTCCGCCCCTGGCGCAGTGGCAGAGAGCAAAACGGCCCCGGCGCCGAGCGAGGCTCGGCAGTCGGGCAATGGAAGCACACCATGAACACACTACCTCGCCCACGGATCAGCAGTCCTCACTTCACGCGTCGCCGGTTTTTGCGCGGGATGGGCGCCGCCCTTGCACTGCCGATGTTCGAGTCCCTCATCCCTCGCCTTTCCGCGGCGTCGAAACTTTCAGGGCCAGCCACCACGGCCACCGGCATGCCTGTGCGAACGGCGTTTTTCTACCATCCTAATGGCGTGAACCTGAAATTGTGGCATCCGTTTGGGGAGGGGAAGGATTTCCAATTGGGCAAGACGCATGAACCGCTGGCCGCGTTCAAAAACAAACTCCAAGTGTTCGCGAACCTCGATCATGATTGCGCTGTGGCGCGCTATACTACGCCGGATGGGCGGGTGCTCAACGACGGCGGTGGCGACCATGCCCGCGCTCCCGGTGTCTGGCTGACCGGCACCCGCGTCGCCAAATCCGAAAAGGACATCCACGCTGGCGTCTCCATTGATCAGGTTCTGGCCCAGCACATCGGGCAACTGACCCGGTTCCCATCCCTGGAGTTGATCAGCGACGGCAGCCGCAAGACTGGCAATTGTGACAGCGGCTATTCCTGTGAGTATGAGTACAACATTTCGTGGCGTTCCGCCACAACACCGAATCCGCCCGAGCCGAACCCTCGGCTCGTCTTTGAACGACTGTTTGGGGCGGGTTCTCCGGAAGAGCGCAAAGCCAATTTAGCGCTGCGGAAGGAACAGCGTCGCTCGGTTCTGGATTTCGTTTTGGAAGACGCCAAAGCTCTCAAGGGCGACCTTGGCTTCAGCGACAAACAGAAACTGGATGAATACCTCACCAGCGTCCGCGAAGTCGAACAGCGCATCGGGAAGGTTGAAACATTCGGCGCGGTGCCGGATCCGGGCGTCGAAGCGCCGACGGGCACGCCGGGCGACTTTGGTGACCGGATGGACATCATGCTGGAAATGGCATATCTGGCGTTCGTGACCGACTCCACGCGCATCGCTTCCATCATCCTGGCCCGTGACGGCGACGACCGCACGTTTACCTGGCTCGGCCAACGGGGCGGCCATCACTCGACGTCGCACTACAAGAACAACGAAAATCGCTCAGGCAATACCCCGGAACAGAATCTCGCGTGGATGGGCGAAATTGAGTACTGGTACATGCAGCGATTCGCCAAGTTCATCAAGAAACTGGACGAAGCCAAGGACGCCGACGGCACTTCCGTGCTGGACAATTCCATTCTCATGTACGGCGCTGGCAACTCTGATTCCAACAGCCACACGCACTACAATCTGCCCACGCTGGTGGTCGGCGGCGGCGGCGGCGCGCTCAACCCGGGCCGTTATGTCAACGCCCAACCCCTCCGCGATCCCATGCTTGCGCCCACGAACCGCGGCGGCAATGGCTCCTTGCCTGCTCAAAAAGGTGTGCCGATGTCCAACTTCTTCCTGGGCCTGCTGGATAAGCTGGGCGTGGAAGGTGTGGATCGGTTCGGCGATTCGACCGGCAGGTTCACGGATATTTAGAGCTTTTGCGCCACACTTCGAGGTGTACCTCGCAGACAGCGATCAGCTTGGCGACGGATAGAAATTTGCTTCCTTGCAGCGGCAGTTACATGAGATTCTGAGGCAAAAAACGTGAGTTGGCCCTTATTTCTCAAGGGTCTTGCGCACTTGGTTGATTTTCTTGCGCGTGCCTGCGGTCACCTCGGCTTCAGGCACTTGGCGGGCCACGACTTTTCCGCTCTGGGCATGAATCAATTCCATGACGCAGAGCTTTTCGAGTTCACGCAAACCTTCCTCCACCGTGAGATCCAACGACCACCACGCCCGCTCCCAATGGCGGCGTATTTTTAAGGCCAGCATGGCTGTCAGGGCGTGCGCTTGGGTGTTATCCTCCGTGCAGACGAACCATGGCCGAAATTCCAAGTGACCGCATTTGAGGGTGCGACAATCCCGTTCGACAAAGGCCAGATCTTTGTAACGATCATGGAGGGTCTGGGCGTCGGCTTGGGCCGCTTTGAGATAGCTCTCCACGACATAGCAGCCGTCCAGTTGAGCGGCGGCTTTGAGCGCCGGTGCATCCAGAGTGAGGATCAGTCGCTGGCTTTTTACGGTCAGTTTCAACCAGTCCTGGAGCTTCAATCGTTGGAGTTGCGCACTCAGAAGTCGGCGCTGCGTTGACACTTTGGCCCGGGGGTGTTCCTTCAGATAGGTGTTGGCTTTCTGGAGTGCCGCTTCCAAAGCCTTTTGCTTTTGCTCCCGAGCTCGTTGCAGTTGAGCAACGCCAAGACGTTTGCGGCGAAGCCACCTCGGGTTATTTTAAGAACCTGTTTGAAAACTGCTCGAATCATCAATCATCGTAGCAGCCGAGGTAACGGGGCTCAAATACCCCCATTTTCCGGCCCGATACGAATAAGATGTCAGAGCCTCCTCGCGTCGGCTGCTACTTTTCAAAGGCGACACGCTATGGCACAGATATATCGTCGGCTTCGCATGAAGCGAGTGTTACATTGGTTTGCTTTTGATCTGTTCAAGGCGCTTGAACTGCCATTTTACCGCATCGCTCGGCTTCCACTCGGCAAAACGTCCCAATTTGTGCAACACTTCTGGGTTAGCGACCGCGAGAGGCAATCCTCCCAGGCAAACTCGAACTGCTTCTTCGGCCGCCGTAATCTTGAGTTCGATTTGAGACTCTTCCGAATACCACGCGACGTGATCAGTGACGATCACATGAGGGTGTGTTCGCAGCGGTGAGTTCGCAGGCAGCGGTTCGGATTCGAAGACGTCGAGGCCAGCTCGCGCGATTTTCTTTTCATCCAGTGCCCAGAGAAGCGCCTCGGTATCCAAGACGGGTCCGCGGGAAGTGTTGATCAGAATGGCGCCGGGTTTGACCAACTCCAGCTCACGACGGCTTATCAGATGCCGCGTTTCCGGAAGCAATGGGACATGAAGGGAAATGTAATCTGACTCGCGGCAAAGGGTGTCGAGATCCACCAGGGTGACGCCCAGAGCCTCCGCTCGCGCCGGATCTAGGTAAGGATCGCTCGCCAGCAACTTGAGCCCCCAGCCACTCATCTTTCGAGCGACTGCTTGGCCGAGTTTGCCTAGGCCTACCAAGCCAAGGGTCCGGCCTGTCATCCTCCAGACGCGGTCACTCGGATTCTCATCCCATCCGCCGCGCTGGATCTTGTTGTGCGTCGCGACGATCTTCCGGACGCAGGCAAGCAGCAGAGCGATGGTGTGCGAGGAAACTTCATCAACGCAATAAGCCGGGATATGACCGACGATAATTCCCGCTGCGGTGGCGGCATTCACATCCACGTTGTCGAAGCCAATGCCGTAGCGAATGACGATTTTGCATCGATGAAATTGCTTGATCAACTCGGGTGTGATTCGGTGCCATCGGACCAGGATTGCGTCGGCCTCGGTGCATTGCTTCCACATCTCGATGTCGGTCATCAGGTCGGCATCGATGAATTCGCCGCCAGCATCCGTAACGACCTTACGTTCGGCTTCGACCGAGGGGTAGCCATGTTTGACAAGTACGACTTTAAATCTGGGCATGAGGTTCCTTTTGAGAGAGAGCTTTTCGATCAATGAATTTCATGGCGGACTTTTTTACTTTGATTCGACGCAACAAACAAGCGTCCAGAACAAGACTCTGTTTCTGAAACATCTGGCGCTCTTTGTAAACTTTCGCCTCAGCAAAGCGGGAGAATCATTTGCCCCTTCGGCAGAGTATGCAGATGTCGAGCATGTCCCAGTTGGCGTGATTGATTCCCTCTCCCACCGAGCGCGAAGAAGCAGGGAGAGCGCCAGAACACGGGCCGGTTTTCGCAGCGTAATTACGGCTTGGCGGCTTCGGCATTCCAGACTTTGATGTCGTCGAAGTAACCGTCCTTGCCGGCGACACCAAGCTCGATCTTGGATTTGGTGGCGTGGGCGATGCCGGAAGATTTCAGGAAGGCGGCGGGCTTGCCGTCGAGAGTGACGCGCATGGCGTCGCCGACGGTCTCCACGACGAGAGCATACCATTTGCCCGTTTCGAGCTTCGAAGGAAAGGTCACCTGGCGGCCGGCGAGGAGCTTGGTGCGTTCGGCTTATCTGGCGGGGTCCTTGCTCATCTCGTAAATGTCGTTGCGCATGGTCCCGTCGCGTTCGTCGGTGATGGTGATGCCGTTGAGGCGGACCTGGGCGCGGCAGAGGTGGCCGTAGTGAGCTCCGGTGTATTTGCGGTCGTCGAATTCGACGTCGATCACCGAGGCACCTTCAAAGCGTATCTTGACCTCGACGATGCTATCCTTGGTAGGGATTTCCAGACCGTGTACGGCGGCATGGGGCGTTATCGCAGGCTTCCCGTCAACGGCGGGAACAGTCGTGTCGCGGGTCTGCGTGCCCTTCAACGCGCCCTTCTCGACGACGAAGGTTGGGACGACCTTGTGCCAGACCTTGGCGGGACCGGCACTTTCGAAGTCATCGGAGAACAGCAGTTCCTTTTTCTGGGCGATGGGCCCGGCTGGGATAGCGGGCAAGTCAGCGGCCAGAGCAGCCGAGGTGACGAGGAAGGAGAGGGCCAAGAAGCGGCGAATGTTCATTGCGAGTTGGGGTGATGATTGGTTGATGGTCAAGTTCAAGGCGATAGGACTATCCTATTTCAACTTGAAAGCAACTTGGAATTTGCCGCTGCCAAGCGTGAGAAGAAAGCCGAATCAATCCTGAAATTGGAGATGCACGAATTTTTGAACAATCCGGGATGTCCATGACATCCACATTCCGACATAATGCAACCAACTCAACCAATGAAAGAACGAGCAATGATGCAAAAACCTCGGTCGTCCGCATTCCAATGGGTCGCACTGGTGTGGATGGCTCTCGGGCAATTCACCGGGCTGATGGCCGCGCCCGCCCAGACTTCCCCCCAGGGCCTGACGGTCTCCACGAGGCAGCCTATTCACCCAGTGCTGATTCGGAACGAGCACAACCCTTTGTTACGCGTCGTCATCGAAGTCGCGGCTGGCGTACAGGTGAGTGTGAACGAGATTTCCTTCACGCTCGCCGGAACGGACGACCTCGCTGATCTGGAATCCCTCGCGCTCATCGCCACGGGTGACGCGGAGGATTTCTCGGCGGCAGGAGCTTTGGGCGGGCGGGTGCAGCCGCGCTCGTCGGTCATCTTCCGTGTTGGGCACGCACTCCGCTCCGGAAAAAACGTGCTGTGGCTATCATGCCGGCTGAAAGACACCGCGGACTTGTCGCATCGCGTCGCCGCTGTTTGCAGCGGGATCGAGACGTCGGCTGGCCATCTGACTCCCTGTCCACCGGCCCCCGGAGCGCGACAGCGGATAGGTATCGCGCTCCGCAATCACCAGGACGACGGCGTTCACACCTACCGCATTCCCGCCCTGGCAACGACACCGAAAGCGACGCTTCTGTGCGTCTATGACATGCGCCGTCGCATGGGGCGCGACCTGCAGGAGGACATTGACATCGGACTCAGTCGAAGCACTGACGCCGGGCGGACTTGGGAGCCGGTATGCGTCATTATGGACATGGGCGAGCACGGCGGCTTGCCTCAGGAACAAAACGGTTGCAGCGATCCAGGCATCATCGTGGACCAGAAGACTGGCGAGATTTTCTGCTTTGCCGTTTGGATGAATGGCAGGCCCGGCAAACATCAATGGAGTGGCGACGGCTCCGAGCCCGGCTTCGAGATCGGCAAGAGCGCTCAATTCATGATGGTGCGTTCGACGGATGACGGCCGCACCTGGACTCGGCCGGAAAACCTGACAAGCAAACTGAAGCAGGGCAAGTGGTGGCTGCTTGCACCATCCCCTCAGCAGGGCATCAACCTGCCGGATGGCACGCTCGTGATGCCGGTCCAAGGACGTGATGAACAAGGTGTACCCTTCGCGACGGTGATGCGTAGTCACGACCACGGCAATAACTGGATCGTCGGCACGTCGGCCTTCAGCGGCGGCAACGAGTGCCAAGCGGCGCAACTCGGGGACGGCTCGTTGATGCTGAATATTCGCAATGATCTCGATCGTTTCCGCGCCGTGTTCATCACGCAGGACATTGGCCGTACTTGGCACCCTCACGAAACCAACCGGAAGGCGCTGATCGAGCCCAACTGCAACGGCAGCCTCTATCGCGTGGATTACGGCCCAACCGACGGGCGCAAACACGCGCTGCTTTTTGCCAATCCGCACACGCAGAAAGGCCGGACGCATCATACCGTTCAGGTCAGCTTCGATGATGGTCGCACATGGCCCGAGTCGCATCACCTGCTGCTCGACGAAGGCCGGGGCGCGGGTTACCCCAGTCTCACACGAATTGACGATCAACACATCGGCATCGTCTATGAAGGAAGCCGAGCGCACCTGGTATTCGAAAAGCTTTCACTGAGAGAACTGCTGGAGCGGTGAGTGGCCAAAAGTGGCACACTCCGTGCCCTCGCCTTCAACGGCATCTCCAGTGGCGGAACGGAACTTTGGTGAGTCATCTTAGAATCATAACTGAATAGACAGGGCAACGAAGAGCGGTTGAAACTACTTATGGACACACATGGACCCAGACACCGCACACATCGCCAGAGCGTTGAATCCAAGGCCGTCGTGAAGTCTTCCGCAGTTTCTTTGTCTCACACACGACGTCAGTTTTTGACTGCTCTGAGCGGAGCCGCCGCTGGCCATGCGCTTCTCGCTGACTCAGTCGCGGCGGAGAACAATCCGGCTGCGCAGGTGGGCGATCGCACGTCCTCCATCCGGATTACCAAGTTGCGCGCTACCTGGGTCAATCCGTGCGTCTTCGTGCGGATCGAGACCAATCAAGGCGTCGTCGGCTGGGGTGACATCAAAGGGGTGGATCCACGGGTGGCCACGCCGCTCGCGGAGTCTCTCTTCGAACTGATCGAGGGCGAGAACCCGACGCGCATCGAGCATTTGTGGCAGAAGATTTTTCGCTCGCACCGCAACATCCGCGGTGGCCCGTTTCTGATCCACACGTTGGCCGGGATTGATCAGGCGTTGTGGGACATCACAGGCAAGCTGTGGGGGGTGCCAGTCTATCGTTTGCTGGGCGGCCCAACGCGCGACCGCATTCGGGTTTATCACACGAAGCAGGCGCGCAAGGTGTCCACCGGGCCGCTCGAGCATAGCGGCACGCCGGCCGACATTGAAAAACTTGTTGCGGTGATCCGTGCGGCGCGCGAGCAGGTGGGCCCGAGCGGCGCGGTTATGTTCGACGCCCACAGCGCCATCCCTCCGGCGACCTTGATCCAGCTCGCCGCCGCGATCAAACCGTACGATGTGCTGTTCATCGAGGAGCCTGCCGTGCCGGGGAACATCGAGGTCTTTAAGCGGCTCAAGGAGCAGATCACGATTCCGCTCGCGGCCGGCGAACGCGACCGGACGATTTATGAAATGCTGCCCTACTTGCAACATCGCTGCCTCGACATCCTGCAGCCTGACTGCTGCCACACAGGCGGGATCACTTCGATGAAGAAGATCGCCACGCTGGCCGAGGCGTATTTTGTGCCGCTCGCGCCGCATTGCACGGCGAGCAATCTAGGCATCGCCGCCAGTCTGCACGTTGCCGCTTCGATTCCGCTATTTCTCATTCATGAGTTCTACCCGGACAACCAAGGCTTCAACCCCGTCGGCGTTATGCGGATGGACTGGAAGCTCGACGCCGAAGGGTACGTTGGCTTGCCAGAAGGCCCCGGTCTCGGCATCGAGGTGGATGAGAAAAAACTTGAAGAGGAAGGAAGAAAACCGCAGACCTACCGCTGGCCTGGCCAGACACTCAAGGATGGCTCGGTGGCGGATTACTAAAGCCCTGTTCATGGAAAACCCTCAATCCTTTATGAAAACCAAGCTGAATCGGCGGAAGTTTCTCGCGTCTCTGGCACTGGGTTCGGGACTAGCGGCTGTCTCATGTCGCTCGTGGAGGTCAGGCGCTGACGTCGAGGCCAGCCGCTCTTTGAGGTTCTTCTTCGTGACCAATGGGAAAACGGCGATGATGAACGTCGACGGCACGGGGTTGCGCGATTTTGATTTCAAGGTGCCCAACCAAGTCACGTGGCAGCCGGCAGGTTTTTTCTCTGATGGACGGCGCGTCTTGTTCCTGAGCATGGAGGCGCGACGGGACGGGCCGGGCCGCCCGTTCGACGAATATTACACGCAGACTCCGACACACATCTGGGCCTACGATCTCGATCGGGACACGCTGACCGAGCTGGCCACGCAGGAACGTCTGGCAGTCTTTTACACGCCGGAGCTACTCCTCAGCGACCAGCGTCTGCTCGTGCAAGTGGTGCGCAACAAAGTCGGCCAGATTTTCAACATGAGACTGGACGGCACCGACGCGCGCGAGTTCACGCGAGCCGGCGAAGGTCTGCCCTACGGAACCAGCCTGAGCCCCGAAGGACAGCGCATCGCCTTTCACCTCGCCAGCCCGTCGGGCTATCAAATCTGGACGAGTGATCTCGAAGGGCGGAATCGCACGTTGATCGCCGGGCACCGCGATCATCTTTATTTCGGACCGCGATGGTCGCCCAACGGAGAATGGCTGGCTTACCTGGACTGCCATTTTCAGCAGGACCCCGGGCATGACTCGGCGGATATCTGTGTCAGCCGTCCGGATGGCTCGGAGAGGGCGGTCCTCACTCAAGGTCAGCCCCATTGGTTTGCCGCGACCTATGGCCATCCTGGCCGACGCGGGAGCGGTTCGAACATGCTGGCTTGGACACGAGATGGCGCGATCTTGTTTTCGCGGAAATTACCCGAATCGAAGGTGCCGTGGGAATTTCAGGCGCAACAGAAAGACACCGACCATTTCAATCGCGACTACAAACCCGAGATGGCGCGAGGCGGCGCCGAGATTTGCAGGCTCGACCCACGCGATGGTGGAGTTCGACGCCTCACACACAGGGAACCATCGGTCTGGGACTGTCGGGCAATCGAGTCATCGGACGGACGGTGGATCCTTTTCTGTCGCGCAGAAACCGGCCGCATGCCGGGAATCTGGGTGATGGGATCGGATGGAAGCAACCCGCGCCGGCTGACCGATGGCGTGGATGACTATGGAGCTGATCATCCACGGTGGCTGCCGTCGGTCTGATTCACTGCGCGTGGTAATCGCTCTATCCGCCGAACCGAGACTCCTTCGGTGCCCGGTAGTGAATGTCGAGTTCGGGGGTTTCAATCCGGCGGTACGCGGCCAGCTTCGAGTCAAGACAACGGTCAAGGATAGCGCTGGCGATCTGGGTCCGCTCGACAGGGTAGGGTGCCTTGCCCGTAATAATCATTTCCTCGATCTGGGCCACCAGGCATGCGGAGTAGGTCACGTTAGGTGTTGGTGGCAGGAAGAACTGAGTGGACAACTCGCGTCCACCTTTGAGACGGGCGGCGAAAGTGAAATCCTGAACTGCACCGTTCAGCATCAGGAGCGTGGTCCGAAGACCGTCATTCCGCTCGATGAAGTAGGCGGACGGCTTTGCCACGAGGTTGGGCAGCTCACCATTATTGGCTAAATCCTGAGGCCGGGAATCCAGTTCGGAGTAGCCTTGCATGGAGTCGGAACGAGACAAGGCCGCTTCGAGCAATCGTCTGGACCAGCGTCCTTCTTCGGCTGCTTTCCAGACGGCGTCGCCTTCGATCATCTGCACTGATTTAATACCGGTTTCTCCGCCCTTGCGTCGTTCGACCATGCACTGCATCGCTTCGAGCGCGTGGTAGTCCATCGCATCGGAACCGCCCACGCCCACCATCAATGCTTCTTCGAGTTCCGCACCGTAAGGGATTTCGACGGGTGGCAACCGCCAGGTGACCGGCAAGGACGATCCAGCGAGAAAAGGGAACCGCAGCCGTTTCGAAGCTTCGACCATCTTCTTTGCCTTCTCCCAACTGTAAGAAAGGTGCTTGTCGTTGTAAACTGGCACAGCCCGTCCATCCTGCTTGAAGACGTTGATGATCTGCTCAAAGAACTCGTATCGAGGGTAAAGTTTTTGCCCCTTCTCGTTGCTCGGATAATCTCCGTGTTCGCCGATGATGACGACTCCATCGATGGCCAGCTTTCTTCCGCCACGGCGCATGGCTTCAGCGATGCTCGGGTATATGGTGAACCCGTGCTCCTCAGCTCGTTTGCTGCTCAAGTCACCCGCGGGCTTTTGATCCACATAGAGGGAAACGACCCTCAGGGGCGGATTATGCCATCTTCCGTTCCGGGGATAGCCTACCAGGAAACGATCGCCCATGTGTTGGGCATGCGAAAGATAGGTCCAGATGGTTGTGATGATGGCGATGTTTTTTGGCGCCGGCACCAGGTTTGTTCCTGCCTGCGCCGCTGCCATAGGCGCGGCGGACAGCATGCCGAGAAAAGTGCGTCGGTTGAGCATCTCAGGTTCTCCAGTACGTGGATTTGCGAGTCGGTTGATAGCGAATGGCCAGGTGCGGCGTTTCCAGCCGCCTCTGCCCCTGATAAAGCGATTCAATCCCGATTGCAGTCATGCCCGTCGTGAGCAAGGTTCGCTCGATCGGATAGGGCGACTTGCCAGTCAGGAACAGCGATTCGATGTGGTGCACTTGTGGGCTGAAGAAATTGCGCATCGAATAGTAAGGCAAGTAGAACAGGACAGAGAACAGCTCCCCTCCTTTGAGTCGGGCGGCCACGCTGCAATCCCCCACGACACCGCCGAGAAGCTGTTTGGGGGCCGCCTGAAATTGGATGATGCTGGCCTTCAGACCATCCATGTACTCGAAACGGTAGGCATACGAATCTGGCGCCAGACGTCGCAAATCCTCTGGCGTGGGCCGTAAGTGACTGTAGGTAGGCCGCGCGGGGTTAAGTTGATTGCTGCGGGAAAGACACGCTTCGAGCAGGCGAGAATCCCATCCTCCCGCCTGCCACGATCCGCTCTCCAGAGCTTGCCAAAACGATTCGCCGCGCAACGCTTGAACCGACCTCACGCCGGTTTCCCCTCCACGGCGCCGTTCTACGATCGCTTGAAGCGCCTCGATCGCGTGGATGTCCCCGCCGTCGATGCCGCCTCCCCAAATTCCAACAGCCTCGTCCACTTGAGCGCCCCAAGGCAGATCCTGCGAGGGCTGACGCCAAGTCACTGGAAGGGATGATCCGGCCATCAGACCGAAACCCATTTCCTTGGCGGTATGGACCATCTCCCTGGCGTAATCCCAGTTCCAGGAAAGGTGCTTGTCGTTGAACACCGGTGCTGTCTTGCCGCTCTTGCGGTACACATCCACGAGCTGCTTGAAGTACTCGTACCTTGGATAAAGCATCTGGCCTTTTTCGTTTACGGGATACTTGCCATGCTCGCCAATGAGCATTACGCCATCCACCGCGAGGCTGCTTCCGCCCTGAGTCAATGCCTCGGCGATCGTCGGATAGATCTTCATGTGCGGATGCCGCCGCACCCGTTCCTTGCTCAGGTCGCTGTCTCCCACTTGCTCCACGTAAAGGGAAACCACGTCCATCGCCGGCCGGTGATGCTGCCCCTCCCAGCCGTAGCCATCGAGGAAGCGATCAACGATATGCTCCGAGTGCGAGTACTTGTGATAGATCGTGGTCAGAGCGGCGATTCGGAGCCGGCGTCGCACGGCACCCAACGCGTCGGGTCCGAGCGCCAGCGTTGCTGCCAATCCAGCGAGGAAATTACGGCGTGTGTATCGCGCCGAGCGCTGGTCGATGCTTGGAAGAAACTCTGGCTTGGGTGTGTTCATAAAGGGTTGGCTGAATTTTTTCGTCTCACCAGTGAGCCGCCTCGTCGTCACCCGGGAGAATTCGTTTTGGGGGGTGAGACATATTTCCAGGAGACTCCGTCTGAGCCGCGCGCTTTGCTCACCAGGCCCCTCGATGGCCTCCATCGCCGGTGTAGGTCCAGTACTTCTCATACATCCGCTCGATTCGTTTCCAGTTTACTGAGCCATCGACATAGCCGATGTTGCCTCCGACCGCTCCCTCTTCCCGGGCGGTGGTGGGTTGGCGGAGCGGGTAATGGTACACGTGGCCGTTCTTTTTGATGGCTCCGGCCTTTCCGTGCGGGGCGATGACCCAGTTGTAACCGCCGACTCCATTGGCCGCCCAACTGTTCAGATCTGAAAAGAGCACCATTTTCTGGGAGTCAGCCAGGGCGTTGGTGTTGATGAGGGTCGGGATGTCACTGAGCTTGATAACGGATTGCCAGCCCGCTCCACTCGGCATCTTGCGGCCTCCGTGATAATGATAGCCGATGTAGAACCCGGTGCCGGTCTGGAAACGGCTATTGGGCTTGTCCGTGATTCCTGGCAGCGAGAGAGGGTAAACATTGGGACAATCAAAGACTCTGTCACCATAGGTGTTGCTGATCGACTGGTACATCAATGTCGAGATGCTTATCAGAAACGAATCCCCGCCATTACGAATGCCATCGAAGACTCGATCGTCGTTGTCGAGCGCATAGACGTGGGTGGCGATGCCGAGTTGTCGCAGATTGCTGACGCAGGCTGCCCGTTTGGCTTTCTCCTTCGAGGCGCTCAGCGCGGGCAAGAGCATCCCAGCAAGGATCGCAATGATCGCGATGACAACGAGCAGCTCGATCAGAGTGAAAGCGGCAGGAATTGAGGAGGGTTTGAACCCCGTTGAGCGAAGGATAGGCGCGGATTTCATAGTCTAACTATTCAGTTCAGTTGAGTTTCAAGCATGATCCATTCTTGGAGCTCGGGCTCAGGGTCGTCAGGGTGAAACAGTAACACGCACTTTACCGAAATTGGAATGTCCCGTCATGCGATAATTTCCGAGATCACTTTTCCATGCACGTCAGTCAGGCGAAAGTCGCGGCCGCCAAAGCGATAGGTCAGGCGCTCGTGGTCGAGACCGAGCAATTGCATCACGGTGGCCCAAAGATCGTAAACCGTGCAGGGATCTTGGACTGCGTAGTAGCCAAGCTCGTCCGTGGCACCGAAGACACTCCCGCCTTTCACGCCGCCGCCAGCCAGCCACAGGCTGAAGCCAAACGGATTGTGGTCGCGCCCGTCGCTGCCCTGCGAGAAGGGTGTTCGGCCAAACTCTCCAGAGAACAGGATGATCGTTTCGTCCAACAGGCCACGCGCCTTCAAGTCGCGGATTAGACCGGCGAGCGGTTGGTCCACTTGGAAGGCCATCGAGCCGTGGCCCTCCTTGAGCTTGCCGTGTTGATCCCACGGATTGCCCGGACCGCCAGCCCCGATTCCGCCCGAGAGGCAGCTCAGCTCGACAAACCGCACACCGCGCTCGATCAATCTCCGCGCGACCAGGCATTGCCGGGCGTAGGCAGCCCTATTCTTGTCGGCCGAATCGAGTCCGTAGAGCTTCTTTGTTGCGTCGCTCTCGCCGGTCAGGTCACACAACTCTGGCACTGCCGCCTGCATGCGATAGGCGGTTTCGTAATTGCGAATGGCGGCTTCCACCTGCGGTTCGCGCAGCGATTGAGCGAATCGCTCGTCGCACTCGCGAATGAACCCGAGCCGGCGCCGTTGCAGATCGTCGCGTTCTCCCGGCTTGATGTTCGCCAGCGCGGGATCGTGATCGACATGCAGGACTGATGCCTGATGTTGCGCCGGCAGGTACCCGCTGCTGAACAGCCCTACGCCTCCGTGCGGCACGGTCGCCCCTCCGCTCTGAAGGACGACGAAGCCTGGCAACTCCTGATTCTCCGAGCCGAGACCATAACACGTCCAGGCGCCCGCGCTCGGGTGTCCCAGAAAAGGAAAGCCCGTATGCACGGAGTAATTTCCCTGCGCGTGCTCGTTGACCTTGGTCGTCATCGAACGGATCACGGCAAGGTCATCAGCCAGATCCGCAATGTGCGGGAACAGGTCGGTCATCTCGATGCCGCTTTGGCCGCGTCGGCGCGTCGTCCACGGGCTGGCCATGATATTTCCGTTGTCGTTGAACATCGTCGGCTTTACCGGAACCGGCATCCGCTGGCCGTGTCGTCTCACCAGTTCCGCCTTCGGATCGAAAGAGTCGAGATGCGACACCCCGCCGCTCATGTAAGCGAAGATGACGTGCTTTGCGCGCGGCTGAAAATGTGGAGAGCGGATCGAGCTGGACGATGGCGCCGCGCCGAACGCATGGTTCGGCAGCAGTGCGGATAAAGCCATCGAGCCGAAGCCGAGCGAGCAGTGGCGCAACATCTCGCGCCGGGACAACATGGTCATTCCTTTCCCTTTCATTGTGCGGAGTGTTTCGGTGCAGGCTCTCCAGGTTCCGTCATCGCTAAGAAGGATGTCATTCGTCCGCGCATCATAAATTTGTTTCACTCCGTAATGGATTCGCTCCGCACATACCTATTTTATCGGACGTAAATGAATTCCTTTAGATTGAACAACGACTGCGCGAAATCACGCCAGACTTGTTGGCCGTCGTTAATGCCGTGTTCGCGAACCAGGTCTGCCAGATAGGCGCGGCTTCCGGCCAGTTCGGCGTTGGTTGGGAAACGGGCCAAGGCCTCCTCGAACATCAGGCGCACACGGGCATCGCCGTCCGCGGTGTCACGCAGCACCGAAGCAGCCCACTGCGCCGCCAGTTCGATGATGAACGGATCGTTGAGCAACGCGAGCGACTGGGCGGGAACATTCGTCGCGTCACGACGGCCAAGCGTGGTAAACGGCTTGGGTGCATCGAACGTTTCGAGGAATGGACTGAGGAAATTCCTTCGGATAGTCATGTAAACGCTGCGGCGCCTTTGCTCGGCAGGCGGGGCCAGAGCGTTGGCGCCAGGGCCGAACATCCCCAGATCAAGCCGTCCACTCACCGCGAGCAGGCTGTCGCGAATCGCTTCAGCTTCGATCCGGCGCATGCGCGCATGGGAAAGCAGTTCGTTGCCTGGATCGATTTCCTGCGCGCGCGCCGAGCCTTCGCTAGACATCTGATAAGCCCGTGTTGTGACGAGAAAGCGGATCAAATCCTTGACTGACCAACGTTGGTCCACGAACCGTTTCGCGAGAAAATCGAGCAACTCAGGATGCGACGGCCTGTCACCCATGTGACCGAAGTTATCCACTGTCGCGACCAACCCGCGTCCGAAGAGGTGGTGCCAGACGCGATTGACCATGACACGCGCCGTCAGTGGGTTTGCGGCGCTGGCCAGTTCGTTGGCCAATTCGAGCCGGCCGCTCAGCGTGGTCTCGTAAGGACGGCCCGATACCAACTGAAGATAAGCGCGCGGGACTGGCTCCATCGGTCGCGTATGATCGCCGCGAGAGAGGAGCGGCGCATCGTAGCCCTCAGACTCCAGTACACCGGGCGAGCGACGCGGCAAGGGAATAGCCGCTTCCAGACGGCGATACTCAGTCACAAGCGGTGCGATCGATGGCAGTTCCTTCAGAGAAGCCGGCAGCAGCCCGCCGCGCAGGAGTGTGTCGAGAAACACTCGCTGTTTCTCGTTGAGCGAATTGCCTCGCCAGGCGGCAACCGCTTCCGTCAGTTCCTCGCCGATGCGAATGGCGAATTCTTCGGGCGACTTCGGGATTTCACCACGTAAGAGGTGGGTCAGCGGCCCTGCCTCGTCCTTCGGCGGAGCTTTGCCGTCGTGGAAGACAACACGTTCGACGCCGAAGAACGAGCTTCCTCCCGGACCCGGCGCGGAACGATCGCGCGAAGTCAAGTCCTCGGCAGTCGCGAATTCCAGATACGCCATTGAACCCTTGCGATACGAGGTGTCGAGCCGCACCCACGTGGGCGTTTCACTGTTGAGCGCGGCCTGCGGGAAGATGCCTCCGCTGCCCAGCGGGTAGTTGTCCGTGATCAACCGCACGCGCGCGCCTTTGCCGCCGAGCGCTCGGACGCTGATGCTATCGCTCTCGACCTTAAAACGTGGCGAGCTGAATATCCCGTTGTGTCTTTGCGACAGGCGGTGGCTGAAAACCCCCGCAGGCAAGAGCCCGGCCAACACGCGCTCGCTTTCCGGCTCGACGGAAAAATCGCCGGGTCGCGCGATGGCTTCGAGTGGATTCAAACCATGCTGAAACCAAAGCTTCGCTCCCTCGCTGCTCAGATTCCAGATCAGCTTGAACGTGTCATCATTGAATTTCTTCCGCTCGGAAAGCTCGTCCTCTTGCTTCTTCGTGAAAGCTTGCCAACCGGATGCGAACGCTTCCCCGGACTTATCACGCAATTGAAACCAGATATTGAGTGGGTGGTTCTCGTTCTTGGCCGCAGCATCGAACGCGGAGATCATTCGGCTGCGCGCGGCGTCGCGTTGGGCGTAGTCAGGGAATTGGTTTGCGAGAGCGGTTCGCTCATCTTCGATCTCTGCGAGCAAGCGCTTCTGTTCCTCGCGCTGGTCGGTTGTGAGCGCCTCCGCGATCTCCTCGGGCGAAACCAGGCCGGGGCCGGCGCGGAACGAGGTGGCGATTTCGTTCGCGCTGAGAGAGCGATCGTAGAGCCGGGCTTCTTCGATTTCTCCTGCCAGGAATGGGTTGCCGCCCCCGGTATGCCGCCTCCCGAATAGGATATGCGTGGACTTCGCTCCGAAGGTTCGCAGGGTGGAGTTGTCGCCCGTCGGCGTGTAGGGCAAACCGTGGGGCGTGCCGTTCCGGAAGAGCGCAATGGTGTTGTCCGCGCTATAAACAATCGCCAGATGAACCAGTTCATCTGGCTTGATCGTCTCGACTGGGCCGTTCGCGGTGCGAGTGCGTCGAAATCCGTCGCTACCGGCTATCCATTTCCGGGGCTCTTGCTCAGCGAAGACGATGGCGTCGAACACACTTCCGTTTGCCGATTCGACGCTGATCGCACCGCCTCCACGTTGATCGAGATTCGCGAGGGCGACCCAAACTTCCAGCGTCTTCTCGCGGAGCGCGCGCTCCAGAGGCGGCGTGCTGACGAAGGCTCCTTTGCCGTCCAAGACGAGGCGCCCATTTCGGATGACAGCGCCACCCTCAAGTTGGCCGTGCAAGGCTCCCAGGGAGTCTCGCGCATTGCCATCGAACGTCCAGGCGGCCATCGGCGTGAGCGAATTTTCGCCCGTGCTCGCCACGCCCCGTTTTCGCAGCACGGCTGAACGACCCGCGGAAGTGACCTGGGCAATGCGACGTTCTCGGCCGTGGATGCGATCTCTGATTTCGTCGCCGACAATGGGCAGCCGGTTGGTCGTGCCGTTGCGCAACAACGTGAGCAGATGTTCGGAGAGTTGGCTCGCGGATTTCGCCCAGGCGTCGGCGACCCCGATTTTGATCACAGTCTTCAGTTTCTCCAACTCGCCCCGATTCACTCGAAGCCGTTCCGGCGCGTCGATGGTCACCTGCGCAGGCCGGCAGCTTGCGAAGATGCCGTAGAGGGCATAATAATCGCGCTGGCTGATAGGGTCGAACTTGTGGTCGTGGCATCGAGCGCACGCGATGGTGAGGCCCTGGAACGCTTTGGAGACAATGTCGATCTGGTTCTCGACCGTCTTGACTTGCTCGTCGAGCGTGTCCACCGGCTGAAACCCATGCTCGACCATGCGGAGGTGCGCGAGGCCCAGCAGCGATTCGTTGATCCCCTCGTCTTTGTTCCAGCGCGGCGCCGGAAGCATATCGCCCGCGAGATGCTCTCGAATGAGTTGGTCGTAAGGCACGTCGGCGTTGAAGGCGCGGATGAGGTAATCGCGATAACGCCACGCATTCGGGATGTCCGGGTCGCCCTCGCTGCCATGCGTCTCAGCAAAGCGAACGAGATCCATCCAATGTCGCGCCCAGCGCTCGCCGAATCGCGGAGAAACCAGCAGACGGTCCACCAGCTTCTCGTAGGCGTTGGGAGACAGATCCTCAACGAATGCTCGGACCTCAGCCGGCGTCGGCGGAAGGCCGATGAGTGCGAGCGTAACGCGCCGGAGGAGGATACGCCTGTCCGCCGACGCAGCCGGTGCCAACGCGCGCTCTTCCAGCTTCGCGAGGAGGAAACGATCCACGGGGTGATCAGACCAGGCCGCGTTCACAACTGATGGAACTGTTGTTTTCTGGATGGGCTTGAAACTCCACCAATTCTTGCGCTCTCTAAAGATGGAATCCCAACTTCCGTTCGCCGTCGCGGCTATCGTCGGCGGCTGATCCCGCGGATCGGGCGCGCCTTGATTCACCCAGTTGAGGAAATCGGCGATTACCGAGTCGGAGAGATGGAGCCGGTCCTTGGGCGCTCCGCCATGCGGATGATCGAGTGTGATCTCTTGGATGAGCAGACTTTTCTTCGCATCACTCGGCACGAGCGTTGGGCCGGAGTCGCCGCCCTTGAGCAAGCCCTCGCGGGAATCGAGCCGCAGTCCGCCTTTCTGCTGCTTCGCGCCATGGCACTCGTAACACTGATTGGCAAGGATCGGGCGAATCCGCTGCTCGAAGAAGTCGATTGGAGAAGGGGTCGGATTCGTTTGAGCGGCGACCGTGGCCAGCGTGGTCAGAATACTGATCGAGCAGGCCGCCAGGATGAGGATGTGTGAGGATCTGCTGAGATGCCGGCGCAAGGCCAAAGACGGAGTCGGATCGATCATTTTTACACAATGAGGGTAAAGCCCGACGGAGACCGTGGCCAGAGTCTGGGTAGTGAGGCGTTACGGGTTTTCATGGTTCGGGAATTGAGAGTAATTGTCAGAGCCGATTTCCACAACTCTCTTTTTGGCGTCCGACCCTGAAGTCGGAACTTCCTGTGCTGCGTTTCGTAGTCCAGGCTTCAGCCGGAAGGGCGTCGGCAGGTTCAGAGGCGTTGGATTTTCCAACGCGCCGCCGCCGCCTGAATGCGTGACTACATGCGTGCCAAAAATGAGAATTGTGGTTCCTCCCAAATCCTCGCCTAAGCGGCGGGGTAAAAATATTTCCGTGGGAGGGTGCCGGGATGAGGTATTTAGAAAAGTGCGTCCCTCCATTTTCCTCGGTTAAGCCCTATAAAAGCGTCATAAATGCCTCTTGCGTACAGGTTTTCACGTTGA
>SIBF01000082.1 GCA_009695275.1 Pedosphaera sp. | reverse complement strand
GGTCCATTTAGCCAGCCCGGGATCACAAGGCTTCCCTCACTCACGCTTGGTGCTGCTCAACTCCATCGTTCTCGCGCCTCACAGCGCCCTCCTCACTGGTAATCTCAATGATGGCAGCGCCTAGACGAAAGCTCCGGTCAGCAACTCGATGCGGCTGGTCAAGATCTTCAGTCTTCGGAAAATAGATATTCCAAGTCGGTCTTGGTGAGACTGCGGGCAAAGCCTTCTTCGCCGAGGACATCCGCGATGGTCTGAGCCTTACGCTGTTGGAGTTCCCAAATCTTCTCTTCAACTGTCCCTGGCGCAATCAATCGATAGGCATTGACCGTGCGGGTTTGGCCAATGCGATGGGAACGGTCGATCGCCTGAGCTTCCACCGCTGGGTTCCACCACGGATCGTACAAGACCACGTAGCTGGCCGTGGTCAGATTGAGTCCCGTGCCCGCCGCGCGCAGGCTGAGCAAAAAGACTGAAGCATTGGGATCGCTTTGAAACGCATTTACAACATCTTGACGTTGCTTGGTCTCGCCGGTGAGCAAGTAGGTCGGAAACTGTCGCTGATGACATTCAACTTCGAGCAGTTTCAACATCTTAACAAATTGGCTGAAGACGAGCACCTTTTGCCCCTCCGCAAGCAAAGGATCGAGCAGCTCAAACAACGTTTCGGTTTTGCCGGAAGCCGAATCGCTGCCCACGAGCTGCGGATGACAGCAAATCTGCCGCAAACGGGTCAAGGCTGCCAGAACGTGGATTTTGCTTTTGCCCAATCCCTGCTCGTTTACCGTTTGCAGCACTTGTTCACGGCTGCGCCGCAGTTCCGCCAGGTATAACTTTCGTTGCGGTTCGCCTAGCTCGCAATCCCGCCGCTCTTCGATGCGGTCGGGCAAATCCTGCGCCACTTGGCGTTTGAGCCGCCGCAGCATCAACGGGCGAAGCTTCGCGGATAGCCGGCGGCGCCCCACTCGGTGCGACCATGCAATGTCTTCGCCTTTCGGCTCGTAATTCTGATGAAAGTCCGCCTGCGTGCCGAGGTAGCCGGGCTGGATGAAATCGACGATGCTCCAAAGATCCAGGAGACGGTTTTCGAGGGGAGTTCCTGTCAGAGCGAGACGTTGGCCGGCGCGCAGTTGCTTCACCGATTGAGTTACCTGCGCGCTAGGGTTCTTAATGAATTGAGCTTCGTCCAAGATGATGGCTCGGAAGTCGAATTTCTGTAACGCGATGAGGTCGCGGCGGAGAAGAGCATAATTAGTGACGATCAAATCGTGCTGGGGAATTTGTTTGCGCAAGTTGTGACGGGCAGCGCCGCTTTCCAGAACCAATACTTTCAGATGAGGAGTGAAGCGATTGGCTTCCCGCCGCCAATTGTGCAGAACGGACGCGGGACAAATGACCAGAGCCGGCTTCGGCGTTTTTACGTTTTGCTGCTGCATCCAAGCGAGCCAGGCCAGTGTTTGCAATGTCTTCCCGAGCCCCATGTCGTCGGCCAAGACGCCGCCCAGATTCAATTGAGTCAGGTGACACAGAAAATTGAATCCATCCTTCTGATACGGACGCAATTCCGCTTGGATCGAAGCCGGCAAGGGCGTCGATGCAATTCCTGTGAATTCGGCCAACTGCTCGCGCAAGGCCTTGACGTGTGGTTGGTCCTGGAACTTGTTTAAAGTGGCTTCATCCAACTGCGCCGCATGCGCTAACCCGACGCGCTGCGGCATGGGGCTCAAAGCGTCCAGCCCCAAGTCAGCCATCGCTTCATGCGCCAGATGCACGGCATCGGAATCCAACTCCATCCAGCCGCTGTCTGGCAATTTCACGAAGCGTCCAGTCGCGGTTTGCAGGCGTTGCAGATCGGCCGCCGTCAGCTTGAGGCCCTCTGCTTCCCACGAGGCGGATACTGAAAACCAGTCGATGCCGCTGCCTTGGACAACGAGTTTGGGCCGCAACTGGCGGGGAGCCAGAAAGAGACGATGAAATGGTGAATTGCCCAGGTAATCAGCGACGGCCGGTCGGTCGGGCCATGCGGCAGCCAGCGTGTTGAGGAAATGCTCGTTAGCGTCCCCGAGCCATAGGCCGGGCTCGGGGGTGAACCAGTCGAGACGACGCAGCCAGTGGATCGCAGGATCGAGGCGTGAGTCATCCAGAATTTCGGGCCGTTCCGGGGGATGGTCCGGCGGATCCATGAGCTGCCAATCGTGGCCGTTCCATTGCCAAATGCTTTGATCGCTCTCGCTGCGCGCGAGCAAGCGCAACCGGACTGTGTCGTCGCTTAATTCGAAAACGAACTGAGGGATGGCAGCGTGAGCGACGCAGAGCTGTTCCCACTCGCGCCGGTCCGAGGAACCATTCTTGCGAAGCTGCGTGAGGAGCCGGTGGCTGAGTTTTTTTACGGGCAGATGGGGTTTGGCCACCCATGTCTTCAGCAACTTGGGAGGAGGTGGATTGCGCAGTAAATAGAATGTCTCTTCAACCAAAACCAAAGAGGGAAGGCCTCCAAAAAAAAGGGCGTGGTCGAGTGATTGATTTTCTTTGTCCTGCACCTTCAACAGGTGCGTGAAGCAAAGCTCGCCATCGACCGTGTCGAGATGCGGCGTGAGGTCTGCGAACTGCCCGTGAAACTTAAGCGCTGTCTGGTGCGAGATGAATTCCAAACGCGAAACCTGCCCCCATCGCGCCAGCCACTGGAGCAGTTCTAGCCCGGTCAGCACCAGCCAATCCGCGTCTTCCTTCGGTTGGCTGTAGGTCTCGCTGAGCCATTGAATGAACTCCCAATCTTTGGTCGGAAAAAGCTCGTGTTCGTGAGTTGACCGTGTCGTTAATTCGATGATCTCCGCCAGCGTCTTGACTTTTTCACCGGCTCGGGGCCGGAACAGGCCGAACTGAACTTTCAGCCCAAACAAAGATGTGGATTCTCCCAAGCATTGCGCCTGGCAAAGCACGCGGAGCGAAGCTCGAGGCGAGTCCAAGTGGACGGGCGCAAGCGGCAGCAGCCAACGCTCCAGGAGTTGGATAAACTCTTGTTCCTTTTCAGCTTCTTCAATCTCGGCAAAACGTTCAAGGTTCGCGTACGAAAGCAGTTCCGTTGGCAGAGGACGATTGGTTCTCAGAAACAGCAGAGCGGTGGCTTCGAGTCGCTCCTTCCCCAGGGCTTGTAAAAGGCGCGGCCACCAACTGTCGCCGACAAAATCCTTGCGAGCCAAGGAAAGCTTTTCAAAGTAATCCTCCAGAAGTAACCAGGAGCGCTGCGAATCCCGGCAGGTCGCAAACGTATTCAGTATCTCCGCGCGCTCGGCTACGGCCGACTTAGAATCCGATAGTTCGCGGCGCAGATCCGCCCGGGCGCCGTAGGTTTTATCCAGCACCGTATGATGCGCATCGTATTTCGTGGCTGTCGCGGAACGCGAGGTTTGCCCGTTATTGCGTGCTACTTTTGCCATGTTTTGGTCATTCCACCATGAGTGATGGTCGCTCATCTCGACACGAATACGCGGTGGTGGTCAACCAGAAAGCGAATCTTATTGGCAATTCTGTCCTTGAACCTGGGAGTTTCATGGACAGTTTCGACCTCCAACGATGGACGAGCATCGGGGCCAGGAACCTGGCCATCCGTCCGGCGGCCCACTGTTTGAGCACAGCGTTCCGAAGGACACAGAGATCGAAGTTTTCTCCGCCCTCTGTATCCTTCCAAACTCTGCGCTGAATCCTGTGGTTCATGGACAGAATTGCCGCCCGCTCAAAGAGGATAATGGCGTCGGGATGGGCCTTTCAGCTTCCTGAGTCAACGAGCGGTGGGGTTTCCATAATACACGGCTCAAGCTTTCTCTAGATGTCGGAACCGTAATGAGGTTTTCAGTGGAATCAATATCAAGAAATGCCCCCTTCACGAGGACGCTTGAAAAGTTTTAATAAGTAGCGAAGGTACACCTGGTTTTGAAAGGCCAACATTCATCCAAGACCTTTTCTCTGGCGGCCTACGCTGCGTTTGCGTTCGCGGTGGCCCTGATCAGTTGGAAGCAGAGAGCCGATGGACTGCTCCTCTGCTTGCTATTTCCCGTCATCCTTGCGCCGTTGGTCTATTCTCGCGCGGTCTTTCTCGGCATGCTAGGCGTGAGCTTGGCCGCATCCGCTGCGGTCGTGATCGTTCTCGCGGCAGATTCCATCACGGCAGTAGTGGTTCTTCACGGCTTTGTTTGGGCTGGCGGGGAGCTGCTTCTCCGGTTTAAGCGGTCCCGCGACCAGTCGGAGAAGGACCTGCGCGCGAGCGAGGAAAAATATAGGCTCATCGTGGATCATGTCGCCGAAACCGTGCTGGTTCTCGATCTCAACCTGCACCACATCTATGCCAGCCCCTCGGTATTCAAGCTTTATGGATACACGCCCGAGGAGTTCCTCGCACTGCCTCTCGAACGGATCCTTAGCCCGGAATCGCTCGCGCGCAGCTTACGTTTATTTGAGAAGGAGATGGCGTTGGAAGCCACCGGAACGGCGGATCCACGCCGGTCGCTCGTTGTGGAATCGCTGGAGTACCGCAAGGACGGTTCCTCCATCTGGATCGAGAACATCTTCTCCTTTATCCGGGATGCTGACTTAAGGGTCATCAACATCTTGTGTGTGGCGAATGATATCAATGAGCGAAAGGCTGCCGAGGAAGCGCTGCGCAAATCGTCGGAGCAGTTCAAACAACTCTTCGAGTCCAGCCCCTTGGCCTCCGTGATATTCTCCCTGGCGGATGGTCGGATCATGGACGCCAACAAACAGTTCCTTGAACTATTCGAGTTCACGCGAGCGGAAGTCCTCGGTCGCACCAGCATGGACCTCGGCTTGTGGTTCGACCCTGCTGACCGGGATCGGCTGGTGGCCCGCTTGAAGCGGCAGCGAGAAGCGCGGGACTTTGAAACTCGGCTTCGCGGCAAGAGCGGGCGGGAGCATGACGTCTTGCTCGGAGGTCAAGTGATCGACTTCTCCGGCCAGCCGATGGCGATATTGCAGAGTGTGGACATCACTGAGCGCAAGCAGGCCGAAGCCCAACGCGCCTCGCTCGAAGCACAGCTCCATCAATCCCAAAAGATGGAAGCCATCGGGACGCTGGCAGGCGGGATTGCGCATGATTTCAACAACATCCTGGCCGCCATCTTGTGCCGAGTCGAGGTGGCTGGCATGGGCTTGCCGCCGGAACATCCGGCGCAAGAGTCACTTGATGAAATCCTCAAGGCCAGCCTTCGCGCCCGCGATTTGGTGCGGCAAATCCTCAGATTTAGCCGTCGGCAGAAACAGGATCGCAAGCTGATCGACCTGGGTGCGACTGTCATTGAAGCCCTCAAACTGCTCCGCGCCAGCCTGCGAGCGACCATTGAAATCCAGACCGAGACCGGTCCGCATCTGCCCCCGGTGCTCGCGGATGCGACGCAAGTTCATCAGGTGATCATGAACCTTGGAGCCAACGCCGGCCATGCCATGAGTGTTCACGGGGGCCATCTCACCATCACTCAGACCGTCGTCACCTTGGAAGCAGGAACGTTTCCCGATCACGGAGATTTGCCAGCGGGCCTTTATGTGCGAGTCAGTGTCCAGGACACAGGCTGTGGGATGGACGCGGCCACAGTCGAGCGGATCTTCGAGCCGTTTTATACCACCAAAGGCCCCGGCGGAGGCACTGGCCTCGGACTCGCCGTTGTGCATGGCATCATGGAAAATCACGACGGCGCGATCACGGTTGAAAGTCGGCCAGGACAAGGTACCACGTTCCACCTTTATTTCCCCGCAGCCGAAGGTGCAATTTTCCCGGACACCGAGTCGGCGCCAGCCCTGCCGCACGGACAGCGCGAGAAGATTTTGGTTGTTGATGACGAGATTGCCCTGGTCGAAATCGAGATGATCATGTTGGAACAACTCAACTATCAGGTCACCGGGTGCCACTGCGCGAAGGACGCGCTGGCTGCGTTCCGCGCCCAACCAAATGCTTACGCGCTTGTCATCACGGATATGACCATGCCGGAGGTCACCGGAATCGACCTCGCGAAGGAGTTGCATCAGCTTCGCCCAGGCCTGCCGATCATCCTGGCGAGCGGTTACTCCGATTTCCTGGGAGAAAGAACGCTCACACAAAACGGGATAAGCGCGTTTCTGGACAAGCCATTCCAGCTCCGATCGCTGGCCGAGACTGTCCGGCGTGTTTTGGAAGCGGAAGTGCCAGTGCGATGACAGTTGGCTGTCCATGATGCTGGACTTCGTCTGCGCGGCCCCATCGAGGAGAACGATCCGGTGCTACTCTGGGAGAATGACTCGATCCCGCCAGCACCAATCACAGCGACATCCCCCACCAGGGGTTTCGGTCCGTCCATCGCGGGCGAGAGATGCAGTTTGTTGACGCTGTCTTAGCAACCAGTGCGAAGCTCCCCATCTAAAGCTTACGCCAGAAGTCCCTTCACCACCTGGCCATGCACATCGGTTAGCCGGTAGTATCGTCCCTGGAACTTGTAGGTGAGCTTCTCGTGATTGATGCCGAGCAAGTGCAGAAGTGTCGCTTGGAGGTCATGAACGTGGACTGGATCTTCCGCGATGTTGTAGCCGTATTCATCGGTCGCGCCAAAACTGATTCCCGGCTTTACTCCGCCGCCGGCAATCCACGCCGTGAAACAGCGCGGATGATGATCGCGGCCGTAGTCGGTCTCAGTAAGTTTGCCTTGCGAGTAGTTGGTGCGGCCGAATTCACCGCCCCAAACGACGAGGGTGTCCTCGAGCATGCCGCGTTGTTTTAAGTCTGTAATCAGAGCGTGGCAGCCTTGGTCCACATCTTTGCACTGGCGGCGAATCCCTTTGGGCAACCCGCCGTGATGGTCCCAACCGGGATGATAAAGCTGAATGAATCGGACATTGCGCTCAGCCATGCGTCGGGCTAGCAAACAGTTTGCGGCAAATGTTCCAGGGTTCCTGGCTTCGGGGCCGTAAAGCTCAAAGACGCTTTCGGGCTCTTGCGAAACATCCATGACGTCCGGCACGGACGTTTGCATCCGATAAGCCATTTCGTATTGCGCGACGCGCGCGTTGATCTCGGGATCCCCAAGATCCTCAAATTGCAGCGAGTGCAACTCGGCGAGGCGGTCGAGCATTTTGCGGCGACTGTCGCGTGAGATACCATCAGGGTTCGCGAGATAGAGCACCGGGTCTTTTCCGGAGCGAAACTGAACGCCTTGGTGAAGGCTTGGCAGAAATCCGTTGCCCCAAAGCCGCGCATACAGCGGCTGATCGATCCGATCTTTCGAGATGAGCACAACGAACGCGGGGAGATTCTCATTGGCGCTGCCGAGACCATAACTGAGCCAGGCACCCATCGATGGGCGGCCGGCCAATTGTGAACCAGTTTGGAAAAACGTGATTGCCGGATCATGGTTGATCGCCTCGGTGTGGAGCGATTTGACGAAGCAAAGCTCGTCCGCGATCTTCGCGGTCCACGGCAACAGCTCGCTCATCCAAGCGCGGCCTTGGCCGTGCTGCGCGAACTTGAAGATCGAACCGGCGAGTGGCAGCCTCGCCTGATACCCCGTCATTCCGGTCAAGCGCTGGCCCATGCGGACGCTCGCCGGCAAGTCCTCTCCATTCATTTTGTTGAGCAGCGGCTTGTAATCGAAAAGGTCCATCTGCGAAGGGCCGCCGCTCATGAATAGATAAATGATCCGTTTGGCTTTGGGCGCGAAATGCGGAGCGTCGAGGATCCCCTTGAACGGATTGGCCACTGGCGCTGGCGCGGCGACCGACTCGTTTTTGAGAAGACCGAAGATCGCGGCGCTGCCGATGCCGAGCCCTAACTGACCAAGGAAATCTCGGCGGTTCATGGCGAAATTGATGTGGGTGCAGGACATACGATCAGTGAAGTTGGCGGTAGATTTCCCGGCGATGCCCGACCGAAATCAGGTCGATCAACGCTTCGTCAATGTTGAACGGATTAACGACTCGATAATCGCCCACTCGGAGACGATAAGAGTCCGTGCCAACGCGTCTATTCTGGGGAAAAGTGTCCAAGCGGGATCCTATATTTCATCGAGCCAATCTCGGATCTTACGCACCTCGTCCGGAGCTAGTTTCTGTATCTCTTCCTCGATCTCTTCAACTTTGCTCATGCTTCAAATATCAAAGGATTCGACCTGCGCTTCAAGTCTTTTGGCTCTGTGCGATGCAGCTCGCGCAACCTCATTTACCGCCTCAGGACGGCTTCGTCATGATTCAGGATTGCCTCGGCCAGCACGGTGCCGGCAGCCAGTTCGACCGGATCTAACCTCGGATCGTTTTTCGCTTCGCCGATTGCGAGTAGTTTGCCGGCAGCCTGAGGTTCAGCGGTGAAAAGCTCACGCTGCTCGATGAAGAGTTGCTTTAGCACCGCGATTTCTTTAGCGGACGGCCGTCGGTTCGTCACCAACTGGAAAGCCCAAGCGATCTGATCGCTAAAAGTCGAACCGCCTTCTTTCAGCATGCGCTCACTTACATGGCGGGCGGCTTCGATGATTTGAGTGTCGTTGAGCAGTGCGAGCGCCTGAAGGGGCGTGCTGGTGTTTTGCCGCCGCACCACGCAGACGTTTCGTTCGGCGGCGTCAAATGTGATCATCGCCGGATGCGGCACGGTGCGCTTCCAAAAGGTGTAAAGGCTGCGACGGTGCAAGTCATCGCCCTTGCCCTGGCCATATCGCGGCTT
The DNA here is from genome assembly GCA_009695275.1 of Pedosphaera sp. Taxonomy (GTDB): domain Bacteria; phylum Verrucomicrobiota; class Verrucomicrobiia; order Limisphaerales; family F1-12-MAGs170; genus F1-120-MAGs170. The sequence continues at coordinate 12,521 of SIBF01000082.1, read as the reverse complement.
GCCCATGGCTATCTCCTCCCACAAACCGTCGGGCTGATACGGTCTCACGGCGGGGCCGCCAACTTTTTCCGCGAGCAACCCGCTGACGGCGAGCGCCTGGTCTCTCAGCATTTCGGCAGTCAGGCGCCGGGCCGGGCCGCGAGCGACAAGTTCATTGGCAGGATCACGTGCCAACAACTCTGGGCCGGCCTGCGACGATTGGCGGTAAGTGGCAGATGTCGCGATAAGCTTGAGCAACTGTTTCAGATTCCACCCGGTGTCCACGAACTCCCGTGCGAGCCAGTCCAGCAACTCGGGATGTGTGGGAAAGGAACCTTGGCTCCCGAAGTTATCGCTCGTTTCCACGATCCCCTTGCCGAACATCATCTGCCACGCGCGATTCACCGTCACACGCGCGGTGAGCGGGTGATTGGGATCGAGCAGCCAGCGGGCAAGGCCGAGCCGGTTGCGCGGCTGATCAGCCGGGAACGGCGGAAGCGCGCCAGGTGTATTCGCGGACACCCGCTCTCCTGGTGCGTCGTACGCGCCGCGCTTGAGGACGAAGGCCGGGCGGGGTTGGGCTGTTTCCTCCATTACCATCGCCTCAGGAATAGGATTAATCAGCTTGCTCTGCTCCTGCCGCAACGCGTGCAATTCCTCAACGAACCTCAATGCGCCAGGAGATGTGGTGGCGACATAATAATCGAGCAACCCTTCGCGTTGCCCTCTGGTGAGCTTCGCGTATTCCGTGTTCCACGCATCCTTGAAATCATTGCGGCCCGCGAGATGGGCGGCCTCGATCGCCGTTAACTCGCGATTGAAAATACGGAAGTCATCCACCCGGCCGCCTTTGAACCCGCTGTCGCGAAATCGGAAGCCAATTGCCAGGTCCGGTTCGCCTCCGCCGTAGGTGATGTCTTTGAAGAGACCATCGCGAACCACATCGAGAACACTGCTCACGCCGTTGACATACACTCGAACGCCCGCGGCGCGACTGGAGCCGTCGTACGTTACAGTGACATGCACCCACGCATTCGTCGGAATCGGGTCTTTGGTCTCGACCTTCAGCGCATTGCGGGGCCACATGTGGTGCAAGCCGACAGTGACGCGGCCATTTTCGAGCAACATCTCATACCCGCGGCTGCCGGCATCGATCGGGGCCTTGCTCTGATGCACGATGACGAAGCGTGGCGCATGATCGGGTGTTTGAAGCCAGAGGCTCAAGGAGAACGGATCAACGCGGGAGAAGCGACCCAAACCTGGAAACGTAAAACCATTTTCACCATTGAGCTCCGCGCCTTGACCAAATTTGCCGGGCACAAATTGCGGTGCTTCCTGCCCCACCCCGGGCTTCGCGGGATTAGCGGCGTTGGCAACTTTGTTCGAGACCATTCCGTCGAACGAGAACGAGCCGATGAGGCCCGGCGCTACTGGAGCGCGCGGGTCCGCCTCCGCGGCAGCTTTGGCTTGCCTGGGTGGATCAGATCCGGCTGTAGCGACTGCGTCAGTCGAAGCTGGTCCGGAGGAAGAGGCCGTGGTTCGATCTCGATCCACGAGTCGCCTACGCAACCATTCATCGAAATCTCCACGCCCCATCTCTCGTAAGGCGGGCAACTGCTGCTCTTTTTCCGCGATCTTGAGGCGGATGTCATCCAGCTTCGCATCGGTCACGTCGTCAGAGAGAAGTAACGTCGGCACCGGGATCGCGTCAGTGAAATAGGTCGTTTGACCCGACTCATCAATGTTCTGGAAAAAGGCGAACAGAGAGTAAAAATCCCGTTGCGTGATCGTGTCGAACTTGTGGTCGTGGCAGCGCGAGCACTCGAACGTCAAGCCAAGAAAGGCAGTGCCCATCGTATTGACGCGGTCCACGACGTAGGCGACGCGGTATTCCTCTTCGACGATTCCGCCTTCTTCGTTTTGCAAGTGGTGGCGGTTAAACGCGGTCGCGAGGCGCTGCTCTTTCGTTGGTCTGGGCAACAGATCTCCGGCGAGTTGCCACGTCACAAACTGGTCGAACGGTAAGTTCTGGTTGAACGCTTTAACGACCCAATCACGCCACGGCCACGTAGGGCGATAGCGGTCCATTTGGAAACCGTGCGTGTCGGCGTAGCGGGAGATATCGAGCCAGTCAGTGGCCATGCGCTCGCCGTACCGCGGTGAATCCAGCAAACGGTCCACGAGCCTTTCAAAGGCGTTAAGGGATGTGTCCGCAATAAAGGAATCGATCTCTGACAGGGTCGGCGGCAGCCCGGTTAGATCCAGTGTCACGCGGCGAATCAGATTCTCCTTCCGTGCCTCGATCGACGGCTCGATCCCTTCCTTTTCCAACTTTGCGAGGATGAAAGGATCGACCCCGGTGCGGCTCCAGTTTTGGAGTTTCGTCTTGGGCAGCTCAGACCGTTTCGGTTGCGCAAAAGCCCAGTGCTGGCTCCACTTCGCCCCTTGATCAACCCACCGCTTGAGCATCTCAATCTGCTTGAGGGTGAGCTTGCGGTTCGAATCCGGAGGCGGCATGACTTCGTCGGGGTCGGTGCTCATGATGCGTCTGATGAGCTCGCTCTCCGCGCTCTGGCCAGGAACAATCACGGCTTTTCCGTCCTTGGTTCGAAACGCGCCCTCCTTGGTATCGAACCGAAGCTTCGCCTTGCGAGCCTTCTCGTCGGGCCCGTGGCAGTGGTAACAGTTGTCGGAGACGATTGGGAGAATGTCGCGGCTGAAATCAGCTTCAACCGAGGGAGCTGCAGCGAGAGCGGATGCGCCGACCATGCATTTCAGCAGCACCGGCGCGAGTAAGAACAGGCAGATATGTCGGAAAACCATATTTCGCACATAAACGCTGCACGTAACGGATTGGTTTTGCAAGCCACAGGTCCTGTCAAGTTTCAGCGTCCGGCACAAAGAACTTCTGAACAAAGCCCTCTTTGTTGCATCCAGGTAGAGCTACCCTCTCCAGTGCCGCCGCTTCATGCGGATCGAGTGCTTCTTGTGGGTCGATAGGCTGTGTTGATCGCATGCTTTCCTCTCGAAGCCAAACGATCGGCTCACGCGGCAAACGGTCCTCCAAACGGACATTCACTTATCATCGCCCTGACGGTGGGTTAGAAAAACGGAGTGCGTTACCGGGCGAAGATCGCGATTTTGTTGGCTTTGCTGGCCATCTTTACGGGCGCGGTCGTGTCGGGCATCTACTATTTCCAGTGCCGCAAAATCCTCTTCCGCCAGATTCAAAGCCAGGTCCTCTCGATCGCCGCGACCGGCTCGCTCCAGATCAGCGGCACCCTGCTCAATAAAATTCACCTCAAGGAAGACGAGTCCACTCCCGCATACCTGACGCTTCAGGCGGTCTTGCGTGGTGTTCGTGATGCCAACCGCCGGGCAGATGCCCAAGTCCGCTTCGTCTATGCTTTTCGCCCGGTGCCAGGCGAGGACGGGAAGTGGAGCTATATCGTCGATGCGGAGGAGGATACCAAGAACAAGTCGCACGTCGGCGATCCGGTGGAAGTGGAGAACAAGGCCGGCCAAGCGTTCACGATGGATCGGGCCTACGCGGAGGAAGCTTTCAGCCGCGACGAGTTCGGCGTTTGGCTCAGTGCGAACTCGCCGATCCTGGATTCACAGGGCAAAGCGGTCGCCTTGCTCGGCGTCGATATCGCCGCGGCTGATGTGATGCAGCGCCTGCAGCATCTTTTATGGAGAGGGTTCGGCGCGATGGGCGTTGGTGTCGGAGCGGCGCTCGTCTTCGCCGCGGCCATCGCTCATTGGGCCAATGGTCCGCTGAAAAGGATTCGCGTTGCTCTGCAACGCATCAGCGATGGCAACTGGAGCACGCAGGTTGAGTTTGAGAACCTGGACGAGTTCGGAGCTGTGGCTGATGCCGTCAATAAAATGGCGGTGGCACTGCGTGATCGTGAAATGCTCAAATCCGCCCTGGCTCGATATGTTTCACAGAACATCGCGGACAGCGTCCTTACCGACCGGGGGCTTCCTTCGTTGCGCGGCGAGCGGCGTCAGATCACTGTGTTGATTGCGGACATTCGCAATTTCACAGCGATGACCGAGCGACTCTCGCCAGAAGATCTAATGCGCAGTTTGAATGTATTTTTCGAGCGCATGATCGAAGCGATCTTTGCGCACCGCGGCACTCTCGACAAATTCCTGGGGGATGGCCTCCTAGCGGTGTTCGGTGCCCCCTTGGACGATGCTGAGCACCAAAAGATGGCCGTCTTCGCAGCCGAGGCCATGCTCAAGGCATCTCGCCGTTTGCGCGCCGAAATGCGCATCCGCTATAAAGTGGACTGGCGTATCGGCATCGGGTTGCACACAGGCTGGGCCGTGGTGGGCAACATAGGCTCGCAACAACGGATGGAATACACAGCGATCGGCGACGCCGTGAACGCCGCTTCACGCATTGAAGGGCTTAACAAGCAATACCACACCGAGATTCTGATCAGTGGGGCCGTGGTCGAAGCCGTGGGTGATGCATTCGCGTTTCGCGAAGTGGACTCGGTCCAGCTCCGCGGCACCAGCCAACCGATCAAGCTCTACACCTTCGACACGACAGCCCCCTGAATCGAGGCTTTAGAAGCTGCGCTTGCGAACAACCAGTTTTCTGGAGATCACGCGAGACCGCTCTTTGTTTGTGTTGTGACGAGGCAATGTGTCCTAAACCTTTTTCACGCTCACAGCGCATGGCCCCTTTTTGCCTTGCCCGACTTGAAAATCCACCAAGTCAGCTTCGGCAGGGGTTGGACCGCTAATTTCTGAATGGTGGACAAACAGATCCTTACCGCCATCGATTGGGGTAATAAATCCGTAACCTTTTTCCGCATCAAACCACTTAACTTTTCCTTGAGGCATACTATTAATCTATTATTTTCGAACGTTTCTCAGCTCCCTGCATTATGTCGTTGAAAGTCGCGTATTTTATTTCCCGGAGGTGAACCATGACCAGAGGGCTGAGAGATAAGTTAACTTTCAAGAGCCAAGACTAGCAGGCCAGCCGCGATCGGCTAGCTTAAACCTTCTCGCTTCCGATGCCCCTGCCTGAAGGGCGTGTTATTACACTCAGGATTTTGAGCGTGATTCGTAATTCTAATCCGACTCTTACTGACCAAGAAACTCGCACCGAGGAGATGACGATTAGGAGTGTGAGCATGAAAGCGGGTCTTCGAAATCGGAGTTTAGTTCAATGGCAGTGCTGCCGGTTGGACGTGTTCTGCGGGCCCATGCGAGAGTAGAGCCGGATTTGAACCTGGAATTCATGAAGATATTTTAGATGAGGCGATGTAGCATGTTGCCATGTCGAAGAAATTGTTTCTCCTGGATGGAATGGCGTTGGTCTATCGCGCGCACTTCGCCTTGGTCCATCGGCCCATAGTTACTTCGAAAGGGGTGAACACTTCCGCCCTTTACGGTTTCACACAGACGCTTCTCGAAATCATGAAAAAGCAGCAGCCGACCCACCTGGCTGTCGTGTTTGACACAGCAGCGCCGACGCAGCGGCACAAGGATTTTCCCGACTACAAGATACACCGAGAAGCAATGCCCGAGGACCTTAGCAAGGCCTTGCCGCATATTCGACGGATGATCGAAGCGTTTAACATTTCGGTCATCTCGTGTGATGGATACGAGGCTGACGATTTGATTGGCACTCTGATTCGCAGGGCGGAGAGGGAGGGGTTCAAATCTTACATGGTCACGTCCGACAAAGATTTTGGCCAATTGGTTTCTGAGAACACTTTTATTTATAGGCCATCTCGCATGGGCGATGGTGTCGAGATATTGGGCGTCCCAGAAATCCTAATCAAATGGGGCATTCAGAAGGTCGAGCAAGTGATCGATATCCTCGCATTGTGGGGTGATGCTTCCGACAATATTCCTGGCGTTCCTGGCATTGGAGAAAAGACAGCCTGCAAACTGATTGCTCAATATGGGAGTGTAGAAGAGCTGTTGGCGCGTACGGCTGAACTGAAAGGAAAACTGAAGGAAAGCTTGGAAGCCAACCGCGAGCAGGCTCTCCTCTCGAAGCGATTGGCGACAATTCTGTGTGATGCGCCGTGTGGTATGGACGTCGAGCACCTCAGGATTCGCGAGCCGAAGACGGAAGAACTTAAGCGCCTGTGCATCGAGTTTGAGTTTGGGTCGCTTGGCCGCCGATTGTTCGGCGATGAATTCAAAGCGGGCCGAGGTTTTGAATCGCCAAGCGCGGCTGAGCCATCCTCGGAGGGGCCAGTCCCTGAGCCCTTGTCACTCGCTTTTGAGGAACGTTCGCCTGGATTGGAGGGATCTGCTGAAACAAAAGAAATCCCTCACGATCAGAAATGTCCGCTCACTGCCAACCTCAAGAACATCGATGACACTCCGCATCATTACCATCTGATCATGACGGCGGACGAGCGGTCGGCGCTGATTGACGCCTTGCTGCGGCAGCCCTCCTTCTGCTTTGCAACTCAAACTGACCATCGCGATCCCAAACAAGCGAAGCTTCGCGGATTGGCTTTTTGCTTCGCGGCGCACACTGGGTACTTCGTTCCTTTTCCGGACAAGGCCACAGATGCCGAAGCCGTTCTGAACTCGTTTCGGCCAGCGCTCGAAGAAGAACGGATCGAAAAGCTGGGCCATGATCTCAAGTTCGATCTGAGTGTTCTCAAATGGCATGGACTCCGCGTCGGCGGCAAAATTTTCGATTCGATGCTGGCTCACAGTTTGATCGAGCCGGAAATGCGGCATAGCATGGATTACCTCGCGGAGGCTCATCTTGGATACAGTCTAACGCCAGTCAACGTCCTGGGGGTTCAGCAGAATTCCGAGCAGTTCAGGTTGAGCGAAACTCCAATCAATCAAATCGCGCAAACCGCCTCGGAGCGTGTTGATGTCGCATGGCAACTTCGTGCTGTCCTCGAGCCGCTGCTCAAGGAGAAGGGACAGGAGCGCGTCTTTTACGAGATCGAGACGCCTCTTTTATCAGTTCTGGTCGATATGGAATTTGAAGGCGTGCGAGTGGATGCGGCTGCTCTCGCTGAGTTTTCAAACCAACTTGCGAAGGAAATGGACGCGCTGGAAAGGAGCATTTGCCGACTGGCTGGAAAAGAGTTCAATGTCAATTCGCCACGTCAGCTTGGGGAGATTCTTTTTGATACTCTGAAGATTTGTGAAAAACCCAAGAAGACCAAGACTGGCCAATATGCCACCGATGAACAAACGCTCGCCGCGTTGGCACCTCAGAATGAAATTGTTCAGCACCTGCTCAAATACCGCGTTTCCGCGAAACTGAAATCCACTTATGCAGATACGCTGCCGGAGGCGATCTGGCCTAAGTCCGGACGTGTCCACACCACCTATAACCAAGCGGCTACCGCGACCGGTCGGTTGAACTCTCAAAATCCGAATCTTCAAAACATCCCGATTCGCTCGGATCAGGGCAAAGAAATTCGCAAGTCTTTTGTTCCGCGAAGCGATGATTATCTCCTGTTATCCGCGGATTATTCTCAGATAGAACTACGGATCATCGCTGCGCTTAGCGATGAAACAGCCATGCTGGAGGCCTTCAAACTGGGAGCCGATATCCATACCGCGACGGCCGCCAGGGTCTATGGGGTTTTTCTCGACCTGGTAACTCCAGAAATGCGCCGCAAAGCCAAGATGGTGAATTTTGGGATCGCTTACGGCATTTCTGCTTTTGGTCTCGCCCAGCGTCTAGGCATTCCTCGCAAGGAAGGCGCGGCCATTATCGAGCAATATTTCGAGCAGTTCCCAGGCATTCTGAAATACATGAACGACACAATCGCGTTTGCGCAGCAGAATGGTTACGTCGAAACGGTGACTGGCCGACGACGGTACCTCCGAGATATCCGCTCCTCCAATGCAACGATTCGCGCCGCGGCGGAACGTAACGCCATCAACGCTCCGATTCAGGGAACGGCTGCCGACATGATCAAAATCGCCATGGCACGGATCCATAGCGAACTGGAGAGAAGAAAGCTAAGGACGCGAATGCTGCTGCAAGTGCATGACGAACTGGTTTTCGATCTCTACAAACCGGAGGTTGCGGAAGTGCTTCCGATGATCGAGGACAACATGAAAACCGCCATCGCGCTGAACGTTCCGATCGTTGTGGAAATGGGGCAGGGGAAGACCTGGCTGGAGGCGCACTAACACCGCCCACTTGAATGCGATGGTTTAGTCTTGGTTCTGTCGGGCAGAATTCCGGGTGAATTCCTTAGAAGCGGCGGCGGGCAAGCTCTAAATTTCCTCATTTCTTCCGTTGCAATGGGTCCCAGAATTCAACATTCACGTCCGTCAACGTTCGCGCTGGATCGGTCGGAGGATTGATCTGGGTACTTTTGCGGAATTCGCTATGGCCGTCATTGAAAACAGCGATTCCTCCACCGCCGTGGCGGTTGTTGTCGATTCCTTCAAAATTGTCTCCTTTGCCCATGCCCGATGTCGGCCACCAAAGGCTGCTGCTCCATGTTCCATCCGGCTTCGGCATGGAGTCGCCGACACACATGTTTTGCGACGGAGAAACGACGGCAGTGCGTTTAAACCATGGCTTGGATGTGACCTTCCAATTGCCGCTGGAGACTTCTCCTGACGCGTAAGGCCAGATGCCAAGGAAGAATGCGTTGTATCCGTAACCAACTTTATGGGCGTCGAATTTCCATTCCCAGGTAACTCCAAGGTCTTTACGCTTCCCTTTCAATGAAGGGCAGCGATACATGTTGGTGAGCGGTTGATTCGCCATGATGGTGCGGCCCCAAAAGTCCTTGGGATCCTCGGCTGAATCATTGCGGTTTTGGTTCCGATGCGCGGGGAACACATCGTTGTTGTCGTCAGTGTAAAGCTGCATGTAAAAACCAACCTGCCTCAGATTGTTGAGGCACGCAGTCCGTTGCCCTTTCTCCTTCGCTTTGCTCAACGCGGGAAGCAGCATCCCTGCAAGGATGGCGATGATGGCGATGACAACCAGAAGCTCGATGAGCGTGAAGGCGAGCGACCTTCGATGTAGAGTTTTCATATCTCAAATGGCGGCGAGGAGAACGGTTTCTTTCCCAATACCACAGCGGCTAATGCGTGTCATGAACAATTTGTGTGCGCTGATGTTCGAGCGGGATCAATGGGCGCCTTTCGGAGCGAGTGAGTGGTAATGGTTAATTGCCGGTCTCGAAATGCTTTTTCTCCGCCCATTCGGCCACACGATCTCAACGCGCTCCACCTCGGTTGCTTTGCCCAGCCCGAAATGAGCCGTGGTGGCGTGTTGTGACCTGTAAGAATCTCCCGTCACCAAATGGCGGACTTGAGTTCCGAATTTCGTGGTCAGAAGGACCTTTGCACCGACCGGTGAAGATCCGGGGGCAGACTCGCGCAGCCGAATTCCAATCCAGTTTCCGGCGGCGCTCGTGAAATTTGGAAAAAGGTGCAAGACTTGGCGGTTTCGAGGCCACACTTGGAAAGTCGTCACGAGCAGGTCGAGTTTTCCGTCGCCGTCGAGATCGTCGCTGACAACGTTCCGGCAATCCTCCTCCATGGCCACGCCCATAAGATAGCCCGCTTCCAGAAAGGATTTGCCGGATTGGTTAAGGAACAGCCGATTCTTTTCGAAACCTCCGTAGGATTGCCCCATGCCGTGGTGTTTGGTTTGGACTGACCGGAAGTAGCGGTCGAGAACAGGGTCTTCCTTCGAAGATCCGATGTAAATATCGTGTCGCCAGAAATGCCTTTCATAATCCTCAGTTGATTGGCTGCTGATGTGACCGTTCACGACATAGACGTCCTCATCTCCGTCGTTGTCAAAGTCCCCGGTGGTGGCACCCCACGACCAGCCAGATCGCGAGATTTGATCGCTCATGGGTGTTTGTTGGAATCGCGTCCCTCGTTTGAAATACAGTCGATTGCCGTGGGCCATCTTCGAGCGCATCCGATGGTATTCTGCAAACTCTGCTGGACCAGCGTCGAAATCATTCATGCGGCTGCCTGTAAATGAATTCATGCCGATGACCAGGAAGTCGAGTGTGCCGTCCAGATCATAGTCTCCGAATGTGTGCGCCATTCCGAACGCATGACTCTCATCGAGCATCCGGGGAGTGACATCCTCAAAGTGCCCGCTGCCATTGTTGAGATACACATCCGCGCCCGCGAAATCACTCACCACCAAGAGATCCAAATCACCATCGTTATCGAGGTCCACAAACGAGTTGCTATAGGTCCGTCGAAATCGCTTTGCCGCCAGACCCGCTTGCTCAGTCCGGTCTTCAAAATTACCGCTGCCATCGTTCACGAGCAAAAACGCCGGATGCCCGTCGTTGGCATCGTAGTACGGAGTAGGCATTTGGCCGTCCTGATATGGAACTTTGTATTGGGCCAGCCAGACATCCAGATCGCCATCCTGATCGATGTCTCCCGCCGTCATGACGAATGGATTTACCAATGGGTGGTTCGAAAAGCGGATTCGCTTGGCGGGTGTTGGGAATCGGTCTTCCGGATTCCCATGAAACAGCGCCAAACCCAGCGGATCGACGCCTAGGAAATCCGCAACTCCATCTCCGTCAAAATCCGCGATAAGTCCAGTATTCAGCAACGGAAGCGGATGCTGAAGGAGTAGATCTGGTTTGAACACACCTCGAGCTTTGTTCCAAAAAACCCGGTTCACTCTGGCGAGAATGATCTCGGACAAACCATCGCCATCGAGGTCGTAGAGCTGCAGGTTCGGTTCCAGAAACCGATCGTTTTTCTCCGGTGTGATTTCTGCCGCGATCACGTGGTGGAATGGCGTCTCGCCTAGACGCGAAAGCACTTTGATATCCGTCGCATCAATCAGTTCAGGGAACGGTTCATCATCGGTTCCTAGGTTTTGACGCCACACGATCCGAAGATTGCCGCGAACTATGTAACGCTCCTCCTTTTCGGGATTCAGAATGTGCAAGGTCATCGCGATTACCGAGGTCGCAATTCCAGTCGCAGAGGTGGAAAATCGTGGATGACGCCATTCAGACTGTTCCAGTTGGAAGCCTTCTCGCCTCCATTTTTCAACGAGCTGTCGCCATAGCTCCGGTACGATTTGCCGGATTGGGCCGCCAAAACTCCGGGTGATAATCCCGTGGTCACTGCTGCCGGGTTCGACGTCGGCTCCAAGCAGCAATTGGCCGAAGGAGAAGTTCGCCAAAATGGAATAAGCGTCCCCTTCAGTTCGGAGTCGATCCCAGAGCTTCACAAAAACTGCTTCATGCCTTTGGGCCAACATCTCCTGAGCCCAAACCGTTTGGTCGAGCTGATTTTGCTGAGCTTCAATCGCCAAAAAACCTTTGATGATTTTCTCTTCGGTCAGGGTAGTGAGATTGGTCGAACTGGTTCCCGAAGAATTTACGTCGGCATGCCTCGTCGCACTGCTCAGCCGAAAAACCCAATAAAGAGTAAAGCTCAACAGCAGCGCGCTGAAGATCCATTTGACGAACGTCGCCCGACTCATGGAAATCGAAATAAATCAGCCCAATAGGCTTGTCGGTGGATCTTCCAAGAGGGAGAGACTGCGAGCGCTGAGCCGGAACCGACCGTGAACGGTCCTCGAAGCACTAGGCATTGGAATGGATGTTGGAAAAACAAAGGCCGGACTTTCGCCCGGCCTTTCGCAACCAATTTGTGCCTGACTTCGATTACTTCGATCGATAGAATTTTCCTGCCCCCGCGAACGGGACGTCAGCAGGACTCTTCGCTCCGGCCACGTCCGTCCAAGGTCCAGTCACACTATCCGCCGATTGGAGCGTTCCTGTGAAGGTCACACGGAGCCCCGAGGCTGTACGTGCCGCGACAATCTTGACGGGTGGCGGCGCAAGCGCCGATCCAGCTTTGCCGAGATCATAGACCTGAAGCGCTTCAGCGGCAGACAATGCACGGCCGAAAACGGCCACCTCATCGGCCAATCCGCGCCAGCGTTCCACAGTGCCCTGCCCACCCAAGTACAATGGTTGTCTGTTAATGGGCGCGCCCGTGATGCTGTTGGTGGTGTTGGCGGGTTGACCGTCGCGGTAGTAGGTTAGAGCCGTGCCCTTCTTTACCACAAGGTGATGAGTCCATTTGTTTGTCACGAAGTCAGTGTAGTCCACATTCTGGCCAGCGCCACCGAAGTGCCACTCGAAAGACGAAGGAGTGAACTTGATGAACTCACGCGGGTTGAAATCCACCACTGCGGCGTTGTATCGGTTGCCGAACACGATGGTAGTGTTAGCGGTTGTTTCAGATTTAATCCACAAAGACCAGGAGAAGTCATTGTTCGTTGTCATCGCTGGGAGGATCGTGCCGAAATCGATGACATTCGTCCCGGTGGCTTTGTAAACCTTACCCCGTTCAGCGTCTGTAACCCAAGAGCCGACGCTGCTGTTGATGATCTTTCCATCGTTGCCAGTGCCGCTCCCGTCGCTAACTACATCACCGCTCGTCTCGTCCATTCGCCAGTAACCGAGTAATCCGGTTAGTTTGCCGACTGCGGGTGGCGGCGGGGCAATATCTCCCGACGTTACCCGGATATTGTCAAAGGCGACGATTTC
>SIBF01000081.1 GCA_009695275.1 Pedosphaera sp. | reverse complement strand
CTCCGCAACTCGCTACCCGATTTTCTCTTGTCGTTGCCTTATAGCGACGCGCTCAAGAAATTCATTGTCCCAAAACTCGCCCCCGAAAGATGCCCCAGTATGTGCTTGATCCAGCTCAGAAAGGCAGCTTGAACCTGTCACTGTCGAGTGAGGTAGAAAAATTCTTAATCAAAGGAATCCTTCTGGTCCACACAAAAGTTATTTATAGGAATTCCATTCTATCGCGCAAAAGGCAACTAAACTGTCTCCGCAGTGCGGGCTGCCATGTCCGCAAGGGTGTTTACGCAACAGGGATGGACAATTGTCCATCCCTGTTTTTTTGCCTCAATCGTGCTGAAGCAGCACTTCCCGATTCCTGCAGGGACGCGGAAAGGCCAATCAAATCGGGGCTACTCGCTGACCAATCGATAGAAAAGCTGCGTATCGCTGGAGGCATCCCGGTTGATGACTTGCGAATCATTGGGCATTTGCATCCACTCTCCCCAGTCGCGGAGATTGGTGGAAACTTCAATGCGCACATTGGTCCGGGTAAGATTTCCGGTGACGTTCATTAAGAAGCGTCCATTGGGAAACGCGTAGGAACCTCCAGGAACAAAACCAAGATCGTCATTTAGAATCGTGAATGACACCGCGGGCAGCGACTCTCCGTTCGGAAGCATCACGCGCAGGCGCACCGTGCGGTCGCCGTCCGGAAACGCGTTGTCCAGCAGCCGGAGCGAGATGGAATGATCGGATTCACCCACGCCAAAGGTAACGCTCCCGCTCGTGGTCACAAAGTCCACGCCCGGTAGAGCGGAGCCACCGTCGGTCGCCCAATTCACGGTGAATGGCGCGGAGATGTCGCCGTTTCGGACGAGCTTGACGCTGACAAGCCCGTTGGTTTCAACCACGTAGGCCGAACTCGCATCCACCTCGATCCGCGGCGTGGGCGCATCCATGCGCAGGCGAAGCAAGCCGGACCCGTGCTGACCGTTCACTGCCAGGACATCGCCTTTGACGAGCAAGTTGCCGCTTGGCTCGGGCGTCAACGAATAACTCGATCCCCAGCCCCCCGGGCTGAAGGCGATGGTATACGTGCCGCTCAAGAACGATTCGTCAGGAGATCCGTCCGGATTCAAACGCGAGACCAGACCCGACCCGTAAAGCGCTGTCGTGGAAACAAGGACTTTGCCGTGTGGTGCAGGAGCAATGAAGTTCAGCGCAGCGGGTGGGTTTGCGCCGCCAAACGGTTTGAAGTTGGGATCGATTGATCCCTCTTGAGTCACCCGCGCCAGCGTCAGTCCGGTATCATTCTCAAACCAGATCAAGGCGCTGTTCCCATCCTCAAGAGCAAAGCGCTGAATCGGACCGAAGTTCCAAATTGCGAGGTAGGAGCTGTCCAATGAACCGTCTGGCAACAACCGCGCCAGACCGGGACGTGCAAGTTTGTTGACGCTGCCGAATCCGCCCCAGATCAAAGCACGATTCTTCTGATCCAGGAGGATGCGTTGGATGATGCCATCGAACAACAAGGGTTGAAACGATGGATCGAATGTTTGAAAGCGAGCTCCGGAGTGAAGGATGGCAGCCGCAGGTCATGAGCAGCGTCGCTGCAGTTCAACACCTTCTCTCGTGCGAGCGCCATCCGATTCTTGTGATACTTCTGCACGGCAGAAGCACGAGCGTTGAAGAAACTCTTCTGACCGCCAAGCGAGGAGCTCTCCGATGTGTTCCCATTTTACTTGTCAACCCGGATGTCGTGCAGGCTGAAGCAATTCGGAATTCTCCGCTTCAATCGGCAATCATGATTATATCGCCGTTACGCATCGACGCGCTTTTGGAAAGGGTTCGCGGAATTATTGCTCCATCGAAGACGAAGATTGATCCCTAGAAACAGCCCTAAGCATATCGGCTTCTCAACCCGACAACGCGCTTGTAGAGTGCGCGGCCTGTGTCAGCTACTTTGTATGATTTGCTGCCGAAGAACGGCAATTGCTCGAACGACGTGTTGCTCGGAAAGTTTCTCGATTACACCGCCGGGAAGAAGTTGGAGTTGTACCCGACACAGGAGGAGGCTATCCTCGCCGTGTTTGAAGATGGAAATGTGATTCTCAACACGCCGACGGGTTCCGGAAAATCGCTCGTGGCGGCGGCGCTTCATTTCAAGTCGATCGCCCAAGGTCGCAGATCTGTTTACACGTGTCCCATCAAAGCGCTGGTGAACGAAAAGTGGCTGGCTCTCTGCCGGGAGTTTGGCCCGGACAACGTCGGTCTTTCGACGGGTGATGCCACGGTGAATCGTGACGCGCCGATCCTTTGCTGCACGGCGGAGATTCTGGCGAACATCGCCCTGCGCGACGGCGAATCAGCCAATGTGCAGGACGTGGTGATGGATGAGTTTCATTACTACTCGGATCGCGAACGAGGCGTTGCCTGGCAGATGCCATTGCTGACGCTCCCCCGAACGCGCTTTCTGCTCATGTCAGCCACACTGGGGGACACTACGTTCTTTGGAGAGGAGCTGACCAGGCTTACGAGCAAACCAACGGTGACGGTCAAAGGAACATCGAGACCGGTTCCTTTGGAGTTTTCTTACGCGGAAACGCCGCTCGCTCAAACTTTGGAAAAGTTGATTCTTGATGGCAAAGGGCCTGTGTATGTCGTCCATTTCACCCAGGCGGAGGCCGCGACGAGCGCGCAGGACTTCACCAGTATCAACGTGGCAGGTCGTGATGAGAAGGCGGCGATCGGCAGTTCCATCGAAGGATTCAAGTTCAGCAGTCCGTACGGGCCTGAGATCAAGCGCTGGCTTCGACATGGAATCGGCCTGCATCACGCCGGCCTTCTGCCGAAATACCGCGTGCTCGTCGAGCAACTGGCACAGAAGGGATTGCTGAGGGTCATTTGCGGGACAGACACTCTGGGAGTGGGCATCAATGTGCCGATTCGCACGGTTTTGTTCACGCGCCTGTGCAAATTCGATGGGCAGAAGGTGGGGATTCTCAGCGCTCGCGACTTTCACCAGATTGCAGGTCGCGCAGGGCGCAAGGGTTTTGACAATGTCGGATGGGTGGTGGCCCAAGCTCCGGAACACGCCATTGAGAACCTGAAACTGGACGAAAAGGCCAAACGTGACGGGAAGAAGATCACAAAACGGCAGGCACCGGACAGGAACTTCGTCAATTGGGACAAGAAGACGTTCGAGCGACTGATGACGGCGGTGCCTGAGCGGTTGGTGTCTCGATTTCAAATATCTCACGCGGTGTTGCTCAATGTGCTCGGTCGTCCTGGCGACGGCTGCAGTGCTTTGCGGCAAATCATCCAGCGCTGCCACGAATCGCCCAATCAAAAGAAAGCCCACACAAAGCGGGCCTGGCAATTGTTTCGGTCCCTGTTGGAACGGCGCATCATTGAAGTGAACGCCACAGATGGGCAGAAACTCCGGGTAAACGTGGCGTTGCCGGAGGACTTCTCGCTCGATCAGGAATTGTCTCTTTATCTCATCGACACATTGCCTTCGCTGGACAAGGAATCGCCGACTTACGCGCTGGACCTGCTCACCCTCGTCGAGTCGATTCTCGAAGATCCCGAAATCATCCTTAGGAGACAACTGGACAAGCTCAAAGGGCAGAAGATCGCGGAACTCAAAGCTCAGGGAATGGAGTACAACGATCGAATGGAGGAGTTGGAGAAATTGGAGCACCCGAAACCAAACCGTGAATTCATTTACAGCACCTTCAACTCTTGGGCAGGGCGTCATCCGTGGGTGGGGCAGGAGAACATCCGACCCAAGTCGATTGCACGCGAGATGTTCGAGGAGTTTCGCTCGTTCCCGGATTACATCAAACTCTACGAGCTTCAACGGTCCGAAGGTTTGCTGTTGCGGCATCTGCACAGTGTTTACAAAGTACTGGCGCAGACCGTTTCCGACGTGGCCAAGACGGAGACCGTGAGGGAGATGGAAATCTATCTCAGAAACATGCTGAGCCAGGTCGATTCGAGCCTCCTTGATGAATGGGAGAAACTGCGCAAGCCGGGATTCCAGCCTGAAAACGAAATCGCGGAAGCGCGTCCTCCAGGCGCGGAAGAGGCCTCCCGCGACATTACGAGAGACTCAAAGACTTTCACTGCGGCGATTCGTACAAGCATTTTTTCTTTTCTACGAGCGTGGTCGGATGGTGATTTTGAAGCAGCGCTGGCGAATCTAGCAGACTCTGATGATACGGATGGTGCGTCATGGACTGGAGAGCGGCTTCGTGTATTGCGCAATGGCTACGCCGTTGAACATGAAAACCTTTGCCTTGATCCAAACGCTCGCAACATCCGGCACACCTACGTTTTGCCAACAGAAGGCAAAACTCAATGGCGCGTGCAACAGATGCTGGTGGATCCGGGCGGGCACGATGATTGGGTTGCCGAGTTTGACGTGGATATTGCGGCATCCCGAGCTGCTCAAGCACCCACGCTTAGGCTTCGGGCGCTGGGTTTGCTGACCCGTTGAACGGGGGCCGGGCCTTGTGTGGCGATCGATGCCCGTGAACAGAAGGGCAAAAACATCAGCTTCAAGGCAGCACTTCTCATGTCCCAACGAGAAGTGCTGGCTGGGAGGCGCTGATGGGTTTTAAGATGCAGGGGCTGGAGACCGGCCCTTATGCAAAACTTTAGGTCGAGCGAGCCAACGGGTTCCGAGATTTATTTCCCGTCCACTTTTGTTGTGAGCACCACGCTCGCTTCCTTCCGCAGCTTCTCAATGTAATCGGGCAGGGACTTTTGCACGGCCTCCTGAAATAATGTTTCCCGGATCCGATCCTGCACGCTTGCGAGATCGGCCTTCTTCGCCGGGATTTTCTCCAGGCACTTGATGACATGATAGCCGTAGGGGCTGGCCACCACCGAGCTGATCTGGTTTGAGGCCAGCGAAAATGCGGCTCCCTCAAACTCGGGGCTCAACACAAACCGCTTGTCATTCCGCATGATGGTGTATTCGCCGTTTCGTTCCTTTGCGTTTCGATCCTCGGAAAACTCCTTCACCAGGGATGTGAAATCATCGTTGAGCTTCGCGCGTGCAAGCACCTTCTCCGCGGCCACTTTCTTCTGAATCTTTTGGTCGGCTGGAATCTCCTTGGTCGTTTCGGAGTCGAGCGTGGAGATGAGGACATGGGCGACGCGGACCATTTCTGGCTGCTCGAACAATTTCGGGTTCCCGTCGTAAAACTTTTTGATCTCCGGATCAGTGACTGTTTGTTGAGCCCGGAGTTCTCGATCAATCACGGCCTTGACGATCGCTTGCTCGGTGATTTGCGTCTTGAAGGACGCCGGCGTCATGCCGACTGCCAGCAACTGGCGGTTGAACGATTCTTCGGACGGCACCTGCTTGATCTGCTCCGCGATGAACTCCTTCGCGATCTGTTCGCCCTTGGACTTGTCGTCCGCGCTGGCGCGCCGCACGCAAAGGCGGGTTGCGATGAGTTTATCGATGATGTCTGCCTCGATCTTTGGCCGCTCGGATTCGGGGATTCGCTGGCCCGACGCCGACCGGTTGGCGCGGAACGCCGCGAACATGTCATCCACTTCGCTCTGTCGGATCTCCAGATCCTTGCCTTTCGCCACCACTGGGTCGTCGAAGAGCGGCGCGGGCTTCGGTTTCGTGGAATCTGTGGTCTGGGCGCTGACCTGAAGCACGACGGCCGAAAGTGCCAGCGCTCCCGCGAGAAATAAAATTTTCATCGTCACGTTGGTTTCAGTTCGATTTGACTGGCCGGAATCGCGGGCTCAAAGCTTGACGATCCGCACGTTGCTGATGTCTGGATCCTTCTGAACTTCGTCCAGCAACGCCTGAGGCGGCACACTATCAAGGTTCAATACAGTGAGCGCCTTGCCCCCGGCAGCTTCCCGGCTCAAGCTCATGCTGGCGATGTTGACGTTATGCCGGCCCATCAAGGTGCCGATGTAGCCCACGATGCCAGGCCGGTCCTTGTTGTTCATGATGAACAGCACGCCTGTCGGCACGATTTCGACCGGCTCCGAGTAGATCCGTACGATCCGCGGTTGATGATGCGCGCCAAAAATGGTGCCGCCTGCCGAGACCTTGGCATCACCGGAATGAACCGCGACATGCAGCCACTCGGTAAAATCTGTTTCTTCGTTGGACTTGATCTCCTCGACCAGCAGGCCGAGGCCGTGCGCCAGTGCGCGGACGTTCACCTGGTTCACATCCTTGCCTCCGGCGAATTCGAGAAAACCTTTCAACACAAAGCGCGTGATGGGATCGGTTGGAAGTTCTGTCGCTTTGCCGCCGTAAGTGATCACGATGCGATCATTGCGCTTCGGAGCAAGCTGCGCGATGAGGCGTCCCAGTTTTTCGCCCAATGTCAGGAACGGTTTTACCACCGCATAAGTCTTGGCATCGAGATTGGGGAGGTTCACCGCATTGCGAACGGCTCCGTAAAGCAGGTAGTCGGTGATCGCTTCGGCGACTTCGATGCCCACATTCTCCTGCGCCTCCTCGGTGCTGGCGCCGAGATGCGGGGTCATGATGACTTGTGGAAGATCTCGCAACGGAAAGCCCGGCGGCGGCGGCTCGACTTCATACACGTCGAGAGCTGCGCCAGCCACCTGACCGTTTTGAATGGCGACGGCCAGATCGGCCTCGTTGATGATTCCGCCTCGTGCGCAATTCAACAGGCGCACCCCTTTCTTCATTTTGGCAAACGCCGCTGTATTCAACATGCCGCGCGTTTCGTCGCTCATGGGCATGTGGACCGTGATGAAATCCGCGCGGGAATAAATCTCGTCCAGCTCCAGCAGTTCGACCTGGAGCGCATTGGCGCGGGCGATGGCAAGGTATGGATCGTAGGCCAGGATCTTCATCCCAAACGCCTGGGCGCGCCGGGCGACCTCGGTGCCGATGCGTCCCATGCCGAGAATGCCAAGCGTCTTGTTGTAGAGTTCGATGCCTTGGAAAGCCTTGCGGTTCCACTCGCCGGCTTTCATGGAAACATGCGCCTGTGGAATTTTTCGAGCCAGAGCCATGAGCATCGAGAACGTCAGCTCGGCGGTGGAGATTGTGTTGCCCGCCGGAGTGTTCATTACGACCACGCCTCGTTGGGTGGCGGCATCTACATCCACATTATCCACGCCCACGCCTGCGCGGCCGACCACACGGAGACGAGGTGCAGCTTCCATCACTTTGCGAGTCACCTTGGTTTCCGACCTCACCACCATGGCCTCGACATCCGCGACGAGAGGAAGGAGTTCAGCTTCAGAGAGTCTTTTGGTCAGAACCGTCACCTTGAACTCCTGGCGCTGCTGCAAAAGAGCAATTCCCTTCGGCGAAATCGGATCACAAATCAACACGTTCATAAAATGAAGTGCGGAGTCTATGGAAAGCCCGGAGACGGGTCAAATGGGGAAAAGGCAGATGTAAGAAGAAAACCAAGAAAGCGGTTCAAGATTCAAGTTTGCTGGGAGCACCGGCAACTTTGCGGGCGGATTCAGATTCCATGTGCCGGTAAAACGCCAGGGATCATGGCGCTGCCAGGTGGCCTCCCATCCTTGAGCTCGACGCAGCCCTGCAAGTCATCATCGCTGAGATTTGAACTCGACTCGCGGGAGCGCCGTCACGAACATGTTTCAAACAATGATTCGCCGCTGCCAGTGGGCTAAAACTGAACCCAGCATCGCCTACCACGACGCCGAGTGGGGTGTGCCTGTACACGATGATCGCGTGCTGTTCGAGTTTCTCATCCTGGAAGGCGCGCAGGCTGGGTTGAGCTGGGAGACAATCCTCAAGAAGCGCGAGAATTATCGCCGGTTGCTTGACCAGTTCGACGCTCGGAAGATCGCGCGCTACAACGATCGCAAGGTGCGGCAGCTCCTCGCCGACCCGGGCATCGTGCGGAACAAGCTTAAGATCGCAGCCACCATTCAAAACGCGAAAGCGTTTCTCGTCGTGCAAGAGGAGTTCGGCAGCTTCGACCGCTACATCTGGCAGTTTGTTGGTGGTGCCCCGCGACAAAACTCCCGACGAGAGATGAAGGAAGTTCCTGCGCGCACGCCCGAGTCCGACTCGATGAGCAAGGATCTGCTCCAACGTGGATTCAAGTTCGTCGGTTCAACGATCTGCCACGCTTTCATGCAGGCAGTCGGCATGGTGAACGACCATACGGTCGATTGTTTTCGATATGATGCGGGCGTCGCAAAACGGTCCTCCACCGGAGCTCAAAAACGCTGATGCCGCCGCTTCTCCAAGTCAACCAACTCACCAAACGTTTTCCCGGCGTGCTCGCGTTGGACGGCGTGAGCCTGGAGCTTGGACGCGGCGAAGTGCTGGCGGTGATTGGCGAAAACGGGGCCGGCAAAAGCACGCTGATGAAAATCCTCGCTGGTGTGCAACACCCCGATGCCGGCGAGATTCAGATCGATGGCCGGACCGTTCACTTTCACAACGTTCGCGACGCGCTCGATGCCGGAATCGCGTTGATTCACCAGGAGCTGAACCTCAGTGACAACCTCAGTGTCGGCGCAAACATTTTTCTAGGCCGGGAGCCGCGCCGCTTCGGTCTCATCGACAGCAAGCGGATCAATGCCGAATCGGAACCCCTGCTTCGAAGCATCGGGCTCGATTATTCGCCGCGCAGTTTGGTGGGTGATTTGTCCATCGGCCGCCAGCAGATGGTGGAGATTGCCAAGGCGCTCTCAGTGAATGCGAGCGTGCTCATCATGGACGAGCCGTCTTCGAGCCTCACCCAGCACGAGACGGAGCAGCTCTACCGGGTCATCAAGGATCTGCGCAGCCGGGGCGTGAGCATCATTTACATTTCCCATCGCCTTGGCGAAGTAAAGGAGCTGGCCGACCGCGTTGTCGTGCTGCGCGACGGAAAGAATGCTGGAGAGCTGGCGCGCGATGGGATTGATCACGAGCGGATGGTCAGGCTGATGGTGGGCCGCGACCTCTCGCAATTCTACCAGCGCCGCCCTCATGAAGTCGGCGCACCACTCCTGGAAGTGGAGAACCTCCGAACGCCCGCGCATCCCGCGCATTCGCTCAACTTCAACGTGCGTTCCGGAGAGATCGTGGGCATGGCGGGCCTGGTCGGCGCCGGGAGGACGGAATTACTGCGGACCTTGTTTGGAATCGACCGCGCCGTGGGAGGTTCGGTGCGATTGAACGGGGAGTTGCTTGAAGTGAGAAATCCCGTGGATGCCATTCAAGCTGGCATTGCCCTCGTCCCCGAGGACCGGAAGCAGCAGGGCGTGATTCTCGAAATGGCGGTGCGAGAGAATATCAGCCTCGCAGGCGAACGCCGGCATGCGAGGTTTGGAGTGTTTCGCGACGGTTCACAGGAACAGAGTGTCGCGCACGAGATGATCGGGCAGCTTCGGATCAAGACTCCCAATGATCGTCAGCTCGTCCAGTTTCTCTCCGGCGGCAATCAGCAAAAAGTCGCGCTCGGCAAATGGCTTCCTCTCAAGCCGCGCGTGCTGCTGCTCGACGAACCCACACGCGGCATTGACATCGGAGCGAAACAAGAGATTTACCGGTTGATGGAGGAACTGGCAGAATCAGGCGTGGCAATTCTCTTTGTCTCCAGTGAAATGTCGGAAATCCTCGGCATGTCCGACCGCGCTCTCGTGATGCACCAGGGGCAGATCACGGGTGAACTGGGTCGTGAGGAGCTGACCGAAGAGGCGGTGATGCGCCTGGCAACCGGAACCAAACGAGCCGCATGAAAAAAGTCCTGGGCATTTTCGGTCTCCTCGTCTTCGTGTGCGTGGTCACGGTGATCGCGAACCCGAAGTTCGTGAACGCCTACAATCTTCAAAACATCATCCGTTGGACTTCCCTCTTTGCCATCATCAGCATTGGAGTGTCGTTTGTCATCATGACCGGCGGCATTGATCTTTCCATCGGTTCGACGGTCGGCCTGGTCGGCACGCTCCTGGCGTGGCTGCTTACAGTGAAGGGATTCAGCCCGGCAGCTTCCGTGGGGCTTGTGCTGTTGTTTTCACTGATGATCGGGCTCGCGCACGGTTTGCTGATTACCAAGATGCGGCTGCAACCATTCGTGGTCACGCTATGCGGGCTGCTGCTCTACCGGGGCATTGCGAGGTGGTTCTCGGATGATCAAACGCTTGGCTTTGGCGAAACGTATGACACGACTCTTCGTTACCTCGCGATTGGCAAACCATTTTCGATCCCGTTTCCAGGGCTCGACGCACCGGTCGCCATTCCGATGCCGTTCCTGATCATGGCCGTCATCGCGATCATCGCGGCGGTGTTTTTGAATCTGACCATCTTTGGCCGCTACCTTCTGGCGCTGGGCCGCAATGAACAGGCCGCGCGTTATAGCGGAATCAATACGGATCTGATTGTGATTCTGTCGTATGTGATCTGTTCGCTCCTGGGAGGGTTGGGCGGGGTGTTGTTCGCGCTGGATGTGAATTCAGTCCAGCCGTCTGGACTCGGTGAGTTTTACGAACTTTACGCCATTGCCGCGGCAGTGCTGGGCGGATGTTCACTGCGCGGCGGGGAAGGTTCGATCCTTGGCGTGGTCATCGGCACCGCCGTAATGCGCGTGCTGTATAACGCGATCAACATCCTCGGGATTCCGACTCAATTGGAGTTTGCCATCATAGGCACAGTTATCCTCGGTGGTGTGGTCACCGACGAACTGATCAAGCGATTGGTGGCCAGACGGCGAGCTCTGCGGAGCACTGACAGGCTCTAACTCCAGACCATGATTGACTCTCCCCGCTCGCAGCTCGCAGGGAGAGGGAAAAGACTCTGCTCACCACGTCGCCTTTTTGCGCACGAACTTGCGCACGAACTTGCGCACGAACTTGCGCACGAACTTGCGCACGAACTTGCGCACGAACTTGCGCACGAACTTGCGCACGAACTTGCGCAACGATTGATAGTGTCGTTTGACCCACGAAAAACCTGGTGTCAGCCAGCGTGGAGTCTGACATATTCCAGCAATGACCATGCGTTCGGCAGTATTCCGATTGCTACCAATGTGCCAATGTGCGTCGCGACGAGACGCACCCCCAATCGCCGATCAGAGAAACCCTGAACAATGGCACCGTTTCGAACCGGGAAACTTCGGAGATCACGTTCCTGACAAGCCCGGCCCGCGAAGCCACGACGGGGGAAATACCATGAGCAATAATGACAATGAATACGGCCACCAACCGGTGACTTTCCCTTCCCCCTGACAAACGGGCCAGGGGAGTCTCGGCATCTCACCTGGTTGCGCAACCACTCGAACTACATGTCCACGGTCTCCGGCGGCGGTTATCTGGGTTCGAGCATCATCAAGCTGGCGTTTCGGGGCCTGATGTTTGTTGGCCCATCGACGCGGGGAAAACAGATGTTCGTCTTTCCCGCCAGCATACCCAAGCTTCACATCGTCCAGGCGGCCGGCCCGGCCATCGCGGTCGGCGCGGGTGCAGCCGTCAATGTCGGGCTGGTCGCCGGCTCACTGACCAGCCAGGCTGGAGTTGCTTCGGATAAAAATAACCGTGATCAATCGGACAAACGTGCCCGCCCACCATCATGCCGTAGGGCACGATCGCCTTGAGATCCTCCAGCCGCATCGGCGGATGCGTGAACCGCACTGGGCCTTTGCCGACCGCGCGGCCCTGGCTCCACCACATCGCCAGATCGAGCGTGCCATCGGGCCGGGACGTGGAGCCAGGACGCTGGTTGCCGCGCTCGATTTGCCCGTTCGCGGAGAGTGCGAGCCCGAACACCGTGAGCGCAAAAAGAAAACTCATGGCAATCTCCTAGTTGCTGGCCGCACTTGGTTTCGCCTGTGGGCTGAACCGCAAAATGCGCGTGGAGAATTTGAACTCACCGACCCACAGGTAGCCGTTGCCCCAGGCGAGCGAGCCGGGCATGAACATCTTGTTTCGTCCGATGCCGGGCTTCCGGTCCTGCGCGTCGTTCGCCCCGAGGAACGCATCAGCCGGGCGGCTGGCGAGCGCGTCTTCAACGCGGTTCCACACCTCCACGCGGTTGAAGCTGCGGTTGCACACCAACAGCCGGCCATCCGCGACGAGGCATTCGCTCGGGAGATTGAACTGGCCGCGACCCCCGAGTGTAATCGGTTCCGTGCGCGCGATCAGTTCACTCACGCGCCACATTTGGATGCCGTTGCCCTCAAACGGCGCCGCGCAGAGATATTTTCCATCGCTCGTCAACCGGCCCGGGCTGCGCATCGCGAGCGTGAATTTCGGTTCGCTGTCACGCGTGGGGATGCCTTCCCACACGTAGATGGATTCACTGCGCCGGTCGCTGAGGTAGAAATATTTGTCGTCGAACGCCACCCCCGTGAGTTCGCCGAGCTCCACGCTGCCAATGCGACGGCGCAACACGATGTCCGGTTGCTCGCCGTTTAGCGGAAGCTTTTTCCAGATGGAAACCGAGCTGCGTCCGGCGAGCGC
Source organism: Pedosphaera sp. (assembly GCA_009695275.1). Lineage (GTDB taxonomy): Bacteria > Verrucomicrobiota > Verrucomicrobiia > Limisphaerales > F1-12-MAGs170 > F1-120-MAGs170. The sequence goes on along the minus strand of SIBF01000081.1, from coordinate 8,781 downwards.
GAGCGTGGAGCCGTGCAGTTCGTTGTCCCACGGACCTTCGGGCAGATGCATGACCAGGTCCGGCTTCGCGGCGCTCTCGTCTGGAAGAGTTTTCCAGACGAACATTTTCCGATCGAAGTCCGACGTGACGAACAGGCTCTTGCCGTCCGTCGCGACGACGGGGTTCTGGATGAAAAAGTTTTCCTTCCACGTGTCCTGGTCAGTGCGCTCGCTGCCGATGGCGAAGTCCGCCGGCTGATTATCGCGCGTCGGCAGCGCGTTCCAGCCGAGGAGGTGGTTGCCGTTGTAAGTGCAGACGTAGAGGCGGCCATTCGCTACCACGGCGTCGGGGCCGTCGCCGTTGCGATATGTCGTCGGGCGCAACACGACGTCGGCCTCCGTCTCCGCGTCGCGCGGCGCTTTGTCCCAGACGTAAACTGATTGAAGGCCGCCGACGACGAGTTTGCCGTCGGGCGCGAACGAACCTTTCACCCACTCGCTCCATTTCCAATCGGGCTGCTGCGAGGACGAAGTGGGGAATGAATTCCAAACCATCGTCGCCGGGCGGGAGTTGTCGCCGTTGTTATGGTCGCTGACGGCGAAGAAGGTTTTGCCGTCGCTGGTGACGTTGCGCGGTGTGCCAGCAGCGCTCGGACGCAACACGAGGTCGGGCGGTTGGTTGTCGCGTGTCGGGAGTGAATTCCAAAGCAACACCGCGCTCCCGTGCGTGGCGACGACGGCGAGCTTCTTGCCGTCGGTCCAAACGCCCCACGGCCAACTGAAGCGCATCCCGTCGCCGAAACGCTGACGCGGAGCGCCGGCCACCGGCCCGGCGGAGCGTCGTGGTGGAGCGCCGAACTCCAGTTCGGCACGATTCGCGTTCGACGGTTCGTTATCACGCCGATTTGGAAATCGGCGCTCCGGATCGCTCGCGCCGCGGGCCGGGCCGGAGGCCGGCGCTTCACCGGAGAGTTGATCCAAGTCCAGCACGAGATCCGCTGCCTGACCGTTCCTGGTCGGGAACGAATTCCAAATCAGAATCCGGTCGTTGCTCGTGTCCGTGACGGCGATACGATTGCCATCCGGCGTGATGGCCACGTTGCCGGGCCAGTTCAACTGATGCCTGCCCCCGCCGGAATGATTCTGAGTGAAATCCGGCTGGCCGAGCACGAGGTCGGGCGGCGTGTTCTTCGCGGGCGCGGATTTCCAAAGGAACACGCGGTTGTTCCAGCGGTCGGTCATCAACAGCGCCTTGCCATCAGTGGCCAGGCCGGTGGGATGATTGAAGTGCAGCGCGCCGCCGGAGTTGTTGAAGCCGAAGCCGCCGAGCATCAAGTCAGCGTCCTGCCCGGCGACGAAAGAGCCGGGCCTGGCTCCGGGTGCGGTCTTGTATTTCGAATCAATCTTCTCCACGCGAACCTGCCCGCCCTGCCCGCGCTGGCCGAACTGCTCGCCGCGCGCGGGAAAGTTCGGTGTCCCGCCTTCCGGCGGTCTGCCTTCTGCACGAGCAAGACGTTGAGAACCGTCCGGCTCCCGGCCGGCTGAAGCCGGGACACCAAACTCCTCGTCGCGCCGCGCGGGCGGGCCGCCCGCGCTCCTTGACCGCGTTGCAGGGGAAATAGTTTCTCCACGCGTTTCTGGAAGCCGCGCCACGTAAACCATCAGGCAGCTCCCGTCCGCCAGCCGCAGGACAGAGGGGTCCTTGATTTGCGCGCCGCCCAGCGACGACTTCGCATCGAGCGCAAGCCGGACGCCTTTCTCCGCCGTCCAGCTCCGACCGTCCTTGGAAATGAACGAGCGGAAGTTTTGAGCGGGCAGCGAAAATCCGTAAATGCGATAGCCGCCGTCCACGGGCACGCCATTGGCGGCGATGTAAGACTCGCCATCGGCATCGAATGGGATCTTTTCGCCGACGGTGAACTCGCGCCCGTCGGAAGAAGTGCCGTGGCGTTGCGTCGTGCCCGCGCCTTCCAGCGTGAGCATGTGCCAGGTGGCGCCGAGGCGGAACGTCGTGGAGTCGAGCAGTTCGAGTCCAGCCTTGGCAAAGGCTGTGCCGCGCTTGGTGAAATGAATCCCGTCGGGGCTGTCGCAGTAAATCACCCCGTGGCGGCCGTTCACCGTCGAGGTGAGAAAGATGCGGAACGTCCCGTCGTCGAGCCGCACGATGTCGGGATCGCCGGCGTGTTTGAGTCCGCCCCCCTCGACTTCGACGTGCTTGAAGTTCCAACTCTTGCCTTGGTCGGTGGAGATCGCGAGCGCCAGCGTGTTCTCGCGGTCACCCACCTGCCCGCCGCTGTAGTAGAGATGGATCGCGCCGCCCGGCCCGGCGATGAGGTCCGGCACGTTTGCCTGATCCGAGATCACCTGGCCCGTGGGCGTGAAAGTCAATCCGTCGCTGGACCACGCCGTGAGCAGCCGGAAGTGGCCGGGGCTTTCGCGCGGTGAATTCTCGTCGCGACCAACGGGCGGCTCGAAATCGTTCGCCGGGTTGGAAGGAATTTGGGGCGCCGCGCGGCGCGCTTGGAGCGCGGGCGAGCCGCCTGCGTTGTCGGGGTTTTGCTGTGGTTGGAAATCCGCGCGCCGACCTGACGAGCGCAATCGAGACTCACCCGTTATGACCACGAGCAATCCGCCATCGCGCGTCTTCACCGCGCCGGGGTCGCCGCCACCGATGGGCGGGTTGGCCACGAGTTTCCAGCTCTTGCCGTCTTCGCTCGAGGCCATCCAAAACCCGCCGCGTGGACGACCACCCGCATTGGCACCGCTGTTCATGCCTTCGCCCGTTCCGTAGAACGTGATGAGCTTGCCGTCGGACTCCGCGTTGCCGAGCCAGCGGCGGCGGCCTTCAATTTGAACGTCGTCCAGGCGCGTAAAGTTCAACCCGTCTTTGCTCGTGGCGTGATAGCCGACGCCTTCGCGCGGACGGTCGGCTGCGGGTTCATTACCGGGCCGCTGGCCGGGACTCAAACCAACGCCATTGTCCGGCACGAAGAGATGGAACGCGCCCTGGTGCAGCACGGCCGCGCAATCAATGATCATGCGACCCTCGACATTGAAACGCACGCCCGGTTCGTAGGTGTAGTTCACCCCGTTGGTCGAGATGGCCGAATGAATCGCGGGCGTGCTGCGCTGGAAGGTGCGGCCCAGGTTGCCCGTGAAATAAAGCCGCACGCGCCCGTCGGGCAGCGGCACGAGCGTCGGGTCGAAGGGGAAACGCATTCCTTCTGGCAGGTCTGCCACTTGGATGACTTGCGGTGAAGTCCACGTCTGGCCGTCGTCACTGGAAAAATGCACGGCCACCTTGTCGAAGTTCTCGCGGTCGTTCTCAGGAAAGTGCTGGTGCGCGACGATGAGGCGTCCGTCCTTGAGCCGCGCAATGGTCGGCACGCCCGCGCGTTCAAAGGTCGCGGCCTTCTCGACCGCGCCGCTGCTGCTCACGCGATACGCGATGACGTCACGGTTCCACGGGCCGTCGGCGTTGAAGTTCTGTGGTGGCGGTTGGGGATTGAAGTTGTTGGGCGCTTGGTATGCGGGCGGTCCACCCGCATTGTCGAAGCGTTGCTGGGGTTGGAAATTCTGTCCGCGCCGTTCCTCCCCACTCCGGCCCTCTCCCGTGGGGAGCGGCGGGCGCGAATTGGATTGCGCCAAAGCGGGCAAATTGGCGACGAGCAGCGTCAGGCAGGTGAGGAGGATGGTTTTAGCGTTCACAAATCACGGTTTACTAGGCAGCACGGAACATCACAGTGTTCCACGGATGCGGGTTTTTGGTTCACAACATGGAATTACCGGGCGCGTGGCAACAAGAGCCGATAGGCCTGCAACGCCTGCTCGAACTCGGCCAGCGCCGCCGGCTGGAGTATCTCCCGGTTGCGGTGGATTTCCTGTTCCATCAACGAAATAAAATACTGAACCTGCTCGCGCCGGGGCGCGATGGGTTTGCCCGCGACGGAGAGGTGCCAGGGAGCGGTATGGGCGAATCGTTTGCGGCCATCGGGTTGGGGTTCCACGCTGCGCACCACCAACCAGGAGGTTTCCTTGATGGCCACCCGGCGGTTGAGTTTCGCGCGCCACGCGCCCTCCGGGATCTTCATCAGGTCTGGAACCACAGACTCCACCACTTCTCCATTCACCAGGATCTCGATCCGTGCGACCGGCTTCTCGCTGATGGATTCGATGTCCACGGCAACGCCGCCGGTCGGCGGGCGCTTGAACTGAATCGTTTCGCTTGGCAGTTTGTCGTTCACTGTTGCGAACAACATGGGGCCCGTGGTGACAAAGCTCCGGCCGGCTTTCAGTCCACGCAGCCACTCGTCCACGCTGAATCTTTTTCCCGTGTGCACGTAAACCCGGCTGTAGCCGAGCGGGACGGGATGCACTCCAGAGGCAGTGCCAGCCGTGGGTGCCAGCCGAAATCCGCAGTTCAACAGCGCGTAATAGACCTCGAAGCCGTAGTTCAACCAGCCCCATTCGGTGAGTGTGTTGGGGCTGTCCTGCTCCAGTTTCGTCCATGGGGGCGTAAACGGCGGCACCTGATTGAATCCGAATTGCGTTCGCCAGACACTGTTGTTCGAGAGCTCGAACAGGTCCACTTTCGCCACGGGCACCAGCATCATGGACCACGGCCAGGAATGTTTGTCCAAGTCCATCAGGGCACCTTCGGCATGAGCCTGTTCGGAAATGCGCGCGACGGGCGGAGCGCGGTTCGTGAACACGGAACGATGGTTCAGGAGAAAGAGGGCGCCCAGCGTGTGCTTCCGGCCCCCGACCGAGAAGATCTCATATTCGGTGTTGCGCGGGAGAATCACGTGGGTCGGGTCGATGCGAATCGGATCGAAGCCGCGGTCTTCGCGCGGCCCGAAGGGCGAGGGTCCCTGGCTGCGCAGAGGCGATGGCTCGAGGCCGGGTGCCGCGTCCGATCGCACGGTCCAGAACGTGACCGGAAACGCCACGTTCAAATCCTCCGCCAGCATCACATTGGGCAGTTCGCCGATCCGCCGATGCACGTGCGTCTCGCCGGAGAACCAGCCGCGCTGGGCCAGATCAATCCAGCGCTTCAGGCGAAAGGTCTGCTCGACCGGAGCGTCGGCGATTTCGATGCGTTGGCGCAGCGGAATGAACTCCTTGCCCCGCTCGATCTCGATCATGTATTCACCGCGCGGCAGTTCGACGAGAAACGGATGCGCCGAAACGGTCGTGTGCCGCTCGGCCGAACCCGGCATAGGTACCCACTGTTCGAGATAGGGCAGCGCGGAACCACTCGTGGCCGCACTGTTCACGAGGAGCCACTCACCGGTGGCATTCTGCAGGTAAACTCGCGCGGCGATGGGTTTGCCGGAATCGGCGTCCACGACGTTGCCGCGAAATTCAGCTCCCTGGGCGGCCACGGCCATCAGCAAGAGGAAGGAGCTATATCCGAACCATCCAGGCCTCTGTGCTGTTTTCGATCGGACATTGCTGCTCATCGCCATGATCGGGAATTTTATCCACGCCGCCCGGAATCAGCCAACCTTTTAATCACCTCCGGACCCAGCGCACTTCGATGCACGCGCACTTCTTGAATTCTACCCGGGAAATAATCCGTCTCCCCGAAACCGATGCGCAGCGGTTGATCGCTGCTGAGGTCGAACGCGTTGCCGGAGCGCGCGCCTGATGCGGCGGTTTTCACCCCGTTGACATGCATCTCCAACCCGTCGCGGCGGCGGACGGCTGTCAAGTGCTTCCACCCAGGGCCAAGGTCACGGTCATGTGACACGCATTGCCCGGCCTGCATCGCGAAGACTTTGCCACGGAAATCCGCCGGGGCGTCCAGGTGCGAACTGGTGCAACTGCCCATGCTCGCGAACAGCTTGCCGCCATACACCGTCAGGCTCGTCACGCGCGCCCACTCATTCGGATTCGTGAACTGGTAATCCGCCGGCTCGAGGAAACGGCCCACCGAGGCCCACTTGGTGCCGTCGTCATAGCGGAAGATTTCAGACCGCGGTATCGAACCGCCGTAGAACTTGCCGTTGTAAACCACCAGGGCGTTGATCTCGAGCGCGTCGCCCAGGCGACCGCAGTCAGTCCATTGGTTGTTCGGGTCGAGCCGGACCACATGCCCTTTTGGCCAGGTCGTGACGTGGAGCCTGCCCCGAAAAGTTTGGAGGGCGTGGATCTGGTTGCAGACTTCCTCGCGGCCTTGCGGGTTGCCCAACGACTTCCAGGTCGCGCCATCGTATTCCCAGACGCCGGCCGGATTCAGCACACCGGCGTAAAGTTTCCCGTCATGCACGCCCATTGGGTGGCCGTAGTTTGGGAAGCGGCCGCATTCGGTCCAAGTCCGCTCGCCGTCGTGCCGATAGCAACGACCGTCCTCGGCGGTGATGTAAAGGTGTCCGCGATAGGAGGCGAGGCCGAAGAGGCGGCGGCATTGTCCCGGCTGGCCACAATCCTCCCAGCGTGAGCCGCCGGCGTAGCGATAGACCCGGCAGAAGTCCGCTTCGTAGGGCGGTTGACCCGGCCTCACGATGCCGACGCGCGTCCAGTCGTAGTTCCAACTGGCGGCGTAGAGATGCCCACGATGAACGATCATTGGGCCAACCCCGCGGGCTTTGAGGCTTCCCACGCGCCCGCAATCTTCCCAGGTCTGCCCACTGCGGTAACGAAAGACGTGACTCCAATCCTCCTCCCGTGCGGCGTCGGTGATGGCGGCGTAGAGGTCGCCGTTGAAGACCGTGAGCGAGTTGCTGATGTAGTTGCTGGTGGGACTGGGACGACCGCAATCCTCCCATGCACTGGCGCGGCCATCGTCGATGCCGAAGAACACATGCCGGTCATCGCCGTGCGAACTGTAACCACCCGCGCTGGCCTTGAGACCGAAGTTGAATCCGCGGCGCTGGACCGGATCGAACTGAGTAAGAATGTCGCCGGGCACATCCCCGGTATCAGGCGCGGTCCAGACCCAGGCGGAGAGCGTGAAATCGCCTTGTCCAAGGTTCAGAGAATCGCTCGGTGGAATCTCGATGAAGTTGCCCCGCCCATCGAAGTTCCCTTCCGCTGCGCCCGTGCCGTGAACTCTGCCGTGGTTGCCGTGGCCGGACTGGTCTTGCGCATCGCCTCGCAGCGGCCAGTAACCGGCCAGAGTGTTTGTCAGGCTGCTTCGCATGCCTTGATGTTTCGAGGGAGTGGATGAGCACCCGGATGTGCAGAGCAGGCCACCGAGCGCGGCCCCGCTGTGGGTCAGGAATATTCTTCGGTTCATGGCTCTTCTTCGTCGCGAGCGTACTATTATACTTGGAGCTGCGGTAGCAAACAACTGCTACCAAAGTGCAGTCCGCCGGTCAATCATCAGCTGAGTTTGGGAAGCGAATGTGGCCTTCAGGCCCGAGAGGCGCGCTCCGCATAGAGCCGGGCCAGGTTCCTGTGGCGCTCGCCCAACCGGGCTTGCAGCAAGGTGGACTGGTCCTGGGTTACACGCACGAGTCCGCGCACTCGGGTGATTTGCGTCGAGGTCAGCGGTGGTGGCCGCGTGCCATCCTGAGCGGCTACCACCAGGGCCGCCATCGCGATCATCGCCAACCAGGGCCAGCGGGAGATGACTTGTTTCGATCTCATTTGTTGTCTCCTTCCTTCATTTCGGCGAGCACTGGCGGCTCGGCCACCAGCAGGCCAAGTCCCGCAGATCCTCTGTCGCGGGTTCCGGTGGCCGCGAAGCCATCGGGGCCGTCCGGGACGGTGAGTTTCAATCGCCCATGGCCTCCGCTCATCAAGATGGATGCCGCCGTGAAGGCGAAGGTGAAAAAACTTTCCAACCCGCGACAACTGGCGTGCCTTGGGGGCAGTTCTTGATAATAGCTGATCCTTGCGCGGCTTCCACCGGCGATGCAGCAGGTGGTTCAGATGGCCGCGCGAGAAAAGCGTGTCGCGATTCAAGGAGGTGTTGCGCCAACAAACTTCGCGTACCCATCCACGCCCCAACAAACCCGATCCATCACTGCTTTGTACCCTTCATCTCATGACGTCAATGCCCAGGCCTTCGATTAAGATAAGTTTCACGAGCGATTCCACGCCAGCTTCCTGGTAGCGGCGGACGAATTCGACCGAGTTCTCCCCAGGCGGCACTACCTTGTCCACGTCGCCGTGGATGATAGCTGCGGGCACGCGTGCCATTGCCAGCACTTCGATGCGCGCAATCGGATTCAGTCCGTCGGCGCTTGCTTCCAGTCCGGCAACACTGATTCTTCCCTCCGCTCGAGTGACGCACTGATGGACCTGGCAGTCGAGCTGGGAACTCAACCGCAGTGCAACCGAGAAATTCGGTTCGGCTGCCTGGAATCCGAACAAAGGAAGGATCGTCATGGCGGTCATGGCCACGAAAGCACCTCACGTCGTTCGCATGGATTTCATGAACGAAAGTGTAAGAGGGAGAATCAGTCATTGGCGAGTCAGCAACGGATGCATTCACAACATAATTAAGAAACTGAAAAACTTGGGTGACGCCGAAACCTCCAAAAGGAAGGCAGCCATGGGTGGACATCCTGAATGTGGGTTCCTGTTTGCTTGCATCGTTGAAATGGGGTGCGATTAATTCTGTCGGTCACTTGCAGATGATTTCCTGCGCGTGAGTTGTGGGAGAAGACCAGCGATGAGACAATTTGGCGCTTGTACTTTTACGTACGTAACCGTTCACGGATAAGGCAGCGGCCTCCTAAAACTTTCTTGATTTTTTGCTGGCGTCTCTTCGTTCCCTGACTCACGATCCGGGTCGATGGAACTGGTCATTCGCAATCGGAGGCTCACGGAGAGGGATTTGACCGCGATCCG
>SIBF01000080.1 GCA_009695275.1 Pedosphaera sp. | reverse complement strand
TGGGGCGTGCCATGGGCCGATTCCCACTGTTGCAGTTGCGCTTGGTCGCTTGGACTCAGCAGGATCGGAAAACTCGGCTTACGCATGCAGGAAACTCAACCATAGTTGCGAGCATACGTAAATCTATTTAAGAGACACTACACTAGTTGGGTGCCAGACCCGGCAGGGCACTCAAGACAGACCGTAGGAGCAACGAGGCGATTGCCACGCACGCCAGGAAGAGCAGCATCCATAACCACCAGTGCGCTGGAAGCTGTAGAGGATGCGCGTCTGGTCCGACTTCCTTGTGCCGATAAAGGCGGTGTCCGGCGATGAGCATCGCCACAGCGGCGACCAGAAGTAGCGGGCACGCAAAGACGCCGTTCAATTGAGTCCACATCAGCTCCTCGTAGCGAATTCCCCCATAGAGGAAGACCAGCGCCAGCAGACCACTCCACAACCACGAAGTCAGCACCAGCATGCGCGAGCGCGTGACCGCCGCGCAGACGAACGCGCCCGCGAAGACCGCGCAGGGAAAAGCCAGCACAAGACCGTAGAGCATTCCCGGATTGGCGATATGTTTCGTCTGAACCAGTCCTGTGTCGAGGTAGAGACGGGCCAGCGCCTGCGGCAGATCGAGACCAAGCACGATCAAATTCATGGCGGTGAGCAAAAGCAATGAACCGCCGCCAACGGCGAGTCGTGCCAGATAACGCTCGGATCGAGTGGCCGGCAGCGAGAAGGAAAATTCTTCGCAGCCCTCGAGGACATCGCCTCCGCCGTAGGCCGGCCCGGCCAGCATCGCGTAAATCAACCCCAGAATAAGAATCCAGTCAGGATGCGCGAACAACGGGAGCATCCACACCGCCAGCAGCCATGCGGTGAGAACGAGCAGCAGCAGGCGGCTATGAGCGAACCATTCACACCAGAGCAGTCCCAACCACACTCGTGAACGTTGCGCGCGCCCCCCCGGCACGCTAAACCGCTCCTTTGAAACTGTCTCGGGAAGGCCAGGGTGCTCGAAGTCTTCGGGTAACGGCGCAGTGGGCACAGGATAAATTCGGGTTCAAGGTTGCGGTTCGTCGCTCAACAGTTTCCATGTGTCCTGACTCTGATTTTGTTTGGAGCGCGCGGCGAAACCCGGCATCTCAGATGGCGGAGCAAGACTCGGCGGAGCAAGACCCACAGCATCAGATGCATTGTTGACCGCTGTTTCCCAAAACACCTTCCGGCGGACAACTGCGCCATCGCGTTGACCACGAAGCACGACACCTTGAAAATCGAGCAGCGACGGACCATCTGGATTGGGCCGTCCCAAACCGTGCCACTGACACGTGGCCAGACCGGCGCTTCCGCCGGCGTTTTGAAGACGGTTCCACGCCTCGTTGCTCCAACTCAACGGATGCAGATAGGAAAAAGGCAGGGGCTCGGCCATCTCCGTAGATAGCCCGGGAAACGTGCTCTCCGCAATCATGCTGAACGACGGATCTTCCACGCCGCCGTCGGTGGCAAGCGCAGGCCCGCTTCCGTTGACCCAGCCGCCCCAGTTTCCGGTCTTATCTTCAGGACAAAGCAACACGGCAGGTGCTGGGAGGTAACGCTGGCGCACCAGTGGATCGAACGCAGGCGGGCGGCGTTCGAGATCATCGAGATACATGTTCAGCGCAAGGCTGATTTGATGAAGGTTGGCGGTACAACGCACCTGCCGGCTCTTCTTCTTCGCTGTGCCGATCGCGGAAAGCAATAATGTCGCGAGAACGGCGATGACTGCGATCACGGTCAATAATTCGACCATCGTGAAACCACCGCGGTGACGCTCGTGAGCCGGGGCTGGCTTCGATTGCGACACGATCAACGGAGCGAAAAAGGCCGCAAGGCCGCCAGTACTCCCGGCGGCCCGCGACGTTCCACTGCGATCAGGAACGACAGGTTCCCGTTTCCGAAGCCGTGAGTTCTCACGCTCGCGGCTTCGGTTCGCCTCCTGGATGGGCGAAAGTAGGATCAAGGCGCGCGTTCTTCTCCTTTTAAGTTCAGCTTCGCCACCCCGTAAGGTCCGAGCGGCAGCCATAAACCGCGGGTGATCGAACCGTCGCCATAGTCGAGGTTGTATCCCAGGCAATTGGACATCTCCTGGACCCCAATCAACTGCGGCGCGGCGGCATTGAAAACATTGAACAATTGAAGATTTGCTTTGCCGGAGTAGGATTGAGCCACCAGCAGATCTCCAAACCGGCTGAAGCTGGATGGAGGCGCTGAGAGCGGCATACGACTGCGATTCACGAATTTGCCCGTGTCCGCGAGAGACCATGCTTCCAGAAAGTCTGGTTCCTTATTTTCAGCCGGTTTTCCAATGAAAGCGACTCCATCCTTGAGCGTGACCGGATGAGGCCAGGTCGCCGGCAGTTTGAGCGAGTCGATCAGACTGGCCGAGACGCCATCGTAGGCGCTGGCATCCAACCACTCCGTCCAATCGGTGGTGAGCTTCACCGGATCCCAATGCGGCGCGATGGTAAACAGCACGGCTCCCCCGTGTGAAACGCCTTGCAACTGGCCGGGTATATTCACGGGCTTGCGCAGGACCGGGGTTGTCGGGTCCGCGAAATCGACCACGTCCAGGAAGTAGCGTATGAGCCACGTGCCTACAGGGGCGATAACGACATCTCCCGTGTTTGGATCTTTCACGTTTGTCTGTGGCGGCGCCGTCACGCCTTCGGGCAGGACGTTGAGTGCCCATTCGGAAGCTTGGTGGCCGAGATAAACCAGGCCATCCACCGCGAATGGTTTGCTGAAATTCCAGTAGCCGCTCCCTTTGGCAACTTCGGTCACACCGAGAAACTTCATGGATGCACCGCTCGCGTCGTACGAGATCAGTTGTCCGCCACCGCCACCGCCCCACCACGGTCCGGGGCGAAACGCCACGTCAGCCACGATTCCCACCTTGGCAAACATGGGGCCCCAATAACCACCGCCCGATCCGCTCCAGACGAGAAGACCGGGCTTCGGCCAGAGGGCCTCGAACTGGCCCCAGTACGATTCGCTCTCGGGTTGTGTTTCCGTCTGGTCGAGAATCTTGAGCGCCGGCAACTGTGTCAGGTCAATGGTTGTCAGCAGCAGGGTCGGAGGATTCTTTTTGGTTTGAACCCACTCTTCTCCCTTCTCCGTCTTGGCGAGTTCCCAGATGATTTCCGTCCCGCGGCCTTGCAGAACGTGAAGGCGTCCGTCCCGACTCGCCGCACCCAGCAACGCGAGGTTGGCGGGCAGCTTCAACTTGTTGAGGACTCCAACTGGTTCCGCGGACTGAGTGACGCGAAGAACTATCTCGCTGACGTTCCGCCACTCCTGCGCGAGCGTGACCGCATGAGCACCCTGCACGAAGACCCTGTCCGCCGACCACGAGAGTTCGGTGGAAGACTTCACGGCGGGTTTGTCTCGATCGGCGGCATCAACCGTCAACAATTCGGTGCCGGACAGGGAAAGAATGCGCTCGTGATGGAGTGTGGCGCGGCGTGGCTGAAAGTCATGTTCGATGAACCCACGCGCGATCAGAGAGTCACGGCTCAAATCGATGAGCTGCACCCGCGAGGCCCAGCCCGTGGCGGTGTTGCCCGAATAGGGGAGGAGGATCAAGCCAGCGTCGGGAAGGACGGTGAAGGCCTTCTCATCGTTGTTCGCTTCGCTCCAGGAATAGTCCTGACCAAGACGAACCTTGCTGAGCAACGCCGGTTTGGCCGGATTCGCCACATCGAACAGTTGAACTGCCACGCGGTTGGTTTCCACACCGATCGCCACAAGACGATCACCCATCGGATGGATGTAGGTGGACCAGCCCGGAATCTCCAGTTCGCCATGAATTGCCGGCTTCGCCGGATCTGACAAGTCCACGACCCAGAGCGGATCAATGCGCAGGAAAGTCACCACATAAACGCGGTTGCCGTCGAAACGCGTCGCGAAGAGTCGTTCACCGCGCCCGACTTCCAGTTCGCCGAGACGCACGGGTGCTGATGGATCAGCGAGCGAGTAGTTTTGAATCTTCGTCACCCAGCGGCCATTCGGGCGCTCGGACGTCTGGGAATTTTCGGCGTATGCTTCGGAAATGACGGTGAACACGTCGCCGCTTTGCTGCATCTTGAATTTATCCGGCACGCGGCCTGAAGGGATGATGGAAGCAACGGCGTTCATCGTGCCATCCGGGTTGCTGATGTCGATGACCCGCACAATCGAGCGCCAGTAATTGTTGATGTCGCTGTTGGCGATGAAGAAGAACTTGTCTGTGGCGGTCACGACGGCACCGTAACCGGTGGTCCAGATTTCCGATTTACGAACCGGCTGGGCAGGGTTGGCAAGGTCGAAGGAGGTGACGACGGTGCCCCATTCCCATTGCTCGGGCGCCGGCTTCTGGTCGGGCGGCACGGCAATCTGTTCAAGACGTCGGTAGTATTGGGAAGCGACGTACAATGCGGTTCCCACCAGGCGGCTTTCCACGATGTCGCCGCGCACGGGCAGATTCGCCTCCTGCCGGGGTTGTCCTTGAGAAACATTCACCAGAAGCACCTGGCTTTCCGCATCGTTGCCCCACCAATTGCAACCGTCGCGGGCCAGCAGAACCACGTGATCGCCCGACAGCACATACATTTGTTCGCCTGACGCTGGCATTGGTAACGTGCCCTTCAGCACTGGCGCATCCGGAGTGGTCAAGTCCACCACCTGAAGACCGCGGTACTGGTTAAAGAAATACAGCGTGTCGCCTGAGACTTGCCAGATGTCCGATTCGACCACCGCGCGTCCGCCTGCGTCGGCGCTAGCGACCGGCGACACAGCCGTGTTCTTGGCGCCAGCACTGTCGATAGGAGCATTGGGTGGCAGCATTTCGGTTCCCGTGCCAGACGGCTGGCCTGCGAAGGATTTGGTGCCGGCATAGAATGAGGCCGGAAGTGGTTCCGTGCTTTCGCCACGGACACGGAGCAGGCTTACGTTTTCGGATTGCTCGATGGTGAAGGTAATTTCTCCAGCGGTGCCGTCCGCTCGTGCCACCGCGCACGGCGTCCAGGTGCCGCGCCCGAATTGGTTGCGGCATTCGAGGGTGAGTTTTTTCAGGCCGGCCGGCACGCGTACCGTGACAATCACTTTGTTCTTTTGAACCCGGATGGAGGTGATGACGGCTTCATCGGCGGATGCGGTCTGCGCTCCGCTCAAGGCATCCGGCACGATCGCCGCGCTGGCGCGTGGCGCTGTCCATGCGGCGGTGACGGCTAACGCCACTAACAAACCCATTATTCGGAATCTCATAATTCTATTCGAGTTGATCTTCGGTTGTGAGAACTCTGCAGTGCAGTGGAAATTCTTTGAGATGGCCGTCGAAGGCCGCCCTCCGGCGGGAAGCAATCGACTTCGGAGTTGAGACGACTCGGCTCGGCGTTCATGGCTTCATTCTTCATGCGTGCGTGCGTCAATTCAGCGTGCAATCGACTTCGGGCATTGCGGAGTCAATCCCCTGCCTGGGTTTGTCATGGCTGTCGCTTTGTCGATCGAAGAGTTCCACAAAGATTTCTTCGAGACGCATCGGAAAGACATCCACACGTGCCCCAGACAGTCGGAGCAGTGGCTTGAGTTGCTCATCGTTTGCCAGCCGCACGATTGCTCTCACGACCGGCCCGGCAATTTCCATCCGCAATGCTCCCGGCACGGAGAAACCGGGCGGTGGAGCGGACCGGTCAAAAACCACCTGCACCCGTTTCGTCGAGTTGAGCAAATCTTCCAGCCTGGCTGTCGCCGTTAATCGCCCTCGATCCATGAATCCGACATGCTCGGCCACTCGCTCGAGATCACTGATCAGATGAGTGCTGACGACGAGCGTGCATCCACCATCCGAAGCGACCGCCTCGATCAGCGCGCCCAGCAGACCCCGGCGCGCGACGGGATCCAAACCCGCTGCCGGCTCATCGAGCAGCAACACTCTGGGCCGTGCCGCCAGCGCCAGCACGCAAGCCGTCTGGCGCTGTTCGCCGGCGGACAAGCGGCTCACTGGTCTGTGCTGAGGAATCCCCCAGCGACGTGCCAGCTCAAGGGCATGGCTGTGATCCCATGAATCGTAGAAGTGGGACACGTAGCGCTCCAGCTCGGCAAACCGCATCCAGCCGGGCAACTGCTGATTTTGTGAGACGTAGGCCACCTGTTGACGGAGGGAACGCGGTGCGCTCCACAGTTCGGCACCCATCACGCGAGCATGGCCGGAGTCGGGACGCAGCAGCCCTGCCAGCAAGCGCAGAGTGGTCGTCTTACCCGCGCCATTGCGACCAATCAAACCGAAGACAGCGCCCGGTTCGACGATCAGGTCCAGTCCGGCAACCGCCACGACGCCATCGCGGAAAGTTTTGGTCAGATCTTTGGCTTCAATCGCGGGCTTCATCACATCACCTCCGGCTTGCTGCGGAAACTCTGGCCGACACTTCTGTGTTGCCTCCATCTTGAATCTTCAACAGTTCTTCCTCCACGACCTGCACAACCAGCTCCGCACTGGCACCCATTTGAGCCGCTTCGATCGCCAGTTGACGGGCGTGACGACGCAGCGCCTTGTCGCAGGCCGAACGTGTCGCGCCCTGACGGGATCTTGCTTCCGTTGATATGAACGCGCCCCGGCCATGGCGGAGTTCGACCACTCCTTCGTGGACGAGTTCGTTGTAAGCCTTCACGACTGTGGTGGGGTTGATCGTGAGCGTCTCGGCGAGTTCCCGGATTGAGGGCAGTTGATCGCCAGATGCCAGCGTTCCGGAGGCCACGTAATACTTCACCTGATCCACCATCTGGCGATAGACAGGAATCCCTGAGTGCGGATCGATTTGAAAGTGAACCTGGCGTCTCATATTTCTAACGTGAGTGACTGTATGATAACAGCCATACAGTGTCAAGCGATTCCTCGATCTCGATTGCGGAAGAGTTCGTGAAGTGCGTGGAAACTTCAAAACATAGCGCAGCATGCGGCAACGGGTCTTGCTTTGTTCGACGGATCCTTGGCCGGTTAGCGGGCAATGCGGGATCCACCCCTTGCGGAACGAAGCTTGTCGCTTCGTTGGAGCATGTGTTCAATTGCGCCCATGAAAGCCGTTCAGCTCGTCGCGCATGGAATACCTGGGCAATTCCGAGTTGGTGGACTGCCGGATCCTGCGCCCGGAACTGGCGAAGTCGTGGTGCGAGTTCGCGCCTGCGGATTGAACCGGCTGGATCTGTGGCTCGAGGAAGGCACACTACCCATTCCACTCGCACTTCCTCGCACGCCCGGATCGGAGATCGCCGGTGATGTGGAGATATGCGGCGATGGCGTGACGGACTGGCACCCCGGTGACCGCGTGGCAATCCAATCGAACCTGTTTTGTGGGCGCTGCGAATTCTGCGTTTCAGGAGATGAATCCTTGTGCATCGAAGGCGTCCTCCTGGGCGTTCAAAGGGACGGAGGCTTTGCCGAACGCGCGCTTGTCCCGGCGAGCGCGCTGGTGAAACTCCCGGACGAAGTGAGTTATGTGGCTTCAGCGGCACTCACACTTGCAGGCAGCACCGCGATGCACATGTTGACGAACCGGGCTGCTGTTCATTCCGGGCAATGGGTGCTCGTAATCGGAGGCGCCAGCGGTGTCGGATCGGCTGCAATTCAGATCGCGCATCGGAGCGGTGCTCATGTCATCGCGACCGGATCATCAGAGCCCAAGCGTTCTCTCGCGCTTCAACTCGGCGCTCAACATGTGATTGATTCCACCAATCCTCAATGGACTCTCGAGGTCCGGCGGATCACGGGTAAACGAGGTGTCGATCTTGTGGTCGAGCACGTGGGCGGACAGGTGATCGAGCAAGCCTTCAATTGCCTGGCTCGCGGAGGAACCATCGTGACATGCGGCGCGACCGCGGGCAAGGAAGTGACCCTGAATCTCTGGCCGTTCTTCGTAAAACAACAACGGCTCGTGGGAAGCTACGGACGAAGCCGCGCGGATGTGGTGCAGACCTTGGAATGGGTGCGGTCCGGCCGACTGCGTCCGGTGATCGATGAGGTCGTGCCGCTCGCCGAAACGACGCGTGCATTTGCCAAACTCCGTCAACGTGCTGTGTTGGGAAAAATCGTGATCCAGACATGATCTTTGTTGAAGAGAGATGAAACACTCCGGTTCCATCACGGCCCGACATTATGCCACGCGCGAGATGATGACGCTGACTTGGCGCGATGGTATGATCACCGAAATCAGGCCCGCAGCGGCACAGCTTTCGGAGGATCTGTGGTTCGCCCCCGGCCTCGTCGATCTCCAGATCAACGGGTTTGGTGGAGTGGATTTCCAGCAGGACGGATTAACTGAAGGCGAGTTGCTGAAGGCAAGCCGCGCATTACGCACCGCCGGTTGCACTCGTTTTTTGCTCACTCTGGTTACGGATCGCTGGGAGAGTCTCCTGACGCGAGTGGCTCATCTGCGAAGGCTGCGGTCAGAGTCGAGTGAACTTTCTTCCGGCATCGCCGGATGGCACATTGAAGGACCGTTTCTTTCCTCCGAGCCCGGTTACTGCGGAGCGCACGATCCTTCTTTGATGTGCGATCCAACACCCGATCTGATCCGCCAACTCCGGTCGGTGACCGGAAACGATCCAGTGCTTGTGACGATCGCCCCAGAGCGCATCGGTGCTTATGAAGCGATTGCTGAAGCGGCGAAGCTCGGCATGCGAGTGAGCCTCGGGCACACCAATGCGGGCGCCGCTTGTATCAGCAGGGCGCTGGCAGCTGGTGCAAAAGGCTTCACTCATTTGGGAAACGCCTGCCCGCAGGCTCTGGATCGCCACGACAATATCCTGTGGCGAGTGCTGGATACCAGTTGCTTGTTGGTGAGCCTTATCCCTGATGGCATTCATGTTTCGCCGTCTCTGTTTCGGTTGATTCACAGGGCGATACCAGTCGAATCCATTTATTACACCACCGATGCGATGTCGGCGGCGGGAGTCGGGCCGGGGCGTTACCAGCTCGGCAAACTCGAACTCGAAGTCGGTGACGACGGTGTCGTTCGCCATCCGGGCAGGACTAACTTCGCAGGGTCAGCGCTGAAGCCGTCCGATGGTGTTATTCGAGCCGCAGAAATGTTGAATAGCTCATGGTTAAAAGTGTGGGATGGCTTCTCCTCGCGACCGGCGAAATGGATGGGGATATTGAATCAAATCGAAGTTGGAGGGGAAGCAACATTTTGCGTCGTGCATCCGTGCCAGGGAAGTTTAAGCTGCGATGTCAGTGTTATCTGGCAAGGTAAGCAGTGGCGGCAACCGTCGCAAACTCCTACTGGCCTGGCCCACGGCCGATTAAATTGACCGGGCACGCGAAAGCGCCTCAGTCGTATCCACTCAAATGTACATTCCCGACAGTACATTTTCCAAAACTTGACTTGAACGCGTGCGAAGCGGACTATGGGTGATGAAAGCCCAATCCAGTTTGTCGAGTATGCCGCTCAACTTCTGGTGGGTCTGAGTCTTATGCTTACAATCTATGGCAGCAAATCACGGTTCTGTGACGGCGTTTCCCGGCGAAACTTCCTGAAAATCGGTGCTTTGGGTCTGGGCGGCTTGAGCTTGCCGCAATTGCTCCAAGCCGAGTCCACCTCGGGAATCGGGCGCTCTCACAAAGCGGTAATCATGATCTTCCTGCCGGGAGGACCATCGCATCAGGACATTTTCGACCTGAAGCTGGATGCACCATCCGAGATCCGGGGCGAATTCAAGCCAATCAAGACGAACGTCGCCGGCATGGAAATCTGTGAACACCTGCCTCGATTGGCGCAACTCGCTGACAAGTACACCTTGATTCGCTCAATGGTTGGCGCACTTGACGATCACAATGCCTTCCAATGCCTGACCGGTCGCGTTGCGCGCAACCAGCCACCAGGCGGCTGGCCTTGTATGGGTTCCGTACTCGCCAAGTTGCATGGCCCGGTTGACCTGGCGATCCCGCCTTTCATTGGCCTCGCGCCGAAGATGGGGCACATGGAATGGGCTGACAACGGCATGCCGGGCTTCCTTGGTGTCGGTAATGCGCCATTTCAACCAAACAAAGGTGCGGGCAAGGAGGACATGGCGCTCAATGGAATCACTATCGACCGGCTCTCGGATCGGCGCCGGCTCCTGGACAGCTTCGATCAATTCCGCCGCGAAATTGACACGACGGGCATGATGCAGGGCCTCGACGCGTTCAATCAGCAAGCTTTCGGGATTCTTACCTCAAGCAAACTGCTCGAAGCTCTGGATATCTCCAAAGAAGACCAGCAGACGCGTGATCTTTACGGCAAAGGCGATCCTAACAATCGCGACGACGGCGGACCTAAGTTGATGGAGCATCTGCTTGCCTCCCGACGGCTAGTGGAAGCTGGCGCACGCTGCGTGACCCTTGCCTTTAGCCGCTGGGACCACCACGGGGACAATTTTGGCGCACTGCGCCAGGATCTGCCGCTGCTTGACCAGGGCGTCTCGGCACTCCTTACCGATCTTCACCAGCGCGGGCTCGACAAGGATGTAACTGTCGTCATGTGGGGCGAATTCGGACGCACTCCTACCATCAACAAGGACGGCGGGCGTGACCATTGGCCGCGCGTTTCCTGCGCCATGCTCGCCTGCGGAGGAATGAAGCACGGGCAGATAATCGGAGCCACGGACAGGCTCGGCGGCGAAGCTTCGGAACGACCGGTCTATTTCGGAGAAGTGTTTGCGACGCTTTATCACAACCTCGGGATCGATGTGAGCAAGGTCACGGTTCCGGATCTCAGTGGCCGTCCGCAGTTTCTTGTTGAGAATGGTCTGCAACCGATGCGGGAGCTGGTGTGAAATCCGCCCTCAACAACGGTGGACTTCGGGGCGATTGTTTCCCTCCAGCTTCAAGTCTTGTCGAATCCTCCTCTGGGCGCGGTCACATGACGTGGAAGCAAATCTGTCTCGATCCCCGGTTTCGAGATCTGCCTTTCAAAATTGAGCTGAACAAGCGTGGCCAGATCATCATGAGTCCAACAAGGAATTTTCACGGCTTCTTTGCTTTCAAAATTGGTGAGCAGATCCGGAAACATTTGCCGGACGGCGAAGTGATCATGGAATGTGCGGTCGATACTGCTGACGGCACCAAAGAAGCCGACCTGGCTTGGGTTTCAAAAGGACGATGGGCTATTATTTGCGATGAGTTCAGCTCGTCAATCGCTCCCGAGATTTGTGTGGAAGTGGTGTCAGCCTCGAACTCACGCGAAGAGATGCTTCGCAAACGAGAGCTTTATATCAAGGCTGGCGCGCAAGAATATTGGATCTGTCACGAGGATGGAAAGCTTGAGTTCTTCGGCGGCTCGGGCGTGCTCAAGAAATCCAGGATGTGTCCAAAGTTTCCGGGCAAGATTGAGAAGCGTTAGGCGCAGTGGCATGTCGATTTGAAAGTTCTAAACTCATGCTTACCATCCCAGCCAGCGCCCGAAGATCCCGCCGGTTCTGTGACGGCGTCTCACGCCGGAATTTCATCAAGATCGGTGCTCTGGGAATGGGTGGTTTGACACTTCCGCAGTTGCTCCATGCCGAGGCGCAGTCCGGCGTTCGCCGGTCGCAGAAGGCGGTCATCATGATTTACCTGCCGGGCGGTCCGCCGCATCAGGATACCTTTGACCTGAAACTCGATGCGCCTTCGGAAATTCGAGGCGAGTTCAAGCCGATCCCGACGAACGTTGCTGGCATCGAGATCTGCGAGCACTTACCGCAGTTCGCGAAGTGCATGGACAAGTTTGCGCTCATTCGCTCGATGTCAGATGCAGTGGATGATCATTCCGATTTCATGTGCATGACCGGGCGGCGCAAGAACAACCAGCCACCCGGAGGCTGGCCTTCATTCGGATCTGCCATTTCCAAAGTTCTTGGACAAACCGATCCGGCGATACCCGCGTTCGTCGGGCTCGAACCTCGCATGCAGCACCGGCCTTACAACGCGGCAACCGCCGGCTACATTGGTGTCGGCCACAATGCCTTCAAGCCCGCTGGCGACGGCAAGGCTGACATGCTTCTCAACGGCGTCACGGTCGATCGCCTTTCCGACCGTCGCACGTTGCTCGCCAGTTTTGACCAGTTTCGCCGTGACGTCGATGGCAGTGGACTGATGGAAGGTCTCGACGCTTTCAACCAGCAGGCGTTCGGCGTGCTGACTTCCAGCAAGCTTCTTGAAGCGCTCGATTTTCATAAAGAAAACCCGCGTTTGATAGAACGCTACGGCAAAGGTGACACGAAAGTTCATGGCGACGCCGCGCCGATGCTCAACGAACAGTTCCTCGTTGCCCGGAGACTTGTGGAAGCCGGTGCTCGGGCGGTGACGGTCGCTTACGGTTTCTGGGACTATCACGGGAATAATTTTCAGAATGCCCGCGCCGACATGCCATTGCTCGATCAAGGAGTCACCGCACTGGTCGAAGATCTACATCAGCGGGGCCTGGACAAGGATGTGTCGGTGATCATCTGGGGCGAATTCGGCAGGACTCCGACAGTCAATAAGGACGGCGGACGTGACCACTGGCCACGCGCCTCTTGCGCTTTGCTCGCGGGTGGCGGAATGAGAACCGGCCAGGTCATCGGTGCGACTGACCGTCTCGGCGGCGAACCCAGCGAACGACCTGTGACATTCGGCGAGGTATTTGCGACACTCTATCACAACCTCGGCATTGACGTGAACAAGACCACCGTCAACGACCTCGCTGGACGCCCCCATTACCTCGTCGATGGCGGCGCGCAGCCTATGAAAGAACTGATCTGACAAACCGATCATGGAGACGACCCAACCAAATCATAAAAAATCACCCTGTTCGCTACAGTCGGTGGGATTTGTCAGCGACGGCCCGCGCCGATTACGTAAAACGGAGTGGTATCGAACCAAACGCGAAGATATTATGGCCGCCACCAGAGAGAAACATCGCGCTGAGTTATCGTCGCCAAATTGGTTCACACGGCAGTGGGCGAAGATCAAAGTGTGCCGGGAAGTTAATCAAGTGATGACGGAATTCATTTCTCCACACAACCTATGGTTCGTGGGACTCGGTTCTGAAGAACGTCCGGCTCTCGCTGCTCCGACAACCGAGGGTCGCCGAATCCTGGGAGCAGCGAGCGCAGCCCTTGTTCTTATTTTGTTAAGCTTTTGTCCTTTCGCCACGATCTCGGCAGCAGCAGCCGAGAAGAAGCAAATGACAGCCAGTTCCCCGGTTTCCAAACTCGAGATTGAGTTTGCCGGGACATCCCGGGCGAAGTCGGGCGAGCCCCTGCGCTTGGTCGGATCGGATGCCCGGCAGCAATTGCTTGTCACCGCCACGCTCGCGTCCGGCGACTTGCGCGACGCCACGCGCCAGGTCCGTTACGACGTCTCCCCCACGGGAGTGATCGAAGTCCAATCTCAAGGCCGAATCGTGCCCCTGGGCGACGGTGTGGCAACGGTCACCGCAAAACACCCGGATGGAATTACAGCTACCATTCCGATCACAGTGGAGCAGTTTGGAAGCTCCAGACTTGTTCACTTCGCTAATCAGGTGGTCCCGATCTTCACCAAAGCCGGTTGCAATGGCGGCGGGTGCCACGGCAAATCCGCCGGACAAAATGGTTTCCGCCTTTCGTTGCTCGGTTTCGAGCCGACGGAGGATTACGAGCACTTGGTGAAGGAAGCGCGCGGTCGCCGACTTTTTCCCGCAGCACCCGGACGCAGCCTGCTGTTGACCAAGGCTGCCGCCACGGTTCCGCACGGCGGCGGCAAGCGGCTTGACGCGGACTCGGATGACTACAAACTCATTGTTCGCTGGATCAAACAAGGCATGCCGGCTGGTGACACAAATGCTCCGATCGTCCAACGCATCGAAGTCGTCCCGCGCGAACGAACGATGTCATTCGGTGGAGAGCAACAATTGCTGGTGCTGGCCCACTACACGGATGGATCGACCGAAGATGTCACGCGGAGCGCCTTGTACGAACCGAACGATAAAGACATGGCGCAGGTCGATGCCGGCGGATTTGTGAAGTTGTTCGAGCAACCGGGTGACGTGGCGGTGATGGTGCGTTATCAGGCCAAGGTTGGCGTCTTCCTTGCCTCGATTCCGTTGGGTGCTCCTGTCGCGGGTCTGCCCCTTGCGAAAACCTTTGTGGACGAGATCGTCTTCAAGAAGCTCAAAACCATCGGCATCCCGCCTTCGCCTCCGTGTGACGACGCCACTTTCATCCGCCGCGCGGCGATCGACATTGCCGGCCGTTTGCCAACACCCGATGAGCTGAAAGAATTCATCGCTGACCAGAGCACAGGAAAGCGCGACGCTCTTATCGACCGGCTGCTCGACAGTCCGGATTACGCCGATTACTTCGCGAACAAATGGGCCGCGCTTCTGCGCAACAAACGCAATGATCCCAAGCAGGCGCGCGGCACCGTCGGATTCCATGACTGGATTCGCGACGGCTTCATGGCGAACAAGCCATTTGATCAGTTCGTTCGTGAGATCCTTACCGCTTCGGGCGACATGGCCGAGAACCCGCCGGTGGCATGGTACCGGCAGGTGAAGGACACCACGGCCCAGATGGAAGACACGGCGCAGCTATTTCTCGGGATGAGACTGCAGTGCGCCCAATGTCATCATCACCCGTACGAACGCTGGAGCCAGCAGGATTACTATCGCTTCGGCGCGTTCTTTTCTCGCGTCGGACGCAAGAACGGTTCTCAGCCCGGCGAGGAAGCAATTTTCCACAAGCGAGGCAGCGCGGAAGCCACGAACAAAAAGACCAAACAACCGGAAAAGCCTGCGGGACTAGGCTCGCCAACGCTTTCAATTACTCCCGAAGATGATCCTCGAGAAGCCCTCGCCGATTGGATGACGGACAAGAAAAACCCCTACTTCGCCCGGTCGTTGGTCAACAGATACTGGAAACACTTCTTCAATCGCGGCCTTGTGGAGCCGGAGGACGATATGCGCGACACCAATCCTGCCGCAAACCCGGAACTCCTCGATGCGCTGGCTCTTCAGTTCGTCGAGAGCGGGTTCGACCTCAAACAACTTGTCCGGACACTTGCGCGTTCTCAGGTTTACCAATTGAGCGCCGTCCCCAATGAATTCAACGCAGTCGATAAACAGAACTTCTCGCGCTACTATCCCAAACGCCTGACAGCCGAGGTTCTCTTCGACTCCGTAAACCACCTGACACAGACACAGAGCAAGTTCGATGGTCTGCCCGGCGGCACGCGAGCCGTCCAGTTGCCGGATAACAGCTTCAACGCGAGCTCCTACTTCCTCACCGTGTTCGGACGTCCCGAATCATCCAGTGCCTGTGAATGCGAGCGTTCACAGGATGCCAGCCTCGCCCAGAGCCTGCACCTTCTGAACTCAAAGGATATCCAGGAAAAGCTGGCGAGCGACTCGGGGCGCGCGGCGTTATTCGCCAAGGAGGAGCAACAACCCGACGACGCCAAAATCCGCGACCTTTACCGTCTGGCTTATGCCCGCGAGCCTGAGATGAAGGAGATCGAAGCGGCCAAAGCGTATCTGGACAAGAAGGCGAAACAAGATTCCGCAAAGGGCAAGCGTGCCGCCTACGAAGACATGATCTGGGCGCTCCTGAACACGAAGGAGTTTTTGTTCAATCATTGAACTTCCTCATGAAGCGTTCAATTGCCTTCGCGGCGGTTGCCGTTTTGACTGCATTCCTTATCGCCTTGTCGGTCGTCATGACCAATGTTCGCAAGGAGCCAAACCAGATTAATGTGGAAAAGGTCGTGGCTGCGGTCCGAACTTACGAGACCGTCCTGAAATCCGAAGGACGACCTGTTCCCGACATGGTTCCATTGGCTGAATTGCTCACTCGCAGTTTGATCGATCCCAAAGACGTGAGCGCATTCGACGGCATGGAAGTTACGGTGAACCTTCATCCAGATGAGAGCCGTCCCCAGGCCATCTTGATGAAGGCCAGGCTGCCCGTCGGAACTGAAATCGCCGCAATGGGAGACGGCAGCGTTCAGCAGCGTCCACGCTGACGTTCGAATTGACGCGAGGCTTGCCAGAACTCAGATAGCCCCCTACACCTCCCACGGCTGTGGCGGAAAACCAGCCGGCGTTCGCGCCAAGAAAAACCGCATGATCGAGCACCAACACATTTCAAACTACATTGCTGCCTGCCAGGATTTCATCCGGCGACGCGGCTCGGCCACTCATTCTGAATCCACGGACGGTGAATTTGACTTCCTGGCTCGATCGCTGTTTCGCCTTCAATTCGACGGGCTGCCGCTCTACCGCCGCTTTTGCGAAGCGCGTGGAGCGACTCAAGACAGCGTGAGTTCATGGCAGCAGATCCCGGCGTTGCCGGTGGCGGCGTTCAAGGAGTTCGAAGTCACGACCATCAACCCTAGGGATCGCGTCGCGGTCTTTCATTCCAGTGGCACGACGGCGCAATCACCGGGACGTCATTTCCATAGCGCCGAGTCGCTTGTGCTATACGAAGCTTCGCTTCTCTCACCATTCAAGACTGCGGTGCTCGGTGATTTCAATGAGCTCGCCGCCACCGAGCGTGTCGGCTCTCCCGACAAATTGGAGTTTCTGATCCTCACGCCGCCGCCAGCACAAGTGCCTCATTCCTCACTGGTGCATATGTTCGAGACGGTGCGACGAGAGTTTGGAGCAAACGATTCGATGTTCGTGGGCAGGCTTGATCCCAGTGGTGCGTGGGAGATTGACAACGATGCCGCCCTGTTCGCACTGCGTAGATCGATGTGCGCAAATCATCCACTCCTGATTCTCGGAACTGCATTCTCGTTCGTTCATTTGATGGATCGTCTTGCGGTCAGCAACATTCGCTACAAGTTGGTCGAAGGTTCACGAGTAATGGAGACAGGCGGTTATAAAGGACGCTCGCGCGCGTTGCCGAGACCGGAGCTGCACGAGCTCATTGCCCGCCATCTTGGAATTCCTGCGTCGAACATAGTGTGCGAATACGGAATGAGTGAACTCAGTTCTCAAGCCTACGACTTAATGTTTGCTCCTGTCGTCGAAGCGCGGACGGCCTTGACAGCGCATTCCAATCCGCCGCGCCAATCTCACACGGACAATGTTGTCCCAGTTCCGAGGTCGCCCGTCTCCGACAACGACGCAGGAGTCAGACGCGTGTTTCGTTTCCCACCATGGGCGAGAGCCCGCGTCATCTCACCTGAAAACAGCCTGCCTGTTGCCGATGGTGAAATGGGGATCATCCAGGTTTTCGATCTCGCCAACGCCCGATCTGTGATGGCGATTCAAACCGAAGATCTCGCGATCAAACGAGGAGATGGCTTCGAGTTGATCGGTCGCACTGCGCTGGCCGAACCGAGAGGCTGCTCGTTGATGGCCGCTGAACTTTTCCGCTCCGCATGAATATTCCAAACTATTTCCTGAGCGATCTTCCGAAGGAGGCGTCCTTGACTCCTTCGATGTTAAGCGATGCCTGCTATGCGCTGAAGCGTAACCGGGCGCAGTATCTATCCCCACGATCCACAGACGAATTGATTCGCACCCTCGATTCGATAGGCCGCCAGTGGCTCCTGCCAGAGTATCCCTGGAGAAAGCTGGCGCTGGAGCGCGGTCCGGAACAACTTCATTTCACACGGCAGACTCTCGAGCGGGGGCTCGATTCATTCTTCCGTGAATTAACTGGCGAAAAGATGGAATCATTCATCAGTGCGGAACTTGGGCACCGCCACCGCCTTGACGACCTTGTGATGACTGGCAACGAGCACCGGGAACGACGCTCTGGCATGGCGCGCGGCCCTGAACTGCTCCTGCATATCACTGCAGGCAATGTCCCGAATCCCACATTGATGAGCATGGTTTTGGGAATCCTCACGCGTTCGGCGCAATTCGTGAAATGCGCGTCAGGCTCGGCCCTTCTTCCTGGCCTGTTCGCTCACTCCATTTACGAAACCGATCCGAAGCTCGGAGCATGCATCGAACTCGCCGAGTGGCCCGGAGGTAAAACGGACCTGGAAGATGTGATGATCGCCGAGGCAGATATCGTGACGGTGACCGGGGCGGATGAAACTATCGACACGCTTCGCAAACGTCTTCCTTCGGATCGGCGCTGTTTGGCTTACGGCAACCGTATGAGCTTCGGTTACATCACGAAGGAAGCGATATCGGGATTCGGAACCTCGCAAGTGGTCGAGGACGCGGCGACGGATGTCATCGCGTGGAATCAACTCGGCTGTCTTTCACCGCATCTATTTTATGTTGAGTCCGGCGGCCGCACGACACCTGACGACTTCGCGTCTCTACTCGCCACGGAGCTGGACCGCCGGGAACAAATCGAGCCGCGCGGCCCGGTGCCGATGAACGTTGCTACCAACATTGCGAGCCGGAGAAGTTTTTATGAAGTGCGCGCCGCGCACTCGCCGGAGACGCGGCTTCGGGCGAGTCCGAATTCAACGGCATGGACTGTCGTTTTTGAAAACGATCCAACTTTCATCCTTTCCTGCTTGCATCGCTTCGTTCACGTCAAGGCGGTTGAAAATGTTCAACAAGCCCTACGTGCCGCTGAGATCGTGCGCGGAAAAGTTTCGAGCGTCGGAATCGCCGCCGCCGAGGACAAGGCGCACCAACTGGCAGTCACTCTTGCCCGCTGGGGTGCCACGCGAATCTGTCCTCTTGGAAAGATGCAGACTCCGCCTTTCGCATGGCGCCACGACGGACGACCTGCTCTCGCCGATCTGATAACCTGGACTGACTGGGAACAATGATTGTCCAGCGGAAGCAAGAGAATGAAGACTCTTTGAATCGCATATGAAAATGGAACTTCAGAAGACATTTCAGTTTGAAGCCGCGCATCTGCTGCCGCTGCTTCCCGAAGATCACAAATGTCGCCGGTTGCACGGCCACAGCTTCAAAGTGGATATCGTTGTAGGCGGCGAATGCGACCCAAAACTCGGCTGGCTGATGGATTATGCGGACATCAGCGACGCCTTCAAACCACTGTGGGAACAGCTCGACCACCGCTATCTCAATGAAATTCCCGGGCTCGAAAATCCCACCAGCGAACTCATCGCCGTGTGGATTTGGGAACGATTGAAACCCAAGGTGCCCCTGCTCAAGACAATCGTGATTGCGGAAACGTGCAATTCCCAGTGCATGTATCGAGGCGATGGGACCGGGGAGAATTAGCTAATCTCGCGGGGTAAACTTCGACTCGCCAGCCAGTTGTTCCCAGAGTTTGCGCTCTCCGGCGGAGATCGATGCTGGAACCTGGATATTAAGTACGGCATAAAGATCACCGCGTTCGCTGCCGCTCTTGGGTAATCCCTGGCCGCGTACTCGGAATCTCTGCCCGCCTTGCGCTCCAGATGGAATCTTGATGTTCACGGTGCCTTCGAGAGTTGGCACTGGCACTTGCGCGCCCAACACCGCTTCCCAGGGAGCAATGTTCAATTCACAAAAAATGTCCGACTCCTCCACGTCAAAATCCGGATGCTGCTCCAATCGCACGCGCAGATAGAGATCACCCGAAACTGCTCCCCCGCTCCCCGGATTGCCGCGCCCCGGCACCCGCAATCTTTGCCCCTCGCGCACGCCGGCAGGAATCTTGACTTGACAGGTTTCTTTCTTTGAAGCGTGGCCGTCTCCATGGCAGATGGGACACACGCGGTCATTGACAGCACCAGAACCAAAGCAGTGAGCACATGGTGTGCGACGCTGCATGGTTATGGACCGAACCGAGCCCCGCAGCGCCTCATGCAACGCCACCAGGATGTCCGATTCCACGTCCTGCCCGCGTTCCGCTGTCTCGTCTTCCGAATCGGCAAACGTCGAACCAGGCCGGAAGCCGCCCCGGGCGCGCCGTCCAAAAACCTGCTCGAAGAAATCACTAAAACCAGTGCCGCCGAACTCGAACTCGCCTTCCTTGCCACCGCCGAAATCTCGAGCCTTCCCGCCTTGGCCCCACCCTGACGGCGGGCGAAACTCCGCGCCTTGTTTCCAGTTGGGTCCCAACTCATCGTACTGCTTGCGCTTTTCGGGATCGCCCAGGACTTCGTAGGCTTCGTTGATCTCCTTGAACTTCGTCTCGGCCTGGGCCTTGTTCTTGGCTACGTCCGGATGATACAGCCGGGCCAGTTTGCGAAAGGACTTCCGGATCTCGTCCGCGCTTGCAGAACGGGTCACTCCCAACACCTCGTAATAATCTTTGAACTGAATCGCCATAACATCCGCCGCTTCCACTGGAGGCCCATCGGGGCCACCGTGTTGGAAAACGTAACGCCTGCCCGTGGCTTGCACAAGAGAACGGATGGTCCGCATCCGCCGCAAACAGCGACCAATCCCAATCTTCAGGCCTTTCGGACCATTTTTGAATCTGTGACATCTGAATCTGTGGCATTGCACTCTTCTGCTGCATTTGCGACAAGTGCGCCCCTATTTCTTAAACATGAAAAAAGAATTGAACCACGCGACCGACGCCGAACTGTTGGATTTATTGAAACGGGTTTTGCCCAAAGCCACTCACGACCCCAAGCTGGCCGGAAAGATTTATCAAGCCGTCGAGGGCGAACTCAAAGCCAAGGCGCGCGCGAAGGCCTTTGAAAAATTCTGCGCGAAAGTCGAGCTGCCCGACCTCGAAGCGAAGAGCGTCGCAGAAGTGCGGCAGCAGCTCACCGCGTCCTTTGGCGATGGCGATGTGGTCATTCAAGCGAATCGCAAGGAGAAGACCCTCGCCGTGGAAGTGTCACTGGCCGACGGGAGCCAGTTTCGCGCGGACATCAAGGTGAACCCGAACGCGAAAACAGACGCCGATGAGGAGCAGGAGATTACTTTGAAGTTCGTGCCTTTCCCGGTTTGCCTGCCGGGCGACAAGGAACTCGTCTGGCTGCTGGCCAAGCGGGAGAACATGACACCCGAGGAAGCAGGCATCGCACTCGCAAAAGTGGAGGAAGAGTTCTGGGCATCGAAGACTGGTCAGAAACTGATTCGCGACCGGATCGAGAGAAGTTTCCCCGAGTTCGTCGCGCGCGTGCCTTCAGGAATGCTCAATGAAGTCGGTCTCAAAAGGCACTACAAGACGCCTGAACCGGTCAAGTTGCTGCGAGTCTTGTTAAAACGCTGAGGTGACCAGAGGCACGACTTCGGCACAAAAAACGGTTCTTCAAACTTTAGCGTTGGGATTTTCATTGAGTGAAATCAGGTTAAGCGGATGCAAGACATGCAACTTTATCAGCAGCTTTTGGGATTGAGTGGGCCGTGGGAAGTGGGGCGAGTGACCTTGAAGCGGGAGGCGCAGGA
>SIBF01000079.1 GCA_009695275.1 Pedosphaera sp. | reverse complement strand
ACACCCCTCACCTCAATCCTCTCCCGCAAGGGGAGAGGAAGCAAACCGCCGCGCGAAAACGAGTCACCGTTCAGTGAACGCAACTGATGCGGCTTGCGGTGCAAAATTCCCTCTCCCCTTGCGGGAGAGGGAAGGGTGAGGGGTGCTTTCAACTGCATGGTTACGGCTCAGCGATCGCCAGCCAGAAAGCGAAACCGAGCAAGCCCCAAACAGACCAGCAGATCGAGGCCGGCCGTGAGGCGGGTCGTGACATTGCGGCGAACCTGGTGGAGGAGATCAGCCTCTTGGGGATGCCATGCGAGCAGGCCGCGAAGAGCACGAAGCCGCAGATCAACGATCTGGTGATTCGCGGGTATCTCATGTCGGTGGACCAGGGCAACGCCGCCAAGCGCGTCGTCGTTGGATTTGGCGCCGGAGCGTCCGAGTTGAAGACGGCGGTCGAAGGTTTCCAGATGACCGCTCAGGGGCTGCACAAACTTGGGTCTGGCACCGTCGATTCCGGCGGCAGCAAAGGCCCCGGGGCAGCGTTGGGCGTGGCCACCTTCATTGCCACCGCCAACCCGGCGGGACTGATCATCGGCACGGGGATGAAAGTGTACGGGGAGGCAAGCGGCAGCAGCAAAATTGAGGGCCGGGCCAGGGCGACGGCCAAGGAAATCGCCAATGTTCTCAAGAAACGATTCCAAGAGCAGGGTTGGATCAGTCAATAGCGTACGGGTTGGATTGTTCGGCTTACCGTGCGCATTGGGTCTGTATTGATGTACCTGATCCACGGAACAAACTACGATCGTGAAAATATCCCATTGTTTCCTCTATTCCATGTCGCTCGCTTTCGTGGTCGGGCTGATGGGCTGCGCGACGCCCGTGGGCGTGGATCGCGTCGGCCAGAACCGCGCCTATCCGCAGATCACGGCCAATGTGATCACGCCGGGAATCCTGAGAGCGTGTTTGGAAAGTGCGATTGGTGTACCGACTTTGGTCGGCTGCCTGTCCAAACGCCCGCCAATTCCGCCTAAAGGCGGTACACCGAACGGGTGCAAGCGACTTTCCAAACACACTCTGAGCGCCGATACGATCACCGTCCTGCAGCGCTATGGACTGGAAGATGATTTCAAGAAGTCACCCGACGAGACGCTCAAGCAGCTTCATGCGGCAGCTTGTCGGGACAATCGTTCGGATGTCCTGTACGCTCTCGCCGAACTCAGTTTTTACACCGCGCAGGACATCTACCGCGACGACTTTTCCGGTGCGCGATCCAAGAGCAGGAAGTACTACGTTGCCTCGACGACCTATGCCTACCTGTACCTGTTCGGACAGGAAAATGCCTCCCGGCTCGATCCGCTGGATCGACGGACGCGCGTGGCGTGCGACATCTACAACCGCGGGCTCGGACATGCTTTCCGAAACGAAAAAGGGGAGTTCGTCATGGATGCGGGCGTGCTCGAGTTGCCCACCGGACAATTGAGCGTCTCCGTTACCAGGCCGGGATTTCGGTGGAACGAAAAGGCATTCTCCCACTTCGTTCTGGCCGACGACTATCTGATTCGCGGGATCAGCCCACGCAATCGCGATCCCGGCCTCGGCGTCCCGTTGATCGGACAGAGAAATCCTGACGTGGCTGATCCGCTGCAGGCTTTCAAACCGGGGCGGGTGGTCGTACCGGCCACTGCGTTCCTGCGGATTCAAGGCGGTGTCAACGATCTCGCCAGCGGGAAAAGCACGGCGTCACTTGAATTGTATGCCACGTTCGATGAACGGACGGTCACGGTCGATGGCAGGCCGATTCGGTTGGAAGCCGATACTACGACTGCAATGGCTTATGCATTGAATCGTTCCCTGATCTCGAAGCTGGGCATAACGCAACTCCTCTCGTGGGTGCAGAAGGTCAAGTCGGGCGTTTACATCACGCAACCGTACCAGCCGGGCCGGATTCCGGTGGTGTTTGTGCACGGTACCGCTTCCGACACGGCCATCTGGGCGCCTATGCTCAACGGATTGCACACGGACCCGCTTCTGCGGGAGCGTTATCAATTCTGGTACTTTCTGTACAACACCGGTGAGCCGATTGCGTACTCGGCTCACCTGTTGCGGAATTCCCTGGCCAGCTTGGTAAAAACGGTGGATCCCGACGGCATGGATCCGGTGTTGCGACAGATGGTGATGATCGGCCACAGTCAGGGCGGGGTGCTGACCAAAATGCAGGTGGTGAATACCGACGATAAACTGTGGCGCAGCGTCATGAACGTGCCCTTTGACCAACTCAAGCTTGAACCCACGGAACGGGAGCTACTCCAAAGCTGCATGTTCATCACCGCGTCACCCTACGTTCGGCGCGCGGTTTTCATCGCGACGCCCCACCGAGGGAGTTTCCGCGCCAGGGGTTTGGTGGAATTTATTTTGCAACACTTGATCACCCTGCCCGGGAGAGTCATGGAATTCAGCACGGATTTGTTTACCCAGAACCCGGAGTTAAGGGCGCTCAACCCCGGCGGTCGCATCGCCAACTCCATCGACAACCAGTCCCCCAAGAGTCCGCTGTTGCATGCGTTGGTGGATATTCCGCTGGCCCCGGCTGTGATTGGCCATTCGATCATTCCCAGTACGCAGACCAACAACAATGTCACGGCCAATGACACGATCGTCATGTACACCAGTGCGCATCTGGACGGGATGGAGTCGGAGTATCGCCTCATCGGCACCCATTCCTGCGAGGGCACGCCGCTGGCGATTGAAGAAGTGCGGCGGATTCTTCTCGAACACCTCCGCCAACCACCCGCTTCGGCTCCTGCAGTATCACCGTGATAATCGCTCAAAGCGTGTTTTGAAACTCCAGAGTAATGCAACGATCTTGCTTGCGACCTCTTGGTTTCCGCCTGAAATCAGCAACCAGGAAGGTTGCTTTACGGTTAGAAACCACTGTTTCCATGAATTCTTTCCGACATGTAAAGATGAGCTGAGCCGCCTTACCCAACATTGGAAAGATCAAGCTGGAAACTGCGGCAACCTACCGCCGAAATGAGTACGGTGAGGACCGCGAGACGGGTGCAGGAGGCGATTGAAGGTTGGGATCTGGCTTCTACGCCAAGGCAAGCGAGATCCACAGAAGGGTAATGACCATGAATCGACGGACCAATCAGTAGCGGCAACTTCCCAGAACCGCCGCTACATCGCAGAAGTCAAGTTCGACGGGCAGTTCGACGGGCACTGTGGCGACAAGCCCGGTGGGGCCGGACGTACAAAGCAAAAAGAGTGGCCGCTCACCGAGCGGCCACTCTTCTTTGCAATCTGTGAAAGCTACGGGCTTTCGATCTCTCAGCGTTTTACAAACCGCCGCACTACACCAAGTCCGGTGAGGGCGGTTCCCAGCATTACCAGCGGCATCCCACCGTCGGGAACATGGTTATCGCCCGGATTGAAGACAGTAAAGTGAGAGATACCGTAACCAGTCCCGCCCCTATTCACCCAAAGACCAAAGCTGTTCGCCGGTATAGTGGCAGCCGCACCGCCAAGGTACCAAAGCACGTCGCCAGCATTCGGGCCATCGTATTTGGCGAGCAGATACTCATAACCGGCGGGAACCGACACGCCGCCTGACTCATCTTTGACGGCATCAGTGTCGCTTACGCTTCCACTACCAAGGTCAGGGTTGGATGACCGAGTATAGTTGTGACCAGAAATAGTAGTGGGGCCGCTGGGAGAGGCTTGGGCAAGCAACGTGTTCACATACCCTACCTCATTGGCGATGCTGGCTGGCTCGCCGGTTTCGATAATGCCCAGGAATTCAGCGGAAGTGAAGTTCAATGCGCTGGCACTTGTCCCCAAGAAGCAGGCGCATGCGATAATTACCGATAAGGTCGTTATAATCTTTTTCATTTTTGTTTCTCCATTCTGACTAAGGTGTTCTTTTGTTGTTTTCCTTCTCGCTCTACTTTAGCAGTCACGATGCCATGAAACTATTTGGTTTGTGGGAGTATGCGCAAGTGACTAATGTTGAATTACTTGCAGTCATGTATTTTTAACTACGGACGTCGGTGCCCGCTGAAAGACAGCCATAAAATGTAAGCAGCTCCGACAGTCCAGATTGTCGATCACTCTCAGATATTGTGTAAGCTTCATATCTACAAGTGGTTGCAACCAACAACGGGTTTTATAAGGAAATCCGACGCGAACGGTGCTTGCGGACATGGCACTACTCAGGTTTCTGGATGCCGAGCTTTCCCATCAGTTCGTACAGAGTGGGACGGCTGATATCCAGTTCGACCGCTGCCGGGGCTATTTTCCATGAGTGTTTCCGCAGGGCGCGCTGGATGATTTCCTTTTCCAGGGCTTCCCGTGCTTTTTTGAGTGTGGTCGTTTGGGGTGCTGTCACGTATTCTGCCAACTCGATATCTTGAGCGGTCAGGCGTTTTCCATCGGCCATGATCACAGCCCGTTTCACACGGTTTTCAAGCTCGCGAACATTCCCCGGCCAAGTGTATGTCTTGATCGCTCGGACAGCTTCCCGGTCGAAGGCCAGCCCCGACTTGCCGACCTGAGCAGCGAAACGCTGCAGGAACGCCTGGGCTAGGAGGCGTGTATCGTCCTCCCGCTCTCGAAGCGGCGGCAACACAATCTGGATCACGGCCAAGCGATAGAACAGATCCTCACGAAACGTTCCCGCGGCCATGCCTTTCTTGAGATTGGCGTTGGTGGCAGCAATCACGCGCGCATCGATCTGGATTTCCTGCCTCCCGCCCACGCGCTCGATGGTCTGTTCCTGGAGAAACCGCAGCAATTTCACTTGCAGCGGCTGGGGGATTTCACCGATCTCATCCAGAAACAGCGTTCCGCCACTGGCGCTTTCGATTCGGCCCTTGCGCTGGACATGGGCTCCGGTGAACGCTCCCTTTTCGTGTCCGAACAACTCGCTTTCCAACAGCGTTTCCGGGATCGCGCTGCAATTGATGGCCGCGAACGGTCCATCCTTTCGAGCGCTTCTTCGATGAATGGCCAGAGCGGCCATTTCTTTTCCGGTTCCGCTCTCTCCCAGGAAAAGGACGGGCGCATCGGTTGTGGCCACCTTGCGGATCGAATCAAACACGGCTTGCATCAGGGGGCTTGTGCCCAGCATGCCCTCGAACGAGTCACCGAGAAACTGTTGTTGCATCTCCCGGTATTCTCTCTCAAGGAGAGCGATGTGGAAGCAACGTTTCAGCAGCAGCCTGAGCTCATCCATGTCCACCGGTTTGCACACGAAGTCGTAGGCTCCTGACCCTATGGCTTGCAGGGCATTTTCCTTCTCGCCCTGTCCGGTGACGATGACAATCTTGGCCAGCCGGTCCAACGCGAGCAATTCGGACAACACCGCAAGCCCCTCATCCGTACTGGCCGGATGGGGTGGCAGACCCAGATCCAGCAACACAACCGGAGGACGGGCCGATCGAAACGATTCAACCGCGCTGGCGCGATCCCCAGCCAGCAGGATCTCGTAATCCCGCGCCAATGCCCACTTCATTTGCGTGCGGATTTCCTCGTCGTCCTCAACCATGAGCAGTGTGGGATTCATCTTTTTTCTGTTTGCAGAGGCAAGAATACCCGGAACGTGGTGCCCTTGCCCAGCTCGCTTTCGACTTCGAGCCTGCCTTGGTGCGCCTCCACGATCATCTTGCTCTGGAACATCCCGATGCCAAGCCCGGTTTTCTTTGTGGTTTGGAAGGGACGAAACAACGAGCGGTTCAGAAACTCGGGCGTCATGCCACATCCGTTGTCCGCGACGGAGAGAACGGTCCAGCCGTCCCTTTGGCTCGTCTCGATGCGAACCAGCCCCTTGCCGTCCACAGCCTCGGTCGCGTTGATCACGAGATTGGTCACCACCTTGAGTACCTGCTCCTGATCGAGGAATATTCTCGGCAGGGGGCGAAGCTCCTTGACCAGGACAACTTGGGACGCCTTTTCCCAACCCTCCAGCGCACGGGAGACCACCTCATTGAGGTCCGATTCCGAGGGTTGGATTTTCAAATCGTGTCGCAGGTGGCTCAGCCGGTCGATGAGATGGTTGATGTGGATCACAGTCTTCGAAATCCCGCGCAATGCGTCTGCCCGGAAGGCGGGATCGTCAAAGTGTACCGGTAGATTCTGCAGCATCAGGTTCAGGGTCGAGGCCGTGTTCTTCAGGTCATGGACGAAAAAAGCCGACATCGTCTGGAACGCTTCCAGTTCCTTGGCCTCCACAAGCTTTTGAGAAAGTTGAGCGTTGTGCAAACTCGACGCAACCTGACCTCCCACACATTTGAGCAAGTCGAAATCCTGAAGCGAGAAAGCGGACCCACCGACCCGGTCGCATACGAGTATCAGGCCGAGAACCTCGCCGCTGCTGATCAACGGTACGCATACGCGGCTTCCGCCCTGAGTAAACTCGTCCGGGTGACAGCGTCGGAGTGCGGCGAC
This sequence comes from Pedosphaera sp., assembly GCA_009695275.1. Taxonomy (GTDB): domain Bacteria; phylum Verrucomicrobiota; class Verrucomicrobiia; order Limisphaerales; family F1-12-MAGs170; genus F1-120-MAGs170. The sequence continues at coordinate 14,849 of SIBF01000079.1, read as the reverse complement.
CCAGGTCTCCCTGGAAGATTCGACGTCGACCGGGTCTGGATGCTGCCGCAGATGGCGAATGATCTCAACGGCGTCCGTGCCATGCGGTTCGAGATGAGCGGCTTTCATTTCGGACAGGGAAGTGGAGGCGGCGAACGCCAGCTTCTCTTTCTTGTCGTCCACCAACCAGATGCTCGCCGAAAGGACCTGGAATATATCGGCGATCAATCGGACGGCCGTGCGGCAAAATTCGGCTTGCTCCACACTTGAGGCCGTACCTTCCGTGAACGTTCTCCACACCGTGCGATAATCGTGGAGTGGTCTTTGGAAATGCCGGCTCACGAAGCGTCTCGTCTGCAGTTTCACCCGGTCGGAGAGCAGCAGCATCGCAAGCACGACCAGCGAAACCAGCACGAGAAACGCCTTGAGAGTGAAGGCAGCGTCGCCACCGAGAAATGTAACCACCTCGGCAAAAACCCCTACAATCAGCAGATAGATCCCCGCCAGCAACACGGTGATGGAACGGTAAAGAATCGCCTGAGACGGGTACAGATCGACATCAAAATGCCCTGCGCGCAGGAGCGAGCGCGGAATCAGCAGGCATCCCAAGAGGAGCGCGCCTGAATTGACGCTCTGCAGGGACAGATCCAAACCGCGGAACAACAATGCCTGGCTGCTGGTGTAGGCCCGCACTGCGAACAACAGGCCCAGTCCCAAGATCATGAACTTGATTCGCCAGCGCATTGTACCGACGGCGCTCCGAAACGTTCGCTCAAGATTCATCAGGATCAGCACATAGCTGACCAGTAGGAGGAAATGCAACGCGAGTCCGGGCGCGCCCAGGCGGAGCAGCCAATGATCGGGTCCAATCAAGTCGATCGAAACAATCAACCTCTCAGAGCACGAAATCGCGAGCCCCACCGGCAGAAGAAAAGCCGCCGCCAACAAGAGCCGTGAACCGGTCAGAAACTCCCGGGCGTTCCCTCGGGAATAACTCAAACTGAAAAGAAGCCAGACCCCAGGAAGAAACGATGTGGCGATGAGCCGCCACCTCTGCCAGTCAACCATCTCTGCGGACAGAATCGCGTTTGCGGTCAGGCCATTGAAGACGCATTCTGTCGCCAACTGCGCCATGCCCCCGACGAATGCCCATCGAGCGATGGAGTGCCCGCCTCGAACGGCGACGGTCAGGGCCAACGCATAGCCGCCAATGGCGCTGAGGATGGCAAGGACACCAGGGCCGCTCATATGATTATTTCCAACATAGAGTCGAAACTGCTTTCAAAGCATCCACTGATCACCGCGCCGGCCGAACCGCCAAGTTCGACGCAGTCGGGGAGCAGCGCTAACGGGCTTGCCCCTACCGTAAGTCTGGGCTGTGTGGTATTACAAGCCAGAATCGACATCGCCAATCTGTCGGTAGAAAATGAGGGTTCCAACAGACGCAAAAAGGGCCGCTTCCGAAGAAGCGGCCCCTTTTGAGCCAATTACGAATCACTGTGAGTCTATTTCAGACCTTCTTCCGATACAGACCCAACCCGGCAAGACCGCTAAAGGTCGCTCCGAGCAAGATCAATGTGCTGCCACCATCGGGCACAGTGGTTTGGTGAAACGACTGCTGCACTTGGGAGATCGTGGTCAAGCCGATCTGTCCTTCGGGAGGAGCGATGGCAAGACTGATGTCCTTGGTCACATACAGAACGTGTTGTGCAGGATTGATATTCAGAATATCGTTCTGATCGCCTGCATTGAACGGATCCAAATCTGGATCACTTAGATCACCGACTTGCAGATGGCTGAAGCCAACCACAGCACCACCGTCAATTTTCGCTGTCTCATCAATCGCAAGTGCTCCGTACTGAGTACTTCCGGTGTAGTTTTGATCGATCATAACGATCGACCCGGGATTCGCTGTCACGGTGTAGGAAAGCAACAGGTCCGCGACCTGAACGCCGATACCTGCGAGGCCAATGTTGCCATTCCATGTCAGGTAATATACCCCATCATTGCCGATGGACGCCGTAACCTGAATCTCTGAAGCATCGAACGAAGTCAAGCCAACGGCATGAAAGCCAAAGTCGCTGAATACTTTATCGCCAATGCTGAGAGATCCCCCCTCCCTGCCTGCGAGGTCCGCCAAATTACCCGAGGTGGATATCGCGCTGGCCACGCTTGCAACTCCCAGTATCACGGCAGCCATTAGTGCCGCTGATGTTTTCTGTGTATTTTTCATACTTCTTTGTCTCCTTCTTTTTGACTATTTTTTCCTGTTTGGACTTTGAGTCTAACGACTGCAGGGATTAGCTGTAACCATGCCACACTGAAATAGCGGAGTTATCCATATCTGTAAGTGATGCATTACCAACCATTTGAGTCTAAACATACCTCAGCCACAAAATGATCTTGAAGGGCCTTGACTGTAAGGTAATCCGACTTATCTGGCGGGGGTTTACGTCGCGCCTTGACAGGAGACGCCGGAACTGGCTTGGAAAAGGGCACTTAGAGCGGAATGACCAACTGTAAACGAGTCCGACAACCTGCATCATAGTGCGAAGAACACTGTGATCTTCGAGCAAATACCCACATTTTGTAGAGAACATTGGTTCCATTGCATTCGATTTTTGACCCGTGCTACTTCAATTCGGCCAATATCCGGCGCGCCTCTTCGGCAAGTTCACCCGGTACGTTCAGATCCAATGCTCTTTGCAGTGATAGCTTGCTCTCGGCCTGCTTCTGAAGCCGGTACTGTGACATTCCCAGATAGTACATGAGCTTGGCGTCGCTGCTCAGCTTGCCGGCACTCTCCTTGAGCAAACTCGCCGACCGCGCGTAATCGCCCTTGCGATAGGTGGCAATGCCCAAGGCCTTCGCGACCTCTGGATCGTCGGCGAATGCTTGTCGGGCCTCGACTGCAAGTTGATAGGCTTTTGGATTGTCGGACGAATCCTCGGAGTACAAGATTGCCAGGCGTCTCTTGGCAGGAGCGAAATCCGGATATCGGGCCAACACCCTTTCATAGGTCTGTTTCGCCGCGTTTCGATCGGATTTCTGCTCGTCTATCAGGGCTGTCACCACGAGGGCCGGCACATAGTCAGGATTTGATTTCAAGGTTTGCTCCACTCGCGATGCCGCCGTCAACGCCTGTGACGGATTGAGAGAAAGAGCTACCAGGTCGAGGAATCGGTTGGCTTCGTCACGTTGTGAGAACGACGTATTTGCTTGTAATGCGCCTCGCATGGCTGCTTCTGCTTCTTGTACGCGACCCACGCTGTAGGAAGCCAAAGCGAAGTCATAGAGCACTTCTGGGTCTTCGGGGCGTTTTCGGGCAGTCTGCTCCAACAGGCTCGCCGCCCATTTGTGGTCACCCGTCAGAAAGGCCAGGCGACCCAGTGTCTGGGCGACACTCGGATCGTCCGGTGCCTTTTTGTAGGCGGCCTTGGCCAGTTCGAACGCCTTCGGTGTATCCTTCAAATGCGAGGAATAGAGATTGGCAAGACGAATCATCGCCCCGGCATTTTCAGGGTTTGCTTTCACCGCCGTTTGACAAACCGCGACGGCCTTCTCAATGGCTCCATCCCGTTCGTAAATGGCAGCCAGACGGGCAAGGATGACCGGATCCACCGGCTCTTCGGCCAATTCCTTTTCCAGAGCGGCCCTCACCTCAGGTACGGCCGTCCTGGCGTCAATCGCCAGAAGAGAGAGACGCCTGCTGGCCTGGTCCTTGCCGGGGAATTCCTTGTTCAGCTGGAGGGCCTGCTGAAACGCAATGCGGGCGGCTTCTTCGTTGCCCATCGCATAGTGTGTCATGCCCAAATGAAACTGGATCTCCGGCTCATCGGGCAGTTTCTCCGTGCTTTCTTGAAACAGGCTGATGGCGGAGGGGTACTGACGCTTCCGATACATGATCCACCCCAATGTGTCTGCAGTATAGGGGTCGTGTGGACGCAGTCCTCTGGCCCTGCCGGCGACCTCATACGCTTTGTCGAGTTGTCCAAAACGTTCCGAGTACAAGCAGGCCAGATTATTCAACGCGGGGGCGGATTTGGGATCTGCGGCCAGCAACTTTTCATAGGCGGCCTTGGCGGCCTCAAAATTTTTCAATTGCTCCTGTATCATGCCGGTGAGCATGAGCGCCCCGGTATCCTTCGGATTCTTGGCTGTGATTTCCTGAAGATTTCCAAGCGCTTTCTGCTGTTGGTTCGAGGCAAGATACAGGGTTGCCAGCATCAAATGGGCTCGTGCAAACTCGGGCTGCAGCTCAATGGCCTTGAGCAGGGCGGCTTCTGCCTGGTTTGTATCGCGCTGGGCCAGGAAGATCTTGGCAAGAAGCAGTCGCGGTTCCGGTGCTTGGGGGTGTGCTTCGATTTGCTTTTGCACCCGCTCTGAGGCGGCGGCGTATTGCTTGTCTTTCAGATCGAGATCCAGGAGTTGTTCGACCGCAAGCAGGTAATCGGGAGCGAGCGTGAGCACCTTGCCAAATGCGTTGCGAGCTTCCAATTTCTTACCTTGCTGTACGAGGACCAGGCCCATCATCATGGGGATCCGTGGTTCTTTCGGGGCCAACGGCTCCAATTGCCTATACACTTTCAGGGCATCCTCCAGGTTGCCCTGCGCGCGATGGGCGTTTGCCAACATGAATTGGGCCTGGAAGTTCCTGGGACGCCGTTGAGTGAGTCGTTTGAGGGAAACTATTGCCGGGCTGATCTCACCTCGGGAAATATTGAGTCCAGCCTGGAGGAGAATGGCGTCAGCATAATCAGGATCCGCTGCCACTGCCTGACTGAGGCAGGTGAGAGCTTTCTGAGTCTCTTGAACAGCGAGAGAGGCAAGGGCCAGTTGGTAGTGCCCTTGTGCGGACTGTGGATAGATCTTCAGGAAATTCTCTAGTTCCGCCGTTGCCTTGGCCGGTTCACCTTTCAACAGCTTCAAGCGACTTCGCAGCAACAAGCCTTCATAATTCAGAGGGTCGCGCGCCAGGATCTTCTCCAGAAACACTGCGCATTCGTCATACTTTTTTTCAGCGACGGCGATCTCCGCCAACCCTGACCAGGCAGGCACATAGTCCGGTGTTTTTTGGACGGCTTCCTCCAACATCCGCTTACCCTCCGTCAAGTCCCCTGTTTGGATTTTGAACTGGGCGTATGTCAACCGTCTCGGTGACCGGGGAGGGGCGAACTCTGCCGCTGACTTGAAAGCTTGTTCCGCCTGCTTCAGATCGTTTTGTGCCCAGTACAAGTTCCCGAGCGCATAGTAAGCGGCACTGCATTTCGGATCGATGGTTTGCGCGCGCTTAAAGTCTTCCTCCGCCGCTGTCAAGTCGCGCTGCCGTCGATGCAGGATTCCAGCAGCCACCTGTGCGGCCGCTCTTTCCTTTGACTGTGGCAGCTTTTCCAGGCGCGCACGAGTCTCTTCGATGTCTGTGGGCGTGACGGACGTTTCCGCCAACAGCAGCGTCGCCTCATCATCCTGGGGTTTCTTGTCGAGAACGAAAGTGGCCTCGTCTCGCGCCTCCTTGAGCTTTCCCGCGGCAAGGTAGATGGATCCCAATTTGCCCCGGACATCCAGATTGTCCGGATCCAGTTCCCGGCACATCTGAAGAAAAAGGAAGGCTCGTCCCATGCGCCCCTGTTCAAAACAGACGGTCCCAACGCGGTTCAGAGCTTGCAGGTTCTTGGGATCGATCTGGAGAGCATTCATGTACTCGAGCTCTGCCTTGTCAAACTGGCCCGAGTCAAAATACTGGTTTGCCCGCTCCAGGTAGCGGGCCTTTTTCGCCCCGGGCGAACAACTGACGCCGAGGATTGCCACCAACGCAGCCGCAATTGATGAGCGGAAAAAACAGGTAAAGTTTCGCATACTATGTTATGGACTGTTCGATTGTTCAGGTTTCAGGTTCGCGCGTACTCTATCGGACTTCCAGAGGATAAACAAAATCAGAAAGAACGGCACCAGGGACACGAGAAAGAATAACGGGCCGCCATGACGGTGAATGGGAGAACGGATCATTTCAGGACCGTAATGAACACAAAGCTGACCGATAATAAAGATCCGCAGACCGTTTCTCAAGATGGCCAACGGGATCACTATCAACGCCAACACCGAGCGCTTCCATGGCGTGCGCAAGAAGAGATGGCCGGCCACCAGACTGGTTATCAACAGCACCAGGCTGGAACGTATGCCGCTGCATTCCGCGGCGACCTGCATGCTGAATCCTGGCAACTGGAACGCCAGATCCTGACGAAAGACCGGCGTTCCCGACAATATGAAAAGTAAATGGGCTGCGTCGGCAGAACCATGCTGGAGAAAGACTTCGATCCAATCTCGCAACAAGGCGGGGAGGGGGACCATCAAGACCAGAAAACCGAGGGGGAAAGCCATCGTGCGGAGTGTTCCCTTTCCGAAACACAGGCAGCACACGCCAAAGAAAAACAGTAGAAAAGAAGACACTATCAAGGCCAGCCGATCCTCCTCCGCCAGCCTTGGATCAGTTCGAGCAATGAACCAATAACCGATCAGCATGCCGAAGCCGGCGACCAGCGGAAGCAGCGCAATCCCGCGGGCGCAGTCAGACTGAGGCGGTACACTCTTTCTCTTCAGCCAGGCCAGATACACGCTGACAAATGGCACCAGAAGAATGTAAGAATAGAGCTCGCTGGCGAGCGCAAATCGCACCACTTGAAACAAGGGCACGCTGAAACAGAGCACGAGACCACCGGTCGCCAGCACGAAGGCCCCAACACATTCCGTCTCTTTGACCGGCCTTGAGCCTGCTCTGGCGGAGGATTGCTCCATCGTTGGTCCGCGCTGTTGTTTCTCCAAGTCAGTGAGTCTGTTGCCCGCCATATTTCCTTCCCGATCCCAGTCACCGCAACTCGGATCAGCCTTGTCAATACCGGTACCCAACTTCGAGTCCGACTTGGTGGCTGGAAAAACCGAAACCACTATCGCTGGATGAATTGTGGCTGAAATGATAAAGAGCAGAGATCGTTCCTCGCTTCAAAAAGGCGGTGCCGAGCTTGGCATCAAAGGAGTAGAGTTCGGCGGTGCTACCCGCTGAAACACCCCCTGAATTGCCGGACTTCAACCCTGTATAGTCGGTAAACTGATAGCCGCCACTAAGGCTCAAATCAAGTTTTCCAAACAAGCGTTGGCTCAGATCGGCTTTCAAGCTGGTGCGTTCGGTCACCAGGTCTGTGAAGTAGGATGAGGTTACAGTGGCGTTTACACTGAGGGTAACTGTGGTCGTCTCAAAAGGCTGATATTCAATCGAAGCGCTATAGATCGGATTGATAATATCACGTGTTTGATTCGTCACCCCGGAACCCGAGTCGAGAAACTGTCGAAATTCTGCACCGCCTTGAACCTGGAGGCTCAACTTGTCCGTCGCAGTCCACTGGAGCCGTCCTTGGATCTGCTCGTAGGCTTGGTCGGAACCCTCGTTCACATCGACATAGCCGCCCCCGACACCGATACCGGCCCCCAGTGCCGGCCAGAATTGATAATTCAGCCAGTCCATCGTGGACCATTGGAGGGTCTCCGTCACATTGTTCGCAGAGTTCTGAGTGATGTTCGTGCCGTTGGTAAAGTCCCCCGTGAATCTGAAATTTTGGTTGGCGGTCAATTCCAACGACATTCGACTGCCCAGGCTCCTGGTCGCGTTGATGGCCGTGTCATAAATCTCCTGACTGGTTTGTCTGGCGGTATCCACAAGCGGCGAGTCCGATGAAACGTAACTCTGCGAAAGACTCAAAACCCAGTCTTCAAATGTCGTCTTGCCAGTTAAACCGACACTGTGTTCAACAGTGTTGTTGAAGTCCTTGCTTGAATAAACCGTCCATGTGGGCGTGTAGTCCAGCGACCAGTGGCTGCCGGCATCCAAGATAAACCCCGGAGAGAACTCGTTGATCGCCGTAACCGAGGAATGGTCCGGGCTCGATTGAATTCCGCTCCCATAGAGAAATCGTTCAAACAAGTGAGGCCGCAGGGTCAGGGGACCCCACTGAAATGGCTGGGTCTCCTGCGGGACGGGAGACGCCTGCCGAGGTTGAACCTGATTCGATCCGGGTGAAGTTGCCGAACGTTGCTGCGGCCGTGGAGCAACCACCTCTTGCGCCTCTGTAGCGCATGCATAGGCAACCGACAAGAGCAGCATCGGTCGGAGAAAAATTTCGCCCATTCGACGCATCCAGCGAAATATAATGGGATTTTGCCGTTTGCTGGTCATAAGGTTGATCACCTTGTTTCAAATCCAGGCACGGCGGTCAAGGCTGAACTCGCTGAACTCGGGCCGGACACAGGGTTCATTCATCTGCGGAAGCTGGAGGGGATCGATGCCGGTGAGGACGGCGGGATGAGCTCGGCGGGAAGCGCGGCGTGCCGGATACCGGCGCTGCAGTCTCCTGCCGGCCAGGCCAGTCAGGATTCCAACCGCTCCGGCGGACCCGCGGGTTGCATCGAGAGGGAAGAATCAAGACTCGCCCCGCACGCTCCGATGTGGAGGTGAATCGTCGTCGCCGTGTTTGTGTCTGGGCATTTCCTTGGCAAAACCGAAGTACCTTTGACGAGGAACGCGAACATGCAATTGTAACTTCGTGACAAGTGCACATTCGACCAACTTTCACTCGTTGTAATCATGTTGCGGCTCGACCCCGCGAAGGGCGCATCCGCACGGCGCGGGAATTCCAGTCATGGGAAGGCGGCGACGAATACAACGTCGCGCGCAGACTGCGCAAATGCTTCGAGCTGCAGACGGCGATGTGCAGTGCCTTCGTGGACAACGAGGTCGGCCGCCTCATCGGGGATTTCATCCTACAAGGCGGAGTCGGCTGTGACTTCATCCACTGGAAATCAGATGACCGCATCGGGCGTTCGGTGCGCAACGGGTTGAATTTCACCGAGCGCGGGTTCGCCATCCGCGGCGCGGTCGGTCGCGGTTACACGGCGTCGCGCATTGTTACATGATGCGCCGGCCAGATTCGGAAAGGTCGTTCCCCGCAAGGGCGTCAGCCACCCATCCGTTGCAAACCACAATCAACGCAGGCTTTGACTGCGATCGGATCAGGAGAAGCAACTGACTCTTCGGCCTGAAGCAGTGGTTCTTTGGGTGAGTTGCGAGGCCTCTGTTTCGAACCCCGGTTTACCCAGCAACGCGAACATGTTCTTCTTGTACGCCTCGACACCGGGCTGGTTGAACGGGTTGATCCCATTCAGCAATCCGCTCACCGCACACGCTACCTCAAACGCATATAGCAACCCACCGAGGTGATACGCGTTCAATTCGGGCATCCGCCATGTGAAGTTCGGCACGCCACCGTCCGCGTGCGCGATGCGCGTGCCTTCGTACGCCATGCGGTTCACTTCTTCGAGAGGTTTGCCGGCGAGGAAATTCAGGCCGTCGGCGTTTTGCGGATCGGTCGGCACGGTGATCGATTCGCTGGTTTTTTCCACCGCGATGAACGTCTCAAACAACGTGCGCAATCCTTCCTGCACATATTGGCCCATCGAGTGAAGATCGGTCGTGTAATCGCAGGCTGCGGGGAAAACGGATTTGCCTTCCTTGCCTTCGCTTTCGCCGAAGAGCTGCTTGAGCCACTCGCTGAGGTAATGGAGTTGCGGTTGGAAATTCGCGAACACCTCGATCTGCTTCCCCTTCTGATACAGCAGATGGCGGGCGGCGGCATACTGCAACACGGGGTTCGTCTCAAACGGGGTTTTCACACACTTCGCACGCAGGTCCCGCGCGCCGGCGAGAAGTTGCTCGATGTCAATCCCCGCGACGGCGATGGGCAGAAGGCCCACTGCGGTGAAAACCGAGTAGCGTCCGCCCACGTCGTCGGGAATCGGATACGACTTCAAGCCAAACTTGGTGGCAAGATCGCGGAGCGTTCCCTTGTGCTCGTCGGTGGTCGCGATCACGCGTTTGAGTCCTTCGGCCTCCCCATATTTCTTCTCCAGCACGTTGCGAATCATGCGAAACAACACCGCCGGCTCCGTCGTCGTGCCGGATTTGGAAATCACGTTCACCGAGAAATCACGTTTCTCCAGCACGGACAACAGATGCTCCGCGTACGAAGCCGACAGGTTATGCCCTGCGTACAGGATCTCCGGCTTCGCATCCGTCGGCGGACGCAGCGCTTCGATCACACAACGCGCGCCCAGATACGAGCCGCCGATGCCCACCACCACGTGCACCGCATCACGCCTGCGAATTTCAGCCGCTGTATGCTTGATGTCGGCCACGAGTGATTGAATCGTCTCGGGCAGATCCATCCATCCAAGAAAGTCGGAGCCGGGACAGTCTTTCGACTGAAGCCGCTTGTACGCCGAGGTCGCCTTGGCGGACATTGCGGCGAGTTCCAACGCCGAGACCGTGGGTTCGATGTACGTGAGATCGAGGTTGATCATTGATTTGCTCATGTCATTGCTTGCTCCATTGATCACAAAGCTCCTTGTACCGTTGCAACGCCCGCCGGTACACCTGGCCGCGATGCGCGTTCGGCCCATACGTCTTGCCCGACTTGGATGTGGTCGTGCCATGAATTCCGAGCGCCTCCAGCGCGAGCAACGCCGCGCCGCGACTCGACGCTTCTTTCACCAACGAAAGCTGCACTGGCGTGTTCATCGTATCGGCCATCATCTGCATCCACCAATCCGTTGACGAGCCGCCACCGCTCACCACGATCTTCTTCGCCCGCGGCAACGCGTATGTGAGTCGCTCGTGAATCATAGTGAGTTGATAACACACCGCATCGCACCCTGCACGCGCGATGTCGGATGGAGTCGTTGCGCTGCGCAGGCCAAGGATGGCACCCGTCGCGTCGTTGGGCCAGAGCGGTGCGCGCTCGCCTGCGAGAAAAGGCAGCATCGTCAAACCGTGCGAGTCAGGACTCATCCTGGCCAGCGCAGAATCCATCTCGGCCCGCCTGCCAAGTTGCATGGTGTGAAGCAGCCAGCGACGGAGATTGCCGCAATTACTGATCGCACCGCCAAGCAAAAGTCGTTGACGATCCACGCGATAACAAAAGAGACCGTCGGGAATGCCGCTCGGCACGCGACGGAACATCGACCGCATCGCGCCGCTGGTGCCGAGGTTGAGGGCGAAACGAGAGTCGTCCACGCAGTCGCTGCCGATGTTGCTGCACACCGCGTCACCCATCGCGGGAAACCACGGCACGCCGGCCAGGCAACCCAGCGCGCGACGGAACTTCCCACGCGGGCCGTTGCTGGCATCGTCACAATCGACAAGCTCGCCGAGTTGTCCCTCGCGGATTCCCACTGTCCTGAGCAGCGTGGCATCCCATTGAAGTTTCCTGAAGTCGAGCAGTCCGCTTCCCGAAGCCATGCTCAGACTGAGCGTGGGACGACCGAACAGTTGCAGATACAGGTAGTCGCCCATCGAAAGCCAGCAGTGAGCGCGACGAAAGAGGCCGGATTGTTCCCGTCGCAACCACAGTAGTTTGGCGAGCGGATAACTCGTGTGCAGCGGACAGCCCGTGCGTTGGTGGATCGCCTTTCGATCGAGACGACTACCGGCCAAGGTATCCCTGCTTCGCGTGTCGGACCATGTGTAGAGCGGCGTGCAAGCGTGCCCGGCCCGGTCAGTCCCGACGAGGCTGTGCATGAACATCGAGCAACCGACCGCTGCCACCCGTTTCCGGCAATGCCTGAACGCCTTCTTCTCCTGCAGCGCGGCGACGCATTCAATCGTTCGTTGCGCGATGGCATCGGCGTCGAACACCGCGCCGCCGTCATGCGTGGTCTTGGTGTGATGCTCCACTTCCGTCTGCAACCCTTCGATCTGTCTCCCATCGCTGTCGAACACCATCGCGCGAATGGAGGAAGAGCCGACGTCGAGAGCGACGACGAAGGGCGGTTCGTAGTTGTCCTTTTGAGATGCCATGCTTCTGAGACTCCGTTTGCCAATGGGTGATCGCGGAACCGCGACCGCGCTCTGCTACTTTGCGGCCCGGATATAGCGGCTGAGTTCCACCGTCATCTCATATTTCACCATCGGCGTGATCAAATAAATGCCCTTGAAGTAAGTCAGGACTTCCGCCGTGACTTCGCGCGCGACGGCGAGGCCCTCCTTGATGCCATCGGGTCCTTCCTTGCCGCGCATCCGGTCGCGGACGGTCTGCGGAATCTCGATGCCGGGCACTTCGTTGTGAAGGAACTCGCAGTTACGCGCGTTGAGCAACGGCATCACGCCCACCAGAATCGGCACGCCGAAATGCTTCGTCGCGTCGTGGACTTCCTTCGCCCTGCCGTGATCGTAGATCGGCTGCGTCATCACGTACTGCGCGCCCGCCTTGAGTTTGCGTTCGAGGCGTTTCACCTGCACGTCGATGTTCTTCACGTTCGGGTTGAACGAGCAGCCGATGACAAAACGCGTCGTGCGCTTGAGCTGGCGGCCCGATTGCATGAAGCCCTGGTTGAACTTCGCGATCAACTCGATGAGGCTGATCGAATTCAAGTCGTACACGCTCGACGCCTCGGGCGCGTCACCAACCTTGGCGGGATCGCCGGTGATGGCGAGCACGTGATCGAGTCCGAGCGCGGCCATGCCCATCAATTCCGACTGCGTCCCGATCAGGTTGCGATCCCGGCAGGAAATGTGGATCAGCGGAATGATGCCGGCCTGGTCCTTGATGAGCGAACCCATCGCCACGTTGCTCATGCGAACGACTGCAAGCGAATTATCGGCGAGCGTGAGCGAATCCGTGCCGGCCGCCTTCAACGCCTTCGCGCCCTCGATAATTTTCTCGAACTCCAGCGTCCTTGGCGGATCGAGTTCGGTTACGATCAACGTCCGCTTCTTGATGATGTCGAGGATCGTCTCCTGCGGTGGCGCCAGTTTCTCAGGTTTCGGTACGGGTCTTTCCGTGATGACCACGGTTTTGCTCGTGATCGGTCGCACCTGACGCAAAGCCTGAGCGATAGCATGGATGTGTTCCGGCGTGGTACCACAACATCCGCCTACGATTCGCGCGCCCTGGCTGACGAGTTTCACCGACATATCCGCGCAATACTCGGGCGTGCTCAAATACACGTAACGCCCGTCCACCAACTCAGGACGCCCGGCGTTCGGATTGACGAGGATGCGCGATTGTTCGTCCACGGGAACACGCGCCAGCGCCGATAACGCGCCGCGAGGGCCGACGAGGCAGTTGATACCCACCACGTCCGCGCCCGCTTCGCGCAGTTGCGCAAAGGCATCGGCAACCGAAACACCGCTCTGCAAGAAGCCCTCGTCGTTGACGGAAATGGAGCAGATGACCGGCTTGTCGGTGACGCTCTGGAACGCGCGGAGTGCGATCTTGATTTCGCTGAGATCAGCGAACGTCTCCAGCATGATCACGTCGCAACCGCCATCGAGCAACGCGCCGATCTGTTCGCGGAAAAGCTCTTCCTTGTTGAGATGAGTCGCGTCCTCGGAATCGGCGGGAATGTTCAGCGGCCCGACCGATCCTGCAACGAACACCTCTTTGCCCGCCACTTCCTTCGCCAGCCGGGCAGCCTTCCAGTTGATCTCGTTGACGCGATTATCGAGGCCGTGCTTGGCGAGCTTGTAGCGGTTGGCGCCGAAGGTGTTCGTCTCGATCATGTTCGCGCCCGCGCCGACGTACTCCTCGTGGATGCGGCGGATGAACTCGGGCTGGCTGACGCTCAATTCATCGAAGCAGACATTGAGCGGAATGCCGCGTGAATAGATCAGCGTCCCCATCGCACCGTCACCGACGAGGACACCCTGGCTCAGTTTGTCGAGGAACTTGCTCACGCGAGCCGCATCTTAGCGGACATGAAGATAAAGGCAAGCGGGACAGGGTAGTGTATCAGTTTCAATTCAGTGCAAAGGAAGGTAGTGGACTGATTCGATAGGAGTCCATCGGAGCGCCTGCAACAGTTCGACTGCCATCGGCCTTCACATCGTGATTGGAAGACGTCTCTTCCCGCTTGCTGACACGGGTGAACGCGGGTAGGATAGCAACGCAATGAGCAAGACAGAACTGGCGAAGGAACTGGCGGCGTTGCCAGTGGCAGAACGCGCCGAGGTGTTGCGAGCAGCCTGCCACGATCTTGACTCGCAGAGCCGCGTAGCCGTGGAACGACTGTTGCACCGACTGGAAAACCTAGACGTGCCCGAAGACTTTTGGGAAGGTCTGGAAGAGGCGGAGGACGGCAAGGCGTTGGACGTGAAGGATGAACATTTCGAGCGTCCGCCGCTGTGAGTCGTTACCGCTACAAGGCCGCGCCAAAATTCTGGCGCAACTACGCCAAACTCACACCCCGTCAGCGGCAGTCCGTCGTTACCGCGTGGAAGATTTTTCACGAAGACCCATTTGATCCCCGACTGCGAACGCACAAAATTCAACGACTGTCGGCAGCGGCAAAGCGCACTGTGTACGCGGTGGAGATCGAAGCCGATCTGCGCGCCGTGTTTATCCTCGATGGCGAAACCGTTATGACCTTGGACATTGGCAGCCACGCGATCTACAAGCCATGAAGGCGACAAAGTGAAACTACATCAGCTTACACAGGAACGTTACGCTCGATACACCGGCCCGAAAGTCAACATTGACTGGCTCGGCGATATGGTGACCGTTCCACTTAAATTCAACATCGCTGACCCGGAGTATACTCAGAAGGGACGGCGAGGTATTCTTCGCATGCTTGACACCCCTGGCCACATCAAAGCGTACTACTTCACTTTTCCTCCTTTTAACATCTACTGATCAGTCCTTAGTATAGCCTACACTCTCGGCACCAAAAAAGGCTCGTACCAGTTTGCGGTCGGCTTTGATCTGCCGCAGGTCCTCTTCCACCCGCTTGCGGAGCGATTCATTCTTGCGGAGCGGTTTCTTCGACACCCC
>SIBF01000078.1 GCA_009695275.1 Pedosphaera sp. | reverse complement strand
GAGTTGGTGCGTCAGCGCAAGAACGCTCCAGAGAAACTGGCCATCGCGGCGAGGTTGCGCAAAGAGACGATTCTTCCGCTCAAGAGCATAGCGGCCCGAGTGGGGTTGGGAACCTCCAAGGGAGCCAACAGAAACTTGCACGCCTGGATTCAACAGACTGAAAAACAGGATATTCGAAGAAAGGAAGACACTGTTGGCCAACAAATGCACCGATCTATGGCCTGACCCCTTATTGACACCTTATACTCCCATCCGATGGACGATGGGAACCGCGCGCGGGTGCGCCAGCTCTTCCTCGACCTACTCATCCCTCGTAGCAGCGGACGTGAGTCCGCTCATACTGCGATCCTGGCGCACGGAAGTTTGAGCCGACTCACCCCGGCTGCTACCAGGCTTTGAGGCTTGATCACCCGCCTTGGGCACCCATTCATCAATCCCTACCTTCAACCCGTCCTGTCGCAACAGCTCCGCGGCGGCGCGCACCACCTCCTTGTCCTTCGCGCTGTGGCGGAGGAAGATGGCGTGGGTGAATGCCGGGGTTTGCGGAGGGGGCATTCCAGAACACCGAGCACACGGCGAATGTGCCGGGCCAGGTGCTCGTCCACTTCGGTGTGGCGCGGGACGGGCTGCTTCTTGCCGGTGGCTGAATTCAGATAGATGTCATGGCGGCCACCCGGGCGCAGGAGCACGCAGATGCCGTCCGTCAGCCGTCAGCCGCCGAACCAGCTCGAGGCGTTTCATACCGCGATTTCTTTAAGTGCGTAACCTTCCGGAATGTCGTCAAGGATCATCATCCGGTAAGCGTCACGCATGTTTTCCTCGAGTTCCTTGAGCGTCCGCCCCTGCGTCATGATATCCGGTAATTCGCGAAGGCGTCCGAGCCAGAACTTGCCGGACTTCCAGTAGATCATCGTCAGTTTCTGTTGGGGCAACGTGCTCATGACTGAAGATTCGGTCTCACGCCAGGGCCGGGCAAGTCATCTCAACGGCCTGTCGCAACGGATCTGGGATTGCCGGACGATGGACGGGGGTGTTGGCGTCGGGGAATGCAGGAGACGATCATGGAATTCATCACTGAGCAGAACGACGCCGCAGTGACGGTCTCGGATCGCGAGCAAGTGCGGCGATTGGCGCGATCAGGGATTCAATCAATCAAGCCGCAGAGCGTGTCGCTCATGCCCGCGAATCAGTTGAATCGCACGCGTGCAGATGAGTTGCGGGATTTGATGTCATTCCTCGCCGGTGTTCCTGCGCCGAAGTGATGGATGCGATTCCAGCCGCGGCTTACTCGTAGGCGATGCGCAGAATTTGAAGTTCATCCTGGCCGGAGGGAGAGCGAAATTGAACACGTTGCCCGGCTTCGGTGTTGAGGAGCGCTTTGGCGAGTGGTGAAAGCCAACTGATCCAGCCGCGATCGAAATCTGTCTCGTCCACACCCACGATGCGGTAACTCTCCTCCTCGCCACGAAGCGTGCGAACCGTGACGGTGGCACCGAAGCGGACACGGTTCCTTTCGCCCGGTGGCGGGTAAGAGACCACAGCCGATCTCAGGACTTGCTCAAGGTGATGGATCTTTCGCACCAAGGCTTGAAGCGTTTGCCGGGCTTCGTGGTCGTCTTCTGGAGCGCGGCTGAGTTCGGGACGATCAATGGTAACGAGCCGGTCGAATTCCGCCTTCATCTTCGCAGCACCATCGGGGGTGATGTAGTTCCGGGCACCGGGAGGCAGCGACGAAACAGGGCGGGTTTCCGACTGCGATTCTGGCGCGTCATCTGATTCTCTGGTGAACGCTTTGCTCATGGGATTAACCGTAGCGTCCTTCGATGTACTCGGCAGTCTTCGAGTTTTTGGGAGTCAGGAAGAGATCCTCGGTCCGGGTGTGCTCGACCAGCTCTCCCATGAGCATGAAGATGCATTCGTCACTGGCGCGTCGTGCCTGGGCCATGTTGTGAGTAACGATCACAATGGAGTAACGGCCCTTGAGCTCGAACATGAGTTCCTCGATGGCGCGCGTGCCCTCCACGTCCAGCGCGCTGCACGGTTCATCCATGAGGATGAGTTCCGGCTTGAGCGGGAGGAGGCGGGCGATGCAGAGCTTCTGCTGTTGTTCGAGCTGAAGCGTGGTGGCCTTGGTGTCGAGCCGGTCCTTGAGGTCATCCCAAAGGCGGACTTCCGTGAGCGCCTTTTCCACGGCTTCATCGAGGACGGAGTTGCTGGTTGCCGAGCGCTCGTTGTGGATGCGAAGTCCAAAGACGATGTTCTCATAGACTGAGATCGGAAGCGGATTCGGGCGCTGGAAAACCATGCCGACTTTCTTGCGCAACTCGATCAGCGATACGTCTTCGTCGTAGATGTCTTTGTCGAGGATCCTGATCTCTCCCTTGGTGGTGACGTAGTCGTAACGCTCGTTGATGCGATTGAAGCAGCGCAGGAGCGTGGTTTTTCCACAACCGCTCGGCCCGATGAGAGAGGTGATCTTCCCCTGCTTGATGTTGACGGTGACATTGATGAGCGCCTGGAATTTGGCGTACCAAAGGCAAACGTCCTTCGTGGTGATGCAGTGTTGGACTGGATCGATCATGAGTGAGATCGCTCGCGCAAAGACGCAAAGACGCAAAGAAACAGGTTCCGAACGGACTGGT
Organism: Pedosphaera sp.; assembly: GCA_009695275.1. Taxonomy (GTDB): domain Bacteria; phylum Verrucomicrobiota; class Verrucomicrobiia; order Limisphaerales; family F1-12-MAGs170; genus F1-120-MAGs170. The sequence goes on along the minus strand of SIBF01000078.1, from coordinate 18,826 downwards.
GAAAGTTCGATCCACCAAACAGGATTCTGAGCCTATGACTGAAAATGAAATTGCCAAAATCATTGTGGACTCTGCGTTTCAAATCCATACCAAGCTCGGCCCGGGTTTGCTGGAATCTGTGTACGAAACTGTGCTGGCGTCGGTGCTGCGCCGCTGCGGACTGAAAGTTGAACGTCAGGCGCCAATTCCGATCCGGTTTGAGGATCTTACGTTTGACGAGGGATTCCGCGCTGACCTGATCGTTGAGAATAAGGTCATCGTTGAATTGAAATCCGTCGAACAAACCGCGCCGGTGCATAAGAAGCAGGTGCTGACCTATATCAAACTTGCAGACAAACGACTCAGCTTGCTCGTCAACTTCGGCGCTCCGCTCATCAAGGACGGGATCACGCGGTTGGTAAACGGCCTGCCGGAATAGGCTTCGCACCAAGTCCCTAAGTCGCCAGGAGGAGGCCGATGGAAGCGGACTCCGATAAGTCCCTTTGCGTCTTTGCGTCTTTGCGCGAGCCATAAATATCATCCAAAAATACCGTTGACGTAATCGTAGGTGCGTTTGTCCTTTGGCTTGTCGCTGAAGGCAATTTCTGTCGGGCTGAGTTCGATCACTTCGCCGCGCCAGAGGAAGAGCGTGTTGTCCGCGAGACGGCGTGCCTGCTGGACCAGGTTGGTGACAAGGACAATGGTCATGCTCTTCCGCAGTTCCTTGAGAACATCTTCAATCCGCATGGTTGTCACCGGATCGATGGCGATGCTGAATTCGTCCAGGCAAAGAATCTCCGGCGAGAGCGAAAGAGCGCGAGCGAGTGTGAGCCGCTGTTGCTGTCCACCGGAAAGGCGGGTGCCGAGCATCTGGAGGCGGTCCTTCACTTCATCCCAAAGCACGGATTGGCGGAGGCAACGCTCGACGATTTCGTCCAATTCGTTTTTCGCAGTGACGCCCCGGCGGCGGGGAGCATAGGCGACGTTCTCATAGATCGTGAGAGGCAGGCCGACTGGAAGCGGGAAGACCATGCCAATGCGGCGGCGCAGCTCATTGGGATCACGAAAATCGGCAACGTTCTCACCATCGATCAACACCTGGCCGGTGAAGCGCGCACCTCCAATGAAATCCAGGGTGCGATTGATCGTCTTGAGCATCGTGGTCTTGCCGGAGTTGGCCGGCCCGATGACACCGATCACGCTGTGGCGAGGCACGGTGAACGTCACGTTGCGGAGAACTTGCTTCGAGCCGTAAAAGGCGCAGACGTCGCGAAACTCAATGTGGGGTTTGCCGTGGATCATGGCGCGGCTACCAGCGTTTGCGTCCCCGCAGCCAGACACGGAGGATGATGGCGAAGCTGTTGACGAACAAAATCAGGCCGATGAGCACCGCGGCGGAGCCGTACTTCATGCCTTCGGGCATTTGGGAAATCTGGTTGGAAATGATGTTCAGGTGCATCGACATCGCCATGAAAGGTTCCCCGGGATTGTAGGGGAAGACCTTTTCCCAACCCGTATCGGCGACGAACTTGAAAAAGGTGACACCGGTGAAAAGAATCGGCGCAGTCTCACCGGCGGCGCGCGATATGGTCAGGATGACTCCGGTAAGTATTCCGCTCAACGAATTGGGTAGAACGATCGTGCGAATTGTCTGCCAGCGAGTCGCTCCGAGGTTCCAGCAGGCCTCGCGAAAGGATTGAGGGACACCGCCCAGAGCTTCTCGAGCACTGGCGATGATGACCGGAAGATTCATCACGGCGACGGTCAATGAGGCGGTCAGCAAGCCTGCCTGCCATTTGGTGGCGCGATCATTGGGATTCGCGATCACGGAATTTACCGCCGGGAGCATGACAAGCACGAACGCGCCGAGTCCGAAGAGGCCATGAACAATGCTCGGCACACCAGCCAGACTGGTGACGGCAATGCCGATCACCCGGTTCAATATCCCTTCCTTCGCATACTCGTTCAAGTAGATGGCGGCCAGGATGCCAACGGGCGCAACGAAGATCAGCGAGCCGATAACGAGATAAAAGGTGCCGACGAGCGGCGCCCAAAGTCCGCCCTCCTTGCCTTTGTTCGCCGGATTCAGCCACAGGTAATCCAGTGAAAGGACAGGAGCGGCTTTTACGAAGATGTCCACGAGGATGGCGATCAGCGGGATGACGAGCACCGCGCAAAAACCGAACATGATCCACTTGTTCAGATTCGCGCGCCGGAATTTGCGGCGTTCGAATTGTGTGGGAGCGAACGGATTTGAAACTGGCGCAGTGTTCATTGCGAAGTTCCAGGTTCCAAGTTCCAAGTTCCAAACGCTATCCTGGCTCCGACCTCGAAGGAAAAAAACGCAGGACAGAAAGCTATGAAATATCCCTCTCCCCCCCTGGAGATTGGAACTTGGAGTTTGGAACTTTCCATCATCATGCCTTGTTCGCTTTCTTCACGCCCTTGATGATGAGATCCGAGGCGACATTGATGCTGCACGTGATGACGAAGAGAACGATGCCAAGGATGAAAAGCACTCGGTAATGTGGATCACCGAAGACAGTCTCGCCCATCTCGGCGGCGATCGTGGCGGTCATTGTGCGCACAGGATCAGTGAGGGCGGCGGGAATCCGGTTGTTGTGACCGGTAGCCAGCAGCACTGCCATGGTTTCTCCGACGGCACGCCCCATACCCAACATGCAGGCGGCGAGAAGGCCGTTGCGCGCGGCAGGAAAGAGAACACGACGGACGGTTTCCCAGGGGTTGGCGCCAAGCGCGAGTGCCGCCTCACGGAAAGAATCAGGCACCGCGCGCAACGCGTCTTCGGAGAGCGAGACGATCACCGGAACGCTCATCAATGCGAGGATGACGCCTCCGGTGAGCAGATTGGTGCCCTGCGCGGCCCCTGTCTCAGCACTGGCCAGATGGAGTATAACCATCACGTGGCCCCACCAACTGCCAGGCGCGGCGGTGAAGACGGTCTTGATCAATGGACCCAGCACCATCAGTCCGATAAACCCCCAGACGATTGAAGGAATGGCCGCCAGCAGCTCGATGACGACTTTGAGAGTTTCCTTCACTTTTCCCTTCGCAAACTCCGAGATGTAAACGGCGGCCCCGAGCCCAACCGGCACGGCGATGATCAGTGCGATGAATGTCGTGGTGAATGTGCCTGCCAGCAGGGCAAGCGCACCGAAACTGGCGGGATTGCCCGGCGCCGGGTTGGGGATCCAACGCGGGCTGGTGAAGAAAGTCAGCCAGTCCAGGCGCGGCAACATCGGTGCCGCTTCCTTGAAGATGAACAGGAAGATGGCCGCGATTCCGATGATGCTGCTCCAGCCGCAAAGCCGGATGAACCACTCGGTGGGCTTTTCAATCGAGTCGAGGAAGTTAAACTTCCTCCTCGACTTGTTGGTCACCTGTTCGGGCATGACGTGAAATGGATCAATCCTTGCCGCGCAGCCCGCCATCGAGTGCATTCACCGACGGAACCGTAACGGCATTGCAGCAGTTCAATAGTCAATTAGGCGATACGAACCCTTCTTTCGTGACAATCTTTTGGCCCTCGGGCGAAAGAATCCATTCGATGAAATCTTTGAGTTCGCCCGTCGGCTCACCGGCGGTGTAGAGATAAAGTTTGCGCGCGATGGGATATTTGCCGCTTCGCGCCGCGTCCGCTCCAGGCTCAATCGCAGGCTCGTCTTTGGCTTTTGATACCTTGAGCCAGTTCACACCCGGTGTCTTGTAACCCATGCCGCTGTAGCCCAACCCGGTGGGTGTCTTGCCAACATTCTCGACGACTTCTGAAGAACCGTTCATTTCGCTGATGCCACCCCGGAATTCACGCTGCTTTTTGTCCGCCGTCTTGCCGCAGATGTGCTCTCGGAAATAGTCGTAAGTGCCTGAATTATTTTGGCGCCCAAAGAGTGTGAGTTTGCCTGCGAATGCCGGGTTGATCTGTTCCCACTTGGTGACGTTGCCACCTTCGGCCCAGATTTCAGTCAGCTCGGGAATGGAGATTTCTTTGATCGGGTTCGATGGATGCGTGTAAACTGCAAGCGCATCGTAGGCTACGACGAACTCCTTCACTTCCTTGCCGGTGACGGATTTCACTTTCTCGGACTCCTCCTTTTTAATTTCGCGGGAAGCGTTGCAAATGTCGGTGCTGTTATTCTGGAGTGCGGCGAAACCAGTGCCCGTGCCTCCACCATTGGCATTGACGAAGACGTTGGGTTTTACTTTGCGGTATGCTTCCGCCCAGGCGGTCGCCAGTTGTATCATCGTGTCTGAACCCTTGGCCCGGATCTCGACGATTTTTTTGCTGCTCTCTCCTCCGGCAGGCCCGCCAGCCGGGGGTTCCTTCTGACCGCAGCCTCCCAATGCGAAACTCAAAGTTACCGCGACCAGGAAACCCAGGTGGATTCCGCGCTTCGGTGAGTGGTGATTATTCATGGTATGTTTTTGCTTTTATGGGGCAGGTTGTTTCCAATGACGGCTTCCACAAGTCCACCAATGTGATCGTGGAGAAATTGGTAGGCGGCTTCATAGGCAGCGTGGATCTCGGATGGAGTTCCCTGTGCTTTGGACGGGTCCTTCAAGCTCCAGTCAAGGCAGACGGTCTTCGTCGGCGGGCCCGGGAAAATTATCCGCGCTTCCTGCGCCAGGGCGATGAGGATTTGATAGTGATCGAGATTGGGGATCTGTTTGACCGATTTGCTCGTCAGCCGGGACGGGTCCAGCCCTTTGTCCTTGAGAAACCCGAGCGTCATCGGGTCGATCGCATCCGGCTCCAGTCCGGCGCTGCTAAACACGAACCGGGGTTGCTGGAGCGAATTGGCAATGGCCTCGGCCATTTGGCTGCGGCAGGAGTTGCGCACATCCACGAACAAGAGGCGGATGGATTCGGAACCTTTGTGACGTTCGTATTCGCCGGTACACATGTACACGGCCTCCGTGCAGATGTTCTTGGCCTGGTCGGAAACGCGCTCCAAATGCCGGGCGATCATCATCAGCGGGTTTAGAGCCTCAATTGACAGGCCGCCTTTCTGGTGGAGGCTGATCAGGTCGGAATTAAGGCGGCTTTTGAGTATGTCCACCGTCTCCTCCGTGGCCATGGTTTTGCGGGCGAGATCCGGCCTTCGATCCACAAAGGATTTTACAGCGTCTTCAAGCATCCGGATGGAAAGATTGGCGATTTCCTCAAAACGGTTGAAAGGAATGGGCACGTCCATCGAAGTGAGCTTCAAAACCTGGCGGGCGACCCCTTCCGCATAATCGCCGACACGCTCCAGTTCGAGGTTTGTGCGGATGGTGGCGTAAGCAAAACGGAGAGGCTCAGCCGCCGGCTGCTGGCGCACCAGGAATTCCAGGCAAAGCCGGTCCACTTCCTTTTCCAGCTCGTCGATACGCTGGTCGCCAAAAATCACCGAATATGCCAGCACCCGGTCCTTTTCCGTGAGCGACTTCATGCAGCCGCGGAGGGCGCGTACATCCAGGTCGGCCATTTCCACGACCTTGCCGCGGATGCGGTCAATGTCTCGCTGCAAAGACTCTTCAAAGTGAGTAGGCATATCCAATTCCTGACGATCTTATCACGCCAGATGTGTCAGCATCATGGCGTGAGTGTTACGATTGTGTGACGAAGGTTCATGGCGAATCCTCCTGGTTCTGGCAACGACCAAAAGGCGATACGCGCCAGTCTGATCCACGCGCGGCATGAGATTACCCTGTTATCGTTAAATCTCGACAATGCAAGCGTTGCAGGAGTCATCCATGGCAAGGCTAACTGAGCATGGCTCCATTATCGGCGTGACATGATTGTTACATTTGTGTGACAACCTCTTCGCGATGTTCTCCCTTCAAAAGTTTTTTGGCAAAGATGACCAGTTCCTGGACCTTCTGGAGGCTTCCGCGGAGGAGTGCCTCGTGAGCGTCCATGCGATTCAGCACATCCTCAAGCCCGGGGCCAAACTCACCCTTGAGGAATTCGTGGTTTCGCGCCGGAAGGGAAAACAGATCGCAAATGAGATCGCTGAATTGCTTTGCAAGACTTCCGTCACCGGCCTGGAGCGCGAGGACATCGAGTCGATCGCCAATTCACTCTACAAGATTCCCAAGACGACTGAGAAGTTTGCCGAACGGTATATTGCTTTTGCCGACCGGTTGCGTGGCGTGAACTGGGATAGACATCTCGCGCTGCTCGAGCAGGCCGCGCAGACCGTTTTGATCATGGTCCGCGAGCTGCACGCCAAGTCACATCTGGAAAAAATCAAAGGCCAGAATGATATCCTGCAAAAAGTTGAGGGCGAAGCCGACGAACTGATTCTGGAATCACTGAAGGACTTGTGCAGCGGTTCACCCGATCCCATCAAGGTCATCATCCTCAAGGATCTTTACGAACTGCTCGAAAAGGTTGTGGACCGCTGCCGCGATACTGGCAACGTCATCTCCAACATCATCCTTAAAAACGACTGACCGCGGATGGAAGCGCTCATCTTCTTGATAGTCGTGCTGCTGGCAGTGCTCGGCTTCACCTACACGAACGGTTTCCACGATGCCGCCAACGCCATTGCCACGGTCGTCTCGACAAAGATCCTGACGCCGCGCCAGGCCGTCATATTGGCGGCGGTCTCCAACTTCATTGGTGCTCTGGGGGGAACTGCCGTGGCCAAGACTATCGGCGCGGGCATGGTGGATTCGAACTTCATCACGATTCACACCGTGTTTTGCGCGATGGTGGCCGGGATCGTTTGGAACCTGGTCACCTGGTATCTGGGCATACCCAGTTCATCGAGCCACGCGCTTATCGGCGGGCTGCTCGGTGCCGCTGTTGCCTCGGCGAATAACAGTTTATCTGTCATTCTTTGGTCCTTTGAAAAGACCGATCCAAAGACTGGCAAAGTTGTCATGGAGGGTGTTTATCACAAAGTGATCATCCCAATGATATCTTCGCCGATTGCCGGTTTCATCATATCGTTTGTCATCATGGGAATACTGTTCGCCGTGGTCCGTAACTGGCGCCCCATCTGGGTGAACCGGATCTTTGGCAAGGCGCAGTTATTGAGCGCCACTTACATGGGCTGGGCGCACGGATTTGCCGACGGCCAGAAGACAATGGGAATCATGGCGCTCGCTCTATTCGCAGCGGGCAAGTCCGTGGATTGGGATCATGTACCGGTGTGGTTGAAATTCCTGCACACTCCGAAATTCGAGATCGCCACCTGGGTCAAGTGGGCGTGTGGCATCACGATGGCGGCGGGGACTTACATCGGGGGGTGGCGCATCATTCACACGCTGGGACACCGGCTGGTGCGCATCAAACCCATCCATGGCTTCGCCGCTGAATGCACCGGTGCGAGCATTCTTTTTGTGGCGGGCATTCTCGGCATGCCCATCAGCACCACGCACAGCATCACCACCAGCATCATGGGCGTCGGCTGCGCGCGGCGTTTCAGCGCGTTGAACTATACCTGGGTTGAGAGGATTCTTTGGACCTGGCTGTTTACTATTCCGGCTACAGCGGTCATCGCCTACACACTTATGTTTGTGATGTCGGCTGCGGGTTGGGGCAAGTAGGCAAAGGCTGCAACCTCGATGAGCGCACCCATCCTTCGGTCGCGGCTCGGAGCTCACAATTTTGCCAGCCGACTTCGTGACTCAAGGCAATGGCGGCGTGACGACTTGGTAAAAGCGCGTTCCAACGGTTTCCGGATCAGTAATCTGAATGGATCGTATCGATGCTCGCGCCGTGATGTCCGCCAGCTTTCGCCAGATACCGGCATGAGCATCGTCGCGCACCACGACGGAGTAGGCCCTCAATGGTTGGGCCATGAATGTAATGGTCACGCCCGAATTCGTATAACCAACCAGGCTGACTCGAAGCGTGCTTGAAGAGTCCTTTGGATGTGTGCCCGCCAGGAATTCCTGTAAATTGGTGAGTCCATCATGATCCGGGTCAGCGGCCGGGCCATCATCGCCGGTTCCACTCCGTGGGTTCAGGCCATGTGCCGATTCCCATTCGGCTGGTAATCCATCCAAATCATCCATTGGCTCGGTGCCCGCTTCAAATCTTCCAGCGGTTGGGGAGGCAACGTTCCATGAGGAGGGATCATTACCGTAAGCATCGCCACGAATTCGTTGAAGTGACTGTCCCGCTGATCCCCGGGGCCACGGCGCGTTGGCGGAGTAATCAACGAGGTCAACCAGCACATAAGGGACGAAGCCTGGATCGGTGGCGTCCGGACCTTGCGGCGGGTCCGGCTTTAGTAACCGGATTTCCTCTCCAACATTGCTCAACTTGCCGTCGGAAGGCCCCATTACAACCGCACCGTCCGGAACCTGGTAAAGCGTGCGGAAGCTGGCCAGCGCACCCGGTTCCCTGAGTGGGTCGAAATTCACCAGGAGTACCAATCCGCCTGCCGGCAGGGAAAATCCTTGTGGGAAGTCAAAATCCACTCCTCCACGTATCCTCCAAGTGTTGGTGGGGGCGGCAGCATCAAAAAGCGGCATCGTTTGTGAAGACAGATTTGCGATTTCGATGAACTCACTCACAGTGTTCTCGATCCCAGCCACGGTCGCTGGCAGGAACAAGATCTCACTAATTACCACCGGACCTGCGAGCGGGCTCGCATTCATTGATCCCAGTGTCGCTCTTGACTGAGCCACGAAATGCTCCTCGCCAATAGTCGTGACATGCCTGCCAAAGCTGACGCCGTTTTGGGCTGCACCGAAGCTGAACCCATGGTGGTAACCGGTCAAATTGCCTGCCGCATCCGCCGAGAATAGAAACACTTCGTCGCCGAGCGAGCTGAGTGAAAAAGTGCTCGCGCCGCCCGAATTAAACTCCGACTCCGCGACGACATGATAACCACCACCGACGAGGCGGGTGGGGTGCGGAAGCTTGAACTTCTTGGGAGAATTGAAGTCATCTGCCAGATACCAGCCGCTAATATCCGCCAGCCCGGAGGTTGTATTGAGCAATTCGATCGCGTCAACCAACGGAGGATCGGTATGCGTCATCGCTTCGTTCACGATAACGACGGGAATGGTTGGTAGCGCGGGATCATCCGCACCGGGAGATCCTCCGACTTGCGCGCTCCGACGCCAGCTTGCCTTGTCACTCCACGAGGCGAGAGACATCCGCTCATCCGTGATTACCAGTGAGAAACCAAGACCATCCGTGATTCGCTGCCAGGAGTCCGCGAATTTGAAATCGAGGACCGGCTCACGCAACGGTCCTTCAAGCACGAGGCGATCACCATCATTATCAAGTTGTCCGGTATAAGTTCCCGCGATCAGTGGTGCCGTGCCGTATCGTGAACGGAATGCGGCCGCATCACGGACCACGACCACCGACCGCCCACCCGGCAAGTCGAGTTGAGGGAAGACGAACTCGACGCCGCCGCTCAGGCGAAAGCCGTTCAAATTGATCGTGCCTGGCCCGGTGTTCTTCAATTCGATGAACTCGAACGCATCGGCTGTGTTCGTATTACCTGCGGGCGCCGCCTCCGGATGGTACATCAATTCAGTGATGATCAATGTCGGCGTCGTGATCGTGTATGTCGCCGCCACAACACCAGACCAAGGTGTGGACAATCTCGGATTGGTTCCCCCGGTGAGATTTAGGTGATCGCTCTTGAATGCCCGGGCCACGACACGCGCATTGGAATTCAGTTCCACGGGAGCAGTGTAGGCAACTGCTGCTGGCGACACCGCTCCGAAAGGCTGGCGAGGATCCGTGCCATCGAGTGTGTAGTAAATCGTTGCACCAGCAGGGCCTGAGAGTGTCAGCATCGTGCCCGATTTCACGAAACCATCTGAGAGACCGAGGACTGGCCTTTGAAGAAAATTCGTATCCATGAACCAAAGCCGGTTCGTGAGCCAGTTCTTGGTGAAATTAACTTCTGCGGTGTAGCTGCCGCCCCGAGGGGCGAAGTTCCAGCGCTTTTGCTCCCGGGGCTGGGCCGTGCGAACTTCGGCCACGAGCGAGTCAATGATCCGGTTTAGATTCGTCACGGCAAAGTGCGATTGCCGCAATTCCTGGTAACGATCCACCCAGTCCTGCCAGAAATTGATGTCCTGAAACATCCGGCCCCACCAAGGATAAGTGAAGAAGTCCGTACCGCCCGAGGCGCTCCATACCCGTGGGTTGGCGTCCCGCCCGTCTGTTGAACCCAATGCTCGATCAAAGTCCCAGATCGGACCGAAGAAGAGCTTTCCCTCCCGCTGCTTGTAGAAGTAAGTGCTCAATCGGAGCGCATCCACATTGAACGCCATCACATTGAGTATGTGGTGATCGATCCACGATGGTACGTCCACGTACTGCCTGAACCCTGCGTTCAAGTTCGTGAAGCCGGCACCGTTGAGCGACGTGCCGAATGCATTCATATAATTGCGGATGTACTGCTCCTGTGGATCACGCTGCGGCAGTTCGATCTCGCGTTCCTTCGGCTCCACGTAGCCGACGGTCTGCCCGGCTCCGCCAAACCCGCCATCGCTCGGGTCCAGCCGGTCGATCTTCATCATGTACCCTCCAGTAACCTCTGGTGCCTTGATGTGTTCAGCTTCGAGTTTGGAAACATCCACGCGCTTGTCGCCACGCGTAATCTTTTCTTCGAGCACGTAGATTCCGTTGTAATTTGCCGAGGTGATTGGTCCGCCTGACTTGTTCAGATAGACTTCAACGAACCGGGTGCGCGGCGCATACCGGCCGATTTCGTTGCTCAGCTGATAAATGAACGGATTGTGAATGAGCACCGGCTCGAAATTGTTCGGCGCGTAGAGCACCCAATCCGAGTCGGCGGGAAGCCCGAGCGGTGAGAGTGGCATATCCAGGTTGAATTCATCCCACCATTCAACGGCGAAGCTGGATTTGGCCAACCCCTCGGTGCTCGAGCCGCGGATATTGATGCCAGCCCTGCTATTCATCGACGGTGGGTTTTGCAACGAGGCCCGTCCATTGACAGGTTCGAAGAAAGCCATGTAGGCGAACTGGTCGCTGTTTGCCGGCACCGTGCCCTGACCGAAATTGTGAATGATGAGGATCGGTAGATCCGAGGTGAAATTCACCACGCTTGCGGCCAATTGAACGAAGCTTTCGCTCCGTGGCTTGCCGGGCAGAAGTCCAGGCTCGAAGGCGCGGGCGCGAATTTGAACGGTCCCGGCAATCGTGATCGGAGCTGCATACGTCGGGGAGGTCTCGGTCGGCAGAGTCCCGTCCAAAGTGTAATGAATTTTCGCCTGCTCTGAACTCGTGGCCAGCGAAAGTGAAAAGGAATCCGAGAACGTCCCGCCTGCCCGGGAGAACAACACTTCCGGTCCGAATCCCGGTCCACTGACCGAATTGGGTGCTCCGGGTGTCGGCTGCACAAAATAGCCGTGAATGGTTGAATTGCCGCGATCCTGCCCATAAGAAACATCCAATCGTTGCTCCGGATAGGATGGCGCGAACTCGCTGATTATGGTTCCGTCTGGATTGTAGAGCGCCAGATAACCTCCGTCCGACTTCAGTTTGAAATTTGTATGCAGCCGGGAGGTTGTGTTTGTCCGGTCTTTGTTCGAAGCGAAGAGCAGAAGGTAGCCTTTGGCCGGGATAGCGGCATTTGGGAAACGCCACTTCTTCAAATTCACGGGGTCATCGGTCAAGTGCCAGCCAGCGAGGTTGGCGCTGATTGCTGTGGCGTTTTGAATTTCGATCCAATCGGAACTGTCGCCGTCCTCGTCGTTTAGGGTGCGGTCATTTTCAGCCATGAACTCTGAGATCGTCACGCCGGCGGGCGGCACGTTTTCCCTCACGTCATAAGTCCACGAGTTGCCCTGGAAGGCGTTTCCTGCCGCGGACTGATCGCGGATGTCGTGGCCGGACTTCCAGGTTACGCGTGCAATCCCGAGGGCTGGCTGGGAAAACTCAAACACGTGCTGACTGCTGCTGAACACGAGCACATTTGTTGCGGGAGCGCCGTTCACCAAGAGATCCGTTGCGTCCACTCCAGTCACGGGTTCATTGAAGTGTACTTCGATCTGTTGCAGGCGCTGCACGGCCGAGCCCGCAGGCGGGATGACTTCGGTGACTGTCGGTGGCATGTCGTCCACCGACGCGGCGAGGCTCAAGTTGAAAACAAAGTCGCTGCTCGTGCTGATATCCGCATTGAATCCATGGACAGCCATTACATTCACTCCCGGGACGAGGATGCTGGATAGGCCGGTGAGTTGAAACTTCTGGCTGGGGATAGGCTCTGTCAAAGCGGGCAATGCTTTCCCATTAAACGTATGTTCCCCGTCAGGCATGTTGAACCGGGCGACTTCCACGCCGTTAATCCAGGCGATGAAACCATCATCGCTCTGCACCTCCAAATCCATCACCGATATCTCCTTGGGGTTGGTGACTGAGAAGTTTCGGCGCAGAAAGACAGAAGAGTAACCGCCTCGCATGTCTGAGAGCAGGGTGCCGGGATTTGGCTGGGCATCTCCGTACCAGAATGGCGTCGGTGCCGTCGTCCATGCCGAGTCGTTGAATCCGTTTCGCCGCCAGCCGGCGGTATCCGGGGATGAAGCCTCCGAGAACCCTTTCAAAAACTTCCAGGACGAGTCGGATGGAATCAGAACCGCCCCCTTTGCCGGCACTGTAAAAGCCAGGCAATACAGCAGCACAAGCCAGACAAATCGAAAAGTTGCCAAATTCCGGTGGTCGTCGAAAGCAGGGAGTCTTCTCATCCAGCAAATCAGAGCAGATTGAATTCCATGGTTCTTGCGGGCGGGCATCCTCTCCTGATTGTTTCGTCATCAGGCTTACATGAGAGGCGTGAGCGTGGCACGAACTCAATTTTTGCGTGCGGGCTCACTTGAATCAGTGTCCCCATTTTGAGGCAACTGGTCATATTTTGCATGTTCGGTGGTGGGCTTGACACTCGGAAGTCCATTGGTATCTTCGCGCCCTCCGCAACAGCGGTGGTGATCCGTTCTCGGCTTTGTCAAGACGGGCACGGTGGCCCTACGCCGCCACAAATGTCTGTTGGTTCAACTGTTTACGATCAATGAAACGCCAGTATCAGCCGTCGAAGATTCGACGCAAGCGCCAGCACGGTTTCTTAAGCCGCAACTCGAGCAAGAGTGGGCGCGCCATCCTTGCCAACCGCCGCCGCGTTGGCCGCAAACGCCTGACTCCGGTTTAATCTTCTGGCATCATGCCGGCTCCAGTCTCTACGAGGCTGACGCTGCCGCGCGGGATGCGCATGCAGCAGACGCGTGAATTCACTCGCGTGAAGGAAAAGGGGCGGCGGGCTGTCAGGGGCTGTCTGATTATGAACTGGCTTCCACTTCTGCCGACCGGATCTTCCAAGATTGGGGTCATCACCAGCAAGAAGATCGGAAAAGCCAACATCAGATCACGTGCCCGACGCCTGTTGCGCGAAGTATTCCGTCTGCATCAGCACGAGCTTTCCGAGCCGGTTGCCCTGGTGCTCGTCGCTCGTAATTCTATTGTGAAACGCAAACTCGCCGACGTGGAGAAGGACTTTCTCACACTCCTGCGCCAGGCGAACCTGATGATGAACAAAGCGTGAATCCTTTCCGAGCCATTCTCATTTTTCTCGTGCAGGTCTATCGGTTGATCCTTTCACCGGCCAAAGTGTTCCTTTTCGGTCCAACCGCCCGCTGTCGCTATATGCCAAGCTGTTCAGAGTACGCGATTGCAGCTCTGAGCGCGCATGGAGTTTTTCGCGGAACGTGGCTCGCTGCCGGGCGCGTCTGCCGGTGTCACCCGTGGGGCGGCTGCGGACACGATCCAGTCCCCCTGGAAAGTGCTCCAACGCGTTCCGCAAACTCGTTGGATGCATTGTCGGCATTACCTCGCTAAAGATTCTCATGGATCGAAAAACCATTGTCATCCTCCTCGTCTCGATCGGCGCTCTCTTCACGTGGCCAATGCTGGTCAATAAGATTCTTCCGCCGCCGCCTATACCACCGAAAACCACCAATGCCGCTCCTATCGTGGCGTCCATTCCTAATCCTGAGAGTGCCCCGGTACTCAAGGCGTCCACGGACGCACTTGCTCCTCGCCGCCCGGCACCGGCTCCCATCGCTGATCAAAAGTTGCTCATCGAAGACAAGGAAACACGCTACACTTTTAGCGCACTTTCCGGTGGACTCAGCCTGATCGAGTTGAAGAACTATCCGGCAAGCATCGACTGCCGCACAAAAGGCACCGCTGGAACAAATCAGCTCGCTGCCCTGAACCACAATGCGCCGTCTTCGATCTTTGCGTTGAATGGTGGCCCGGAACTCGAAGGCGATGGTATGTTCGCCCTCTCGCGAACTGCCGATGGCGTCCGTGCCGAGAAAAGCCTTCCAAGCGGACTCCACATCATCAAGGAGTACAAACTGGGATCGAATTCTCTGCTCTCGGCAAGCATCCGTTTTGAAAACCCAACCGGACAGCCGGTTCAACTGCCCGCTCACGAGTTGGTGGTCGGCAATGCAACACCAATGACCAGGCGCGACGAGAGCCTGACGCTCGGTTTCACCTGGTTTGATGGAGCCAGCCCTCATCGAGTCACCGAAGCCTGGTTTGCCAACAGCACCCTGGGCTGCATTCCCGGCACGCCGCGGACGGAATACCAGGAAGGTGCCAGCAACATCGTCTGGGTTGCCGCTCATAATCAGTTCTTCAGCCTGATCGCCGTGCCCACGCAGCCGGGCCTGCGGCTTGTCGCCCGTCACGCGCCTTTGCCACCGCCCACCCCGGAAGAGCTCGCAGCCGATTCCCAGGTGGCGCGACAACCGTTCGGATTCGAGACCGCCATTGTCTATCCGTCGGTCGCAATTGCTCCGCAGCAGCAGGTGGTGCATCAGTTCGATCTTTACGCCGGACCGAAGGAGTACAACACGCTCTCGAAACTTCCAAAGAATCAAGATCTGATCATGGGCTTCGACGGATTTACCGGGTTCTTCGCCAAGGCACTCCTGCTGTCGATGAATGCCGTCCACACGTTCATCCCTTCGTATGGATTCGCGATCATTCTCATCACAGTCATTATCAAGCTGGTTTTTTGGCCGCTGACAACGGCGAGCACACGCTCGATGAAGCGGATGTCTGAGTTGCAGCCGCAGATGAAGGCTCTCCAGGAGAAGTACAAGGACGACCCAAAAAAGATGAACACCAAGCTCATGGAGTTCATGAAGGAGAACAAGGTCAGTCCACTTGGGGGGTGTCTGCCAATGTTACTGCAGATTCCAGTCTTCTTCGGCTTCTATAGCATGCTTCAAAGCGCCATCGAGTTGCGCGGGGCCAGTTTTCTCTGGGCGTGCGACCTTTCCCAGGCGGACACCGTGGCTGTGCTTCCGGGGCTGGGATTTCCGATCAATCCGATGCCGCTGCTCATGGGGGTGACCATGCTCTGGCAGGCACGCCTGACCCCTCCTTCGCCCGGCATGGATCCCATGCAACAGAAGATCATGAAGTACATGCCGCTGATGTTCATGTTCATTCTCTACAAGTTCTCGGCGGGATTAACCCTTTACTGGACGGTGCAGAATTTGTTAACGATCGCCCAGATGAAGATCACCAAGACGAACAGCCCGGCTTCCGCCGCAAAGGTCGCCATCGTTCCGACCAAAAAGCCCGCTCCTCGGAAGAAATCCTGATCGATTAAACCGCTCGAATCGAATCCATTGTTTCAACAATTTAATATGCCAGCCCAAGCCAAAGAGATTCTCGAAACCCTCCTCAAGACACTCGAATTCGATTCAACGATTGAACAGCACGATATTGATGGAAGTATTTTCCTCGAAGTGAAGTCTGATGACGCCGGCCGATTGATCGGGCGCCAGGGACAAACGCTTGGCGACCTCCAATACATCACCAACCGCCTCATTTTCCATCAGGATCAGCAGGCGCCAAAAGTGACCATCGACGTCGGCGGCTACCGTGCCCAGGCGCGCGAAGCCCTTGTGCAGCGCGCAAAGGAAGCCGCCGAAAAAGTTCGCCGCTGGGGTGATATTGTGGAACTCGAACCGCTCAACGCTTTCGATCGGCGCATCATCCACAACGCCCTCAAGGACGATCCCTCGATCGAGACCCACAGCGTTGAAGTGGAAGGCACCGATAGGAAGGTGGTCATCCTCCGCCCGAAACACTGACTCCTACTTTTTCCGGCGGGCGCGGAACAACTCCAGTTGGGGCTCCTTGAAACATTCGTAGTTCTTCAGGATACGAATCAATTGGAGCACATCGGACTTCTGATAATTCCGGTTTACCTCCACCGTCGCGATCAAAGCGGTGAGCACCGTCCGGAAGGAGATGACTCCATCCACGCCCTTCTGGCGGAGCAAAGCCACGCTTTGATCGCGCAGCGCCGGAGTCCGCGGCAATCCTGAAATCACCAACAGCCTAAGCGGGGCAATGGCCGGATTGCCAAAGAATTGCGTGGCGCTCTTCAACAGTTGAACGTCGGCAAACTTGAATACCTCCGTTTCTCTGGAAAGCATCGCAGCACCAAAAACATCCGTATGCCATCCCTTCACCGCCACGATTGCGTGCGCGACGTGCTTGAGATCCTCCGGCTCAAGTTGAAATGGCAAACTTCCCGGACGCTGTTCCGCTTGCGGGTTGAAGACAAAGAAATCGATCTCCTCATCTTCCTCGGCCGTTCTGGGAATGTGCTTCCGCTGCTGCCGCAGCAGAAACCCGTGCAGCTCGAAGTACTCGCGGACCAAAGATTCACTCACGGCAGACACAGGTGAAATTTTGCGGACTAACGCGTTCGGTTCACTCTTCTTGTCGAAGCACTTCTTCGATCAATTCCGGGGCAACTCTTTGTCCCCAGATCACCGAGCCTATCTTCTTTGCGAGAACGAACCTGATCTCTCCGGCGGAAACTTTCTTGTCCAGTCGCATCGCGTCGAAGAGCCGCCGGACCTGGGCAGCATTCAATTGGATCCTGGTCGGCAGTCCTGCTTTGGTGAAAACACCGGAGATTCTTCGTGCTTCGTCCGGTTTGAGCCCGCAGATCCGCTCGGAGAGCTTCGCCGCAGCCACCTGTCCGATCGAGATCGCCTCGCCGTGCAGATACTTTCCGTAGCCAGAGATCGCCTCGATCGCGTGACCAATCGTGTGGCCGAAGTTGAGAATCGCCCGAAGTCCGCTCTCCGTCTCATCTTGACCGACCACCTCCGCCTTGATCTCGCAACATCGCGCGACCACTGCCGCGAGCCTCGCGGGTTTGCGCTCGATCACGAAATCCAGCTCGCGCTCAATCCGCCGGAACAGCGCGGCGTCGTAAATGATTCCATACTTGATCACTTCGGCCAGCCCGGCTCGAAGCTCCCGCATGGGAAGCGTCGCCAGGGCATCGATGTCGCACAGCACGAGCCTTGGCTGGTAAAACGCGCCCACCAGGTTCTTGCCTGCGGCCAGATTCACGCCCACCTTTCCGCCCACCGAACTGTCCACCTGTGCCAGCAGCGTCGTCGGCACCTGGACAAACGCCACGCCCCGCAGATAAGTAGCCGCCACGAACCCAGCCAGATCGCCCACAACCCCTCCGCCCAAAGCGACGATGAATGAACTCCTCTCCAGCCGATGCCCGGCCAGTTCGTCGTAACACTTCTGCACCACCTTCAGGCTCTTCGCCGATTCACCGGCAGGGACCGTGATCAGCACCGGTTCAAAACCCGCCTCAGCGAACCGCGCAAGGCACGGGGCCGCGTAAGCAGGCGCGACGTTCTGGTCGGAGATGATGGCGCACCGTTTGCCCAGCCCGAGCTTGCGACATTCCGTGCCGGCTCGCGCCAGCATGCCGGCGCCGATCAAAATCCTGTAGCTCCGCGGGCCAAGAGAAACATTTACCGTTCGCATGTTCGTGGAAGCAACGTGACGTGGGGAGGTCGCTAGGGCTTGGCAATCCGGATCGATTGCAGAATCTGCCCGAACTCCTTTTCAGATACATTGGGGCCGTCGTTCGACCCGGCCATGCTGATCGTGAGCATGTAATCGCCTCGCGGAACGACCCACATCCGGGCTCTCGTCTTGAACTCCCTGCCATCGGCATCGGTCACCGTGTAACTCGCCGCCATCCGTGCCGCGGGATTGCCATCCAACATCGACTCGGCCACCGGCTCTACAAATGTGAAATCGCCAAAACTCCCCTTCAGCCGATCCGTAATTTTCGTCAATAACGAAACCGCGCCTTTGCCGACGAGTTCGCCCTGTGTTTTCAAAGTCACTTGGACGCTTGGATTAACTCCGGCGTATGGCTCTTGGTAACGGGCGATCACCAGGAATGAAATGTTCGGCTTGGATCTGATCTCTTTTTCAACTTCTCTGTTCCGCAACTTGGGAAGGGCGAGATTCTGTGCCGCAGCCTTGGCCGGCATGAAATGCCAGTCCGCCGGCTTGGTGATCTTGATGCCTGCTTCACGGCTTTCGAACGTGTTTTGATCCGCGGCAACAGCAGTGTAAGCCGTGAGAATGATCCACAAGGCGACCGGGACAAATCCAAATAATTGACTCATCATTTTGTTCCCGCCACCAGACATGGCTGATTCCATCGCATGGTGAACGGAGCGAGGCGGAATCTAGGAAGAGAAGTTTTGTGAGGCAAACAAAATGGCCTTGAACGATCGCCGCGCTTGATCAACACGCAATGACCGCATCCGAGACTGAGAGGGAGTTGTCTGAGGTGTCGGCGGAACCGGCTTGTGGATTGCCGGGGCGAGGTGGCAGGTAACCATTCACGCCCTAATGCGTGAACTCAGCCGAATTTGAACAGCGTAGTGGTTCAAGAAGAGTTTGCTGGGATCAGCGATGGGACTCGCAGGCCGCTGGCCCAAGCGGTCACCGCTTCGCAGAGGCAGCCGAAAATCGATCGTT
>SIBF01000077.1 GCA_009695275.1 Pedosphaera sp. | reverse complement strand
GCGGAGCACGCCCTCCACCCAGCCCGTCCAAGTCAACCGCTCCAATTCCTACCATGCTGTGAAACTACGCGTGCTGAACCTGCTCTACAGCGACATTCCCGTGCCAGAGGTGATCCGCCAATTGCTGAAACTCTTTCTGCGCAGTCCGGTGCCCGTGCGCCCCAATCGCCCAGTGCCCGTGCGTCGCAGGACTTCGTTTCACCGATCGTATCATTTTCAAAGGCGGGTCAAAAAAGCCGTGTTTTGAAATTGATTGCGCTTAATTCAATGGCAGTGGGGCGTCAGGGGGGGTGGAAAGCCCATCCGCCAAGGCTAACTGGGCGGCCCGACCGCGAGACGAAGCATTTCCAAAAGCAAACAGGCGCAAGGTTGTCCTTGCGCCTGCGGGCTTTTGCGAACCACCGCGACTCAGCGGCGGCGAATTTTCACCTTGGGACCGGCAGGGGTGTCCTGGATCGTCAGGGAGGCTTTGATTGCGGACGAATTAACGATGTAAGCTGAATTTCCGAGCAGGGTGATTGCCACGCCTTCCTTGCCTTCGAAGAGCGTGTCGGGGATGGGCTTCACCGGCAGTTCGACGCTTGTCGCACCAGCCGGAATCGTGATGGTATTGTCAATTTGCTGATAGTCAGTGCCGTTGGTCGCGGAGCCTCCGGTCTTCAAAGAAATTGTCAAATCGTTCGCGACTGGCACGTCCGAAGTGACGGTGAAGGTTCCGACGTCAGGCCCGACTTCGGATGCTGTGGGATCCGTGACAGTGATCGAGATAACTGGGATGACCGGAGGAGCGGGAGTCGGCTCGGGCGCGGGTGTCGGAACTGGAGCTGCGACCGTTGCTGAAGCGAAAATCCCCTGGCTGAGATTAAAGTAGCTGCCGCTGCCGGAGACTTCGAGTTTCTCGGCACGGACCTCATAGGCAAAGTTCCCAGGGGCGACGCCGGTGTCGGTGAAACTCGTGGATGTCACCGGGGAACTGTTGATGCGCGCGAATGAATCCGACGGGCTCGTCGAGCGGTAGATGTGGTATCCAGACACCTGATCTGATGAAGGCGTCCATGTGAGTGTCACATCTCCACCGGTGACCGACGAGGCAAGGCCGGAAGCTGGAGCGACGGTATGCAGACGCAGAGTTGGATCACCGAGCAGCGCGACATGCACCTGAAAGGCGCCGTAGTTTTGTTGCTGGTAGGTTCCGAGATTGTTCTGGCTCACGGCGGCGCTAAAACCGATGGGCTCGCCGAGCCCCATGTGATGAAAGAACCAGTTTGGCCGGCCTGCCCAGGCGCTGGTGAGCGTGTAGGAAGGTGAGGCCAGTGCGGCGCGAAGGAAGTTGTCCTGCGAATCCCAGTCGCCAAAGTAGCTGCCGAAGTAAGCAGTGAAAACGGCGCGCAGATCGTTCGAGGCGAAGTCCGCCGTGGTGCCCACGCCCGCGGCGCTGGTGAAGGTGCCCGATCCGCAGCCGTAGGCCCAGAGGAAGCTCTGACTGCTCAAGGTGGAGACGAACTCGCCCGAAGCGGCGGAGCTGATGTTTGCGGCACCGAAGAATGGCGCAAAGTTACGCCAGCCATTGGCGGCAAAGGCTTCGTTGTTGAACGTGCCAAACGCATCGACCACCAAACCACGGCGTTCGGCGTCGATGAGCTTGTGGCGGAAATTGTAATCTTTGTTCAGATACTGGCGCAGGAGTTCGGTTTCTGATTTGGCAAACGACGGGAGGTTGCTCAAGTCAACGCGGCCAACCTGGAGTTTCACGTATGAGGGCACGGTTGATTCGTCAAACTTGCCATCGCCTGGAATGTTTTGATTCCGCGTGCTGCTGGCTTTGATGGAATTCACACGAGTGTCTGACCACGCACCGTCAAGATCGCCGTAGTAAATATCCGCAGGCCACGCCCCGAGATGGTCCGGGTTGTGGCCGTCCGGGACGATGTTTCCGGAGTAGGCCACGGGCACATGTCCGAAGAGGAAGACTGATTTCACGTTCACCGGGTCGGCTGCGTAGTCGGCCTGAATGAGAGCCTTGACGCTGGCAGGCGAATCGATGCTGGCGACGTCGTGACGAAGCACGCTCCAGCCATCGCCCCTGAGATCCTGTTCGAGACGGCTCAGTTCGGACGCGAGCGCGGCAGTGTGAGCATTGTCAACGATGAGGATTACTTTGCCGCGATTGTGCGTGGCGGGCACTTCGACACCGGCATACACGTAACCGAAGCCATTGTAGCCGCTCGCGGTTTTCTGCACTTGATACTCGTAGGCAACTCCGGCGGACACGGCGCCATCGGAATAGCTGATCGTCGTCCCGGGCAGCGTAACCACCGGGCTCCAATCAGTTGCATCACGAAGTTTCCTAGAGACGATGTAGCTGGTCGGCGTTCCGGAAGAATCCTGCGGCCAGCTCAGATTGATCTGCGCTGGGGAGGATTGCACCTGTGCGCTGACCTGTACGGCGAAGTCTGAGGTTTGCGCTCCTTGCGTGACCATGGACGACACGATGGCCAGCGCGGTCGAGAGGAGCAGAAGTTTCGGTCGTTGGGAGCGTCCGTCGCTTCCATTCGACCCCTGGTGAGTGATTCGCAAAGCATCCATGCTGCTGAATGGATCGGCACGAGGAGCATGCGAGTTGAGCGGGCAATCGTCTGATTACGCTGTAGGATAATGACCGACACGGAGACGGGCTGGTGGATGACAATTGGACAGGAGTGTCCGCGAGTAAGACAATTCACACCTCGATGGAGAGTTTCAAGGAAGCTCAAGAGCGAGGCTCGTCTTACCGGATCAGGCAAAGATCCTGAATTGATCAGTTGGAAAAGGCGAAATGAGTGAAAAGAGAAAACAGGCTGACTGCCAGCCTGTGCTACGGTGACAGACAAGATTTCTGTGCTTCTACGACTTCGGCTGCGTGCACGAAAGAAACCCATGAACTTCGCGGACGTGACCGTCCGCGCCCCGGACAAGCGGATCTCTATTGGTTGGGCATCACACGATCCAGCACGAATCCCTTCGATTTGCCGTCGAGCTGGCTGCGTACGGATCGGGAGCGGGCGGCTATAAATCGTTTGAGTTGATGGGCGGTGCGCAGGGCATCGAAAGGGTCGCCCGTCCAGCGTGGCACTATTTCGCCACTAACCGCTTCGTCGAAGCGCTCGCGCCGGAACATCGATTCAGCGGAGATGGGGTCGCGGATGGCAGCGGCTAGTTCATCGATGCGACGACCCAGGCGTTGGGATGTGAATTTCGTCGCCAGCAATTCTTCCATTCGCTCGCGGTAAATTTTACGAAACTCCTCGACGCGCATGACTCGATCGAGGAATCGGTTCTCGCCGACCCAGGGATGCCAGATGCTGGAACGTTCACGAGTTTCTGCTGTTCCGATGAAGGGAAAGTTGCCCCAACTGTGATCCAGATCCCAAGGGATGAGGCCAAATTTATTCGAGCGTGGATCGAGATAGGCATAGAAATTTTGGCCGTTGCTGAACAAGCCATCGTAGCTCGCGATCAATGTTAGAGCGCCAAGGAACCTTGCGAAAGCATCGTAATCGAGGAACTCTCCCAGCCGGCGGGCAAACTCGGCGTCGTCCGCGTGCGACACGAGTTTCGCGAACTCGATGACGCGGCGTTGTTGGGCTTCGTTTGCCTTGGTTTTGACATCATAGATGCCCGCATAGGCTGACCAATCATCTCCGATATCTTCGAAAAGTTTGTAAGTGACCGGCTTGAAAATGGGGGCCGATTTGTTTTCAAATTGGTGCTTTGCGAAAGCGCCATCGATGTTTTCCACGACCAGATACAATCCGAGCGCCTTGTGCTCGAACTGCCCATCCACACTCAAATCCAGGTAGGCATAAGCGGTGCGCGGCGCGGGCACACCACAGTCGCGGAAAAACTCGTGCCCCAATGCATCGGCCATGTAGGAACGGTCTTCGATGAGATTGGTGAAATTGACCACATCCGTCTCCCCAAGAGCCTGGTCCTTGTTGAACTTGTCGAGATTGACCTTGAACGAGCGTTTCAGTCCGGAGAGCGAACCGAGGAAGGTGCCGTTGCCCTTGATCCGAGCGGCGACATTCTGAAAGGTCGAGCCACCGAATTCAAAATCTGCATGAGCCCAGTCAAACTCGAAGCCCAGTACTCCCGAGAGCCCGCTGCGTTTGGCTTTGGGGTTTTTCAGGATGAACTTTCCATCCGTCGGCATCATGCCGGGCAACGGCGGAATTCGCTTCGGCGCCACGGCCTGCCATTGATCCGCTGAGAATTTCAAGTGTGCCTTCCAAACATTGGTGACCTGGAACAGGTCGTCACTCGTGCGGACATTCGCCGCACTGGGCAACGGGTGCGCAGGGTTGGCAGGCCATGGACGCGCCGGTTGGACGAGTTCGGGTGCCTTGCTCGCGTTCTGACGCATTGACCATTCGATGATCCATGAAAGCAGCGGTCCCTTGGTGAAGGCCAGATAAACTCCAAGCATGAGAAACCCAATCGGGATGGCGAGGCCTGCGGTACCTTTCAGAGCTGTTGCCATCCAGCGTTTCCATTTGGCCCAGGTCAACGCAGCCAGCGTCGAACGCGTGAGCGCAAAGGCGGGCCCGCTGGTGCGACGCACCGGGATTCTGTCGAGAATTTCCGCGGCGAGAGATTCGGGAACAGTGCTACAGCTTCCGATACCGACACAGAGAGATCGAACAGCCTCATCATCGAGCCTCAGTCCGCGTTTGCGGAGAAGGCGGGCGAGCTTCCAGGTGCCTTTGGCGACGCGCTTCCGGGTGCGGCTCTCCCGGATACGGAGGATTTGCACGGTCTCCCCCCAATTACGGTTCAAGACGAGATGCACCAGCACCGCATCGCGGAGTTTAAGTGACAGTTTGTCTAGCGCGGGATCAAGCAGAGGGAGGAAACGCGTCCGCGAATCCACGATTGCCTCAGGTTGCCTCGATACCTCACGCGCAGAAAGGGCAGGGGAGGCTTGTTGTTTTGAAATTCGTTGAAGCTTTAACGCCGCCAGCCGGGTCGCCTTGAAGAGCCACCCGGCAAGGACAGTGTTTCGTGAAAGCGAGCGAACGCTTCTGGCAAAAGCAAAGAAGGCCGCGCATGTGGCCTCGGAGGCTTGCGTGTCGTTCGCAGTCTGTCTTCGTGCTGCGTCGAAGACGAATGGGAGGTAACGATCCAGGAGCAATCGAAAGTTCTCAGGTGATCCTTCCTTCTTAAAGGCTCGTAAAAGTTCCCGATCGGTTTTGGTTGCGGATTGTTCCTGCATGAATTTGTGCGGAATCTGTCATCTGGAAGTATCATTCGCAATCGGAGAGATGCTACCTTCCACGGCGAGGCTCTGTGTTCATTGAAACTCCGGGAGTGCCGATGTTACTCATCTCCCAGCCTTGCTGACGGATCGCTTCTCCAAGGATCACATCGTCGCCGTGGCGGGTCAGCCGAGGATCAGGCCAGTCCATGATTCTCACGGCGGAAGTTCGCATCAGCCAGCATCCCCCGAAGATGAACTGCCACCGGCCATCACCCGTGCCCTGTCCGCAAAATCGAGTTCACCTTTGCCGCCCGGACGCCAGGAAGGAGGCGGCAATCCGCGATACCAGCCAGCCGACCGCACAAAGCCCGTGATGTCCTCCACGTCTGTGAATGCCAATCGGTGATCACACTGGCCCAGCGCCCCCCAAATCACGGTCAATTTCGGAGCGGCCTCAGCGGCGAGAATCCATTGGCTGAGCGCGCCTGGATCCGTGATGAAGGAATCGTCGTCAAACCACCAGATGTACTCGGTCGTGATATTCGCAAACATCCGACGCATCATCGGACATTTGCTCAGATTCGTCGGGCTGACGATGAGTTCGTCGATATCTCTGGATCGATGACGCTCACTGAGAAACGACAGCGTGTCAGCACCGGCTGCATTGGCTCCGACTATGAGCCTGAAGTCCGCACGATCGCAGTTCGACCAGATCGATTCGAGCGTTCGCTTCGCCAGACGGAAATGCTCACTGAACGTCAGAACACAGAGCGTGAGTCGCGGATTACTGACGCGTTGGCTCATGTCGCCGCGTTCGGACGGCTGTCTCCTTCTGCTCTATGATTATGGAACTTTGATGGCCGAGGAGCTTGAATGCGGATTCCACTTCACGACAAAGGTCAACGCATTGATTTGTTGACTCGCGGCGGCTTTGGTTGGCTGGATTGAAAACCACTTGATGACTTTTCCGTAGCCTTGCTTTCCGGGAATCACGCCTCGACCTTTTTCGGGTTCATGATCGTCCAAGTCCTCAACAAACTTGATGTAATTGTCGCGGGCGATGTCGAAATCCGGCTGGCTGCTGACTTTCCCGAACTCTTCAAGCAAACGGGCGAGTTTATCGAGAAGCTGCGTATAGACCGCTTCGAGTCTCCGGAAACCCGGAGAGTTCTTATAGACCGCCGGGTTCGCCACAAAGTAAGGGTCTGTGGGATCCACGTGGCTGAAATCGGACTGTGGATGTGGTAGTTGCTTGCAAGCTTTACCTTGAATCGGATCGGGGTCGCTATTGGGGCTCTGTTCGTCACCGTTTGGGAAGTTGGGCGTGGGGCGTTTGGCGGTGGAAGCAACACCTGTCAGCACTTCACCTTTGAAGAGAGCGATTGTTGATTTGGGAACCCAGATATAATCCGGCACCTCATGGAAACCGCCTGTGGAGTCCTTAACTTGCATACGATACTTCCTTTCTGTGAGGGCGTTTGTGGTTGGGATGAATGCCCTCCGTGTCGATGCCCTCCGAGGACACGTCCGGGTTTTCCTTTAAGCCAGTCCACGAGCGTGAATGGCGAAGAAAGTTTTTGATGTGAGTTGCTTCCGAATTGGTCAGGCATGGCAGCGCATGGCCTTCCATAAAAAGTTCGATCCCTCGAATGGCATCCCCGGATCTGATCTCGTGCATGCATCGGGGAAGGTTGTTAACGACATCCACGCAGAGATGGTCCGGCTGGTCCTTTTCATCTCCGTCGTCCAAAGGCACGCTGCGCGATCGCCAGCAACCTCCTTCGGCACAACACGGCAATGTCCCGACTGTATGGATGAATCGATGCGTGGGGTAGGCCTCCCAATGAGGCGACTCGCGACCGCCAGCGACCACGACACACGGCCTCGTCCGAAGTTTTCCGGATTTGCATTCGACGGCCGCTGAGAGGTGCATGAGCAATGTCACGGGGCAGAGAATACCCTGAGAGTGGTGAACAAGCTTGACCAGGCTGCGAAGGGACGTCCTGCCACGCAAGTCCAGCACGCCCTCCAGGGCCGGGTGGTAATGATGTTTCTCCCCTACCTGGGCGAAAAGGATTTTGCCCCGAAAATAATCCACCACCTGCTGCCATCGGCGGAAGTGCCACCATTTGATTGTAAAATCGTATTTCCCTCCGGCTGAGATGATCCAGTAGGGGATGTCCAAAGCGGTGATCTGTTCCACCAGCGACGGCATGTCCCTTTCCGAGGGCGAAAGGTGGACATCTCCCTTGAACAACGTTGGCTGGATTCTCAGCTCCAGCTTCTCATTCAAGTAATCAATAAACCCATGAAGAAAGTGGACTGGGCGCTGGTTGGATTGGTGGACCAACGGATAATGGCACGCCACCATTTCGACGTCAGGATCGTTGGGATCAAGCGGCGTCAAATATGGATTGCTCTCCCACAACTCCGGTGCGCATGTCCGAACGTCGGTCAGAAATTCTCCAGGGTAGCACTGGTGAAGATCGCGTACGGCAGCCGTCAGCATGACGATGTCGCCGGGAGACTGGAAGTTGGTGAGGATCAATTTTCGCATTTCAAAGGCGCGGAATCGGTTGCGGCGTAAAATGGAATTGAAGGGCCTTCAATGCTCACGAGGTAATTCTCGAGCCTCGCTCCGGGCGGGAGCGGGATCGGCACCGACCCCGTGATGATGACCAATTCCGAACGCGTCCTGCCCAGTGCATCGACGTTTCCGAAGCCGCACTTCAAATCGATCGCAAAACCTGCGCGCATCACGGGCTCGACGATCACGCCCAATGGTGCGCAACGGTCCTCTAGTTCGTCACGCGATCTCAGTGCCCGTTCGAGATTCTGCATCTGTTCCCGTTCCCGGTCGGCCATGCCTGTTCGTGGTGGTTCCGCCCTGATTTGGAGAAGTTTCGCGTATTGGCGATTGATGTCGTAATACGCCGCCGCAAACTCACCCATGATACGGGAATTGCGATCCGAGGAGCTGGCAACCGGTGACTCCTTTCCATTGGTCGTGGGGAAGTATTCGGAAGCGAAGCCGGCAGATTCGCGTGGATCTATGATCCCATCGTCTGTGGCGGCGGGCAAAGTCGAGATCATTTGTCGATTCATGCTTTCGGAGTTGAGGGCTGTGCCCAGGTTCATACCAGATGACTCAATCGCGGATTATCCCTTGGTGGCGTCCGAGAGTCGTTTTGGAATGAAATTTTGCTGCCGGAGCCATAAGCCCGATTCCCAATAATTTGAGTCTTCCAGATAAGACGGAGGTACTTGGGTTTTGCAGGACTTGACTTCGTAACGATGAGTGGAGTCAAGTCCAATTCCGGAAGTGCAAGAGCTCTGGCTCTCCAGATTCAAAGCGGAATGATTCTCTGGTGATCAATCCGATTCCAGCTTGAAGAGTTTAGCAGAATCCAGATTTCATTGTGATTTCCCGCCAGGATCGATAGCCATCAGACTTGATGTGAAAAAATTTCAGAAAACTATAAAATTCCTGTTGTAATTATTTCGACCTTCGCCATTCTCCGCGCAGTTCCCAATTGAAATGGCAGAGTTCGGAAAACCCGAAGCATCGCGTCGGCAGTAGTTTGTCGGCAGCGACCCGGCGGCGTAAGACGTGCTCTTATATTTCATACAAATTCCTTCAGAGTTGAAGGTAAGCGGGTTTTGGCGAATCCGTGTGTGCCAAAGCCCGCTTTCTATTTTTAGAGGGCCTGTTTACTGCATTTTCGACACTCCCTTGTACACCGGCTCCTAGCCAGGAATTGAGCACAGGACTCGATTTGAGACATTACTGGCGGGGCGCCGATTCGGTCGGGCTACTCCAATCCGTGATCCAGTTCGGTGGAACCAGGAACGGCTCTACGACAAGTTTGCTGAAAGTGAAACCGCAGGGATGGACTCCATGCGTCGGTTCTGCAAGCATCCCTCTCGACCACTGACTTATGCAATTAACCGAACTCACATGGCCGGTCGTGCGCGGATTGAGCCGCGACACTCCAGTCGTAATCCCTGTGGCAGCGCTCGAACAACACGGACATCACATGCCGTTATTCACGGACAGCATGCTGCTTGGCGAAATCATCCGCCGAACTTCCGAACGCCTCGCGGATCGAGTCCTTTTCGCGCCCTTGATGTGGCTTGGAAATTCAGATCATCACATGGACTTTGCTGGAACGCTTTCGGCCGCACCACGGACGTATCTGGATCTATTAAACGGCCTGGCGGAGAATTTTATCCAGCATGGATTCCAACGGATCGTGTTCATCAATGGGCACGGCGGGAATGATGTTCCAGGCAAACAATCCATCTTTGAAGTGCGACAACGCCATCGGGACCGCAGTGATCTGTTGCTGCTCTTCGCCACTTACTGGCATCTCGGCGGAAAGCCATGCGAAGTTGAATCTTCTCTCCAGCAGCGGCAGATGGGTCATGCTTGCGAATGGGAAACCTCGATGATGCTCCGTATCGCTCCGCATTTGGTGGGTGATCCAGGCAAAGTGGCACCGGTGGAGTTCGGAGCGTCATTCGAGCCGGCAACCCGGGCGTGGATTACCAAAGACCGCACGGTGCCAGGTCATATCGGTCAGCCCCATCTCGCGACTGTTGGGAAAGGGGAGGCGCTATTCCAGGTTTTTAGCGATGATGTGGTCGCAATGCTCGAACGAGTGATCGCTTGGGACGGCAAGTCATGGAACGGATGAGCGAATGATGGTTCACCAGAATGACTGATCCTGCATCCAATCGCTCTGGATCACGGCGGTGGTGGATCTGCGGACTGCTGCTGCTCGCTTCCGCCATCAACTACATGGACCGCCAGACTCTGGCGAATGCCTCGGTGCGAATCAGCACTGAGTTCCAATTGAAGCAGGAGGAGTATGGAAACCTGGAGCTGGCATTCGGCTGGGCATTCGCAGCCGGCTCACTTTTCTTTGGAGTGTTGGTTGACCGGATCTCGGTGCGGTGGGTTTATCCGGTGGTTTTGTTCTTGTGGTCTGCCACCGGTTTCGCAACAGGGCTCGTGGAAAGTTACTCAGGATTGCTCGTGTGTCGGACGGCGCTGGGCCTGTTCGAGGCCGGACATTGGCCGTGCGCGGTCAAGGCGACACAACGTTTGCTGGAGCCCAAGGACCGTTCGATGGGAAACAGCGTCCTCCAGAGCGGCACGTCCATTGGCGCAATCATAACTCCGTTGATGATGCGGGCTCTGATGACCGAGGTGCCGGGCAGTTGGAGGATTGCGTTTCAAATCATCGGAGCGACCGGCTTGTTGTGGTTGATCCTTTGGTTCAGTTTTGTCCGCGCCGGTGACCTTGAAGCGGTTCCGGTGAATGTTCCCACATCGCAATCCTGCGTGCCGAAGCAAAGCATCTGGACCGTGATCTTCAGCCGCCGGATGCTTGTGGTGATTGTGGTGATCGCATTGATCAATACAGGCTGGCAGATCATCCGCGCCTGGCTGCCGAAATTTCTGATGGAAGGCAGAGGCTATTCCGAATCAGCGGCGCTCTACTTCAACTCTCTGTTCTACGTGGCCACGGATGTCGGGTGCATCGGCGCGGGAATCTTGACGCTTTGGTGGCATCAACGAGGCATGACGGTTCACGGGGCGCGGTTGTTCGCGTTCGGATCGTGTGCGGCATTGAGCGCGCTGACCCTCATCGCCGTGGCATTGCCAAAAGGCTGGATGATGCTGGGCGTGCTCCTTTTGGTTGGCGCGGGAGCGTTGGGAGTCTTTCCGATTTATCACGCCTTGACCCAGGATTTGTCGCGAGAACATCAGGGCACGGTGACGGGTGTTGGTGGAGTTGCCGCGTGGATCCTGTCGCCTGCGCAGAAGTATTTCGGAAGACTGGTGGATTCCACGGGGTCGTTCGATCTGGGATTCGCGGTGGTCGGCTGTCTGCCGTTGATGGCATTCCTGGTCCTCTGGTGGTTGTGGGAAAAACCGGATTCACTCGACCGGAGCGAGCCGGGAACAAGCTGATCATTCCAGAGCGTTCAATTATGAAACACGCCTCCATGTTTGCGCGCAACCGGGAATCACTCGATGGAGAATCACCACAAATCGGACCGATCCACCAGGCGCTGGTCGCGGCGGCAATTCCTTTCAAGCACCGCGACGGCTGCGATCATTTCCGGACAAGGCTATCGCTTGCGAACGATCGAGACGGTTCAGTTTGCGCCATGATCAAGGATCCTCGAATTACGCCACCGTCAGCGGTCCGTCAAAGATCGTTAAACTGATCACCTCAGTCTGCGCGATGTGCGGGCCATGTCGTTCACCCTTTGGTGCATGGAAAAAGGCGCCTTCCTCGTAAACCACGCCAGATTCCTCCCATTTGCCGGAGAGCACATAAACGGACTCATTCGCGAGCGGATGGACATGGGCGGGGACAGTCACGCCTGCGTGAAACTTCCGCAGCACGGTGAGGCCTCCGGTGGTTTCGTTCTTGTGGAGGATCAGGAGTTCGACGCCCGGATACGGACCGGGTTGCCATGATCTGTCTTTCGCCAGCGCGCTGTATTGGAACATGGCAAGATCAAAGAAGTTTTCGGCAGGATTGCAAGCGAGTCCTGTTTCGTGCTTCATACCCGTGAGTCATTATCAGATCCATGCCGCCAGCCAGCACAGCTTTCTTGAAATTGTTCCGCGATCTGCCGGTCTTTTCCGGACTCGACGACGGCGAGATAGATGCGCTCCTTCAGATTTCAACTCAGAACCTGTATCCTGCCGGGAAAGTGGTCTTCAGCGAAGGAGATTCAGGAATTGATGCTTGCATTATAGTACGTGGCTCCGTGGACATCTTATTACGCGGACAGTCAAAGCCGGTTTCACGCTTACCGAGCGGAAACATCTTCGGTGAGATGGCGTTTCTCGATGGTCAGCCGCGAGCCGCGACGGCTGTTGCCGCGGAACCGACGATTCTGCTTTCGCTGCCTCGAGATGGTTTCAAAGCCATTTGTGCCACGCGTCCACATCTCGGGATGGTCGTAATGAATAACATCGCGCTCGATCTTTCAGCCAAGCTCCGGCGGGTGAACGTGAAGCTGCAGAGCTTTTTTTGAACTGAATCAATGCCGCAGTGGAGGGGGTTGTTTAGCTGGAAATCGAGCTGACCCAAATTCTTTGATACTTGAGCTGGCGTGTCGCGTCTGAATGGGGTGAAATCCTCCAAGCCCATTTTTGAACGCGCATGAACGAAAGAGAAGAAAGATTAAAGTTTATCACCCGCCGGCAGTTCTTCCGGAATTGTGGCACCGGTGTCGGATCTGTCGCCCTGGCTTCGTTGCTTGACAACGACTTGTTCGCGACCCCATCCGGCGGGGCTGCAACCGCCATCCCGCTGGATCCCATGGCGGCTCACGCGCCGCATTTTGCGCCCAAAGCGAAGGCGGTGATTTACCTCCACATGGCTGGCGCTCCGTCGCAGTTGGATCTCCTCGATTTCAAACCCAAGCTAAAACAGCTCAATGGGCAGAAGGTGCCGGAGGAGATCATCAAGAACGAGCGATTCGCGTTCATCAAAGGCGTGCCGAAACTTCTTGGTTCTCCGCACAACTTCATCCGTCACGGCAAGTCCGGGCAGGAGATTTCCGAAGTGTTGCCACACCTGGGCACGATCGCGGATGACATCTGCATCGTGCGCTCGATGAAGACCGATCAGTTTAATCACGCTCCGGCGCAGCTCTTTGTTCAGACAGGCTCCGCACGGCCCGGCCGGCCGGGCCTGGGCGCGTGGGCCTCCTACGGGCTGGGATCGGAGGCGCGGAACCTGCCGAGCTTCGTGGTGATGGTGTCGGGCAAGAACGGTCCTGATGGAGGCGCTTCGCTGTGGGGAAGCGGGTTCCTGCCGACCATTCATCAGGGCGTTCAACTTCGCTCGCAGGGTGATCCGGTTTTGTTTCTCTCGAATCCCGACGGGATGAGCGCTGACCTCCGCCGGAGCACGCTGGATACTCTTGAGTCCTTAAACCGGATCGAACTGGGCAGGGTGGGGGACCCGGAGATTGTGACTCGCATTGCCCAGTACGAGATGGCGTATCGAATGCAAACCAGCGTGCCGGAGACGATGGACATTTCACGGGAACCACAATCGATCCACGAGAGGTACGGAACGCAACCGGGTCAAGCCAGCTTCGCAAACAATTGTCTCCTCGCCCGGCGTCTGGTGGAGCGCGGTGTGCGATTCGTTCAGTTGTATCATTGGGGTTGGGACAGTCATGGAGACGCGAAGGTGAATGATCTGCGCCATGGTTTCGTGGATCGCTGCCGCGAGGTGGACAGGCCTGCAGCGGCGCTTGTGCGCGACCTGAAGGAGCGCGGGTTGCTTGATGAAACGTTGGTTGTGTGGGGCGGCGAATTCGGGCGCACGCCCATGGACGAGAAGAGGAACAAGGACGGATGGATCGGACGTGATCATCATCCGCACGCCTTTTCAATCTGGATGGCGGGAGGTGGAATCAAGCCGGGCATTACTTACGGAGGTACGGACGAGCTGGGGTATCACGCGGTCGAGAATCCGGTTCACGTTCATGATCTCCAGGCCACAATCTTGAATCAACTCGGCCTTGAACACACAAAGCTCACATACCGCTTTCAAGGACGTGATTACCGCCTGACGGATGTGCATGGCGAAGTGGTGCGCGGATTGATCGCATAAAGGACAAGCGAATGTTGAAAAACTCCAGGCCTCTACCTTCGCTGATCTTGCGGAAGGTATTCATTGTCCACCCGACTTGGTTCAACTCCTTTGCATCGGCGATGCTGTTGTTGGCTATTTTGACAGCACGTGGAGCGGAGCAGCCGATACCGCGACTTGCACGACCGGTGGATTTTGCGCGCGAAGTCTTTCCGTTGCTGGAGAAGAATTGTTTTGAATGCCACGGGCCGAAGAAGCAGAAGTCGTCACTCAGGCTGGATTCTAAGGAGGCGATACTTAAAGGCGGTGATTCTGGACCGGCAATCGTTGTCGGGAAGGGCGACGACAGCGCCATGTTTCGAAGAGTTGCTGCCGTTCCAGGCGAAGATCCGATGCCGCCCAAGGGCGAACGTCTTTCGCCGGATGGGATGGCCATGATCCGGGCATGGATTGATCAGGGGGCGGAGTGGCCGGCTGGGATTGGCGCGACAAGCGCCGAGGTGAAGAAGCACTGGGCTTATGTCGCTCCGGTTCATCATGCGCCACCGAACGTGAAGACGCCCCAATGGGCGCGAAACCCAATTGATAATTTCGTTCTTGCGCGGCTTGAACAAGAAATACTGAAGCCTGCACCCGAGGCTTCGCGTGAGACATTGATCCGGAGGCTCAGTCTGGATCTGATCGGGCTACCTCCCACGCCTGATGAGGTGAATGCTTTCCTGAAGAACCATCGTGCTGATGCGTACGAACGCCTTGTTGACCGTCTTCTCTTGTCGCCCCATTACGGTGAACGCTGGGCGCGGCCGTGGCTTGACCTCGCGCGCTACGCCGACACCAACGGTTACGAGGCGGACAACCGGCGCACGATCTGGCCGTACCGCGATTGGGTGATCAACGCGCTCAACCGCGACCTCCCGTTCGACCAGTTCGTCATCGAGCAGTTTGCCGGCGATCTTCTTCCAAACGCAACCACCGAACAGAAAATCGCGACGGGATTTCATCGCAACACCATGGTCAATACCGAAGGTGGCACCGACGAGGAGGAATTCCGTACTGCGGCGATCGTGGACCGCATCAATACCACTTTTGAAGCACTCATGGGTTCGACCATTGGTTGCGCTCAGTGCCACAACCACAAGTACGATCCTTTCAAACAGACCGAGTATTACCAGATCTTCGCGTTCCTGAACCAAACGAAGGACAAGGGTCGAACCACCGATCCTGAACTGGAACTGGCCACGCCCGAGCAGTCCGCCAGGCGCAAGGAAGTTCGTGACAAGATCGAGCCTCTGCAGAAAATGCTCGATACACAGACGTTCGAACTCGACGCAGCTTTGACCCGGTGGGAAGAGAAATCTCAAGCCCACCGCAGCGCCATCAGCGCAAATTGGAAGATTCTCGAACCCGCTGAACTCCGCGCAACAGGCGGCGTGAAACTCGAACAACAGAGTGACAAAGCCATCTTTTCCACTGGAGAACTACCGGCGGCGAGCACTTACGAACTGCTTGTCTCAGGCGCGCAACGCGGCGTTTCCGCCTTCCGCCTTGAAGCCCTCACGGACGCGCGTCTTCCCCATAAGAGTTCCGGTCGCAACGAGGATGGCACTTTCACGCTCACAGACTTTTCCGTGGAAATCCTGAATACCGAAACCAACAAAGTCGAGTTTGACAAGGCTTACGCGGATTTCTCTGAAGACCATTTTGAAGCCGGCAACGCCATCGACAAGAACGAGAAAAGCGGCTGGTCCATTGGTGCGGACGAACCAACCAACCGGGTGGATCGCACGGCGGTGTTCATGACGAAGAAAGCTTTTGATGCGGACGTTGGCGCGAAACTCGTGATCCGGTTGAAGCAGGAGTCGATTCGCGAACAGCATTTGCTTGGTAAGTTCCGGCTCGCGGCGGGAACAGCCTCCAATGAAACCTTCCTCGCCTGGGCGGCCATTCCAACGAAAGTTCGAACGCTCCTCGAAATCCCGCCGGACAAACGCACCGATGAGCAAAAGAAGGAACTCGCGAAGCATTACCGCTCGATCCATCCAGAGTTTGACAAGACTCGCGAGCAGATCGCGGAGTTGAAGAAGCAGGAGCCGAAAGATGTCGCCAGGACGCTCGTGATGGAAGTCATGGCTACGAACCGCCCGACGCACATTTTGGTTCGTGGAAATCATCTGAACAAGGGCGCGGAAGTGAAATCAGGCGTGCCGGCCATGTTGCATCGGCTGCCAAAGGACGCACCGATGGATCGACTGACGTTCGCCAAGTGGATCGTTGATCCGGCGAATCCGCTCACTGGCCGCGTGATGATGAACCGCGTCTGGGCGCAATACTTTGGACGCGGGATGGTCGAGACGCTCGAAGACTTCGGCGCTCAGGGAGAACCACCGTCGCATCCCGAATTGCTCGACTGGCTCGCAACGGAATGGGTGAGGCAGGGCTGGAGCCTGAAAGCGATGCATCGGGCGATCATCACTTCCGCCACCTATCGGCAAAACTCTCGCACCACTTCCGAATTGATTGAGAAGGATCCCTACAATCGCCTGCTGGCGCATGGCCCTCGTTTTCGCATGGAGGCGGAGATGGTAAGGGACACTGCGCTCGCCGTGAGCGGCCTGCTCAATCGCAAGATTGGCGGACCGAGCGTCTTTCCCTACCAGCCGGAGGGCGTGTGGGCGAACCCCTACAGCGACGACAAATGGCGGACCAGCAAGGAAGGTGATCAGTTCCGGCGGGGCCTTTACACCTTCTGGCGGCGCACGTCACCCTACGCGTCGTTCATGGCTTTCGATGCCCCCAGCCGTGAAGTCAGTTGCACGCGCCGGCCGCGCACGAACACGCCGTTGCAAGCGCTCGTCACGTTGAACGACCCCGCATTTGTCGCCACTGCCGCCGGTTTCGCCCGCCGGATTGTCAACGAGGGTGGCGCTTCACTCGCACAGCGCCTCGACTTCGCCTTCAAAGCCGTCGTATCGCGCAAACCCACCAAAGAGGAATCCGACCGGCTTCTCGCGCTGTATCGAAAATCGTATCGCAAGTACGTCACCTTCGATGAAGGCGCGGTCAG
This sequence comes from Pedosphaera sp., assembly GCA_009695275.1. GTDB lineage: Bacteria > Verrucomicrobiota > Verrucomicrobiia > Limisphaerales > F1-12-MAGs170 > F1-120-MAGs170. The sequence continues at coordinate 4,575 of SIBF01000077.1, read as the reverse complement.
GTTGAGCGAGGTCGGCATGGAGAAAGCCGCATCTCCCGCCACCAACAACGCCATCGCGCCAGACTACGCGCGACAAGCCGACCTCGCGGCCTGGACCGTTCTGGCGAATGTGTTGCTGAACCTGGATGAAGCGGTGACGAAGGGGTGAATGTTTTTTGATCGGGCGATGCGAGAATGGCGCACGGGAGGCGACTTCCATCTTGCTCCCATGACGAAGTAATGATTCTTTACCTCGTACATGAAGATCACAACGCTAACGATCAGCCGCAAGGGGCAGACGCTCATGCCCCTGGATTGGCGCAAGCAGAACACACTGACCCAGGGTGGATCATGCAACGCCTTCTGCCTGGAGGATGGGGCATTGCTGATCGTTCCCGTTAAACCTCCGGATAAAGATCAACTGAAGAAGCTGCTGGCTGCCGTCAAACCGGTGAAGCCACCGAAGGACTGGAAAGAGCGCGTGGAGAAAGTGCTCAAAGACGTGCGCCAGTGACACTCGCAGTCATCGATACAGGCGTTTTCGTGGCGGGCATTTACTGGCGTAACGAACCGCATCAGATCTTGCGGGGCGTGGCTTTGGGGCTTTTCCGTCCTGTGCTGACGGAACCGCTGTTCGAGGAATACATCAGAGCGGCATGGCGATTGAGGGAGCGCGAGCGAATGCTGCCAGAGCCTGTGGCATGGCTTGAGACATTCCAAAAATCCGGAAGATGGGTATCTCCGGTCCTCCTGCGCGAAGCCGTCTGTCGCGATGGCAAGGACGACAAGTTCATCGAAGCAGCGCTTGGAGCGCAGTGCCGGTTGATCGTGGCGCGAGACAAGGACTTGACCGTGTTAGAGAAGCCCTTTGGCATTTCCATTCTTACGCCGCGCACCTTTCTGGCCACCTTGTCCAGATTCGAGCGACGGCGGTTGATCTCTGGTAGATGACGGTGAAGGCGTAAGCGTCGCTGGGATCCTGGCAGCGCTGGTTTCTTGACGATGAGCAGAACCGTTTCAAGATCATCAACGCTCAACAGATCAAACTGGTTGAGCCAACTGATTCATCGGCGTGCGGCCTTCTCCCGCGAGTCGATTTCCTCCAGTGATGGCGCGCGCCAGACTTGCGTGGACAGAGTTCGCTTGCCTTTGATTTCACAGCCGGCGGCAAACAAGGTGGTGCCATCTGGAGAAAAGGCCAGCGAGAAAATATCGTCGGCATCTCTCTTCAGTGTGATGACCTCCTGATGCGTTGCGGTGTCCCACATCTGAATTGTCCCGTCACCGCCGCCGGTGGCCAATCGCCGGCCGTCGGGAGATAAAGCCAGTGTCCAATAAACCAAAGGCTGCCCCCCAAAGCTCTTGAGTTCCCGAGCGGTTTTCAGATCCCACAGTTTCACGGTCTGATCCCAGCTTGATGTCGCCACCGTCTCGCCGTCATGCAAAAACACCACACCACTAATCGGACCATTATGACCTTCGAGCAACGCCAACCGCCTGCCGTTGGTGATCTGGAAAATCTCACTTCTCCCGTCACCAAAGCCTGCACCGATCATGGTGCCATCCGGGGAAAACGTTAATGACCATACCTGGCTCGTTCGAGTCGCGAATTCAGCGACCGTCTGTTGGGTCGCGATTTCTGAAACGCGAACTTGGTGATCGACTGTCACCCACGCAAGTTTCTTCTCATCGGGGGAAAACACCAGTGAGCCATCTCCCCAACATTTCCCCGTGAGCGTGGCGATCTCCCTCATCGTCGAGGTTTCGAAGAGTTTAACCGCGCCGCTCGATTGTCCGACGGCGATGAGCCTCCCAGTCCGGGACACCGCCCACATTCTGTTGGTCATGTTCAGGTCCAGTCGGAACCTTTCCGTGATTGTCGCGGTATCCCAAACTCCGATTCGATGGTCAGGATGGAGCATCAGCAGTGTGGAGCCGTCATGAGAAAGCATCTCGGAATGGTCCGGTGGAATTTCAACGGAGGAGTTTCGCGAAACCTGTTTCTGTAGCATGGGAGTAGTACTCGAAAGCGACACGGTACCTACCTTTATGCCAGTCGCCACAGTGAGGCCATCCGGTGCAACGGCCATGACGAAGATTTCATTTAGATATCCATGAAGCGTGGTTGTTTCCCGACCGGTTTCGAGGCTCCAAAGTTTGACAGTACGATCACTGCTGGAGGAGGCCACAATCTTGTCACCTGTCAAGAAAGCGACTTGCCAAGCGGCCAGCGTGTGGCCGGTGAGCGTCCATTTGATTTTGCGAGTGGCCAAGTCCCACACGTGGATAGACCGGTCATCGGCGACAGCCGACGCGAGCATCTTCCCGTCGTGTGAAAATGCGATGTCAAGAATCAGATTCGCCCGGTTCGTGAGAGCGAAGAGGAATTGTTTGGCTTTCAGATCCCATACCTTCACCAGGTTGTTGTCCCTGTATCCCGTGGCGAGCAATGTGCCATCCGGGGAAAAGGACATACTCCGCGCCGGACGATCGCTGAAAGCCGCGATCTTGGTCTTCCCGAACTCGTCCCAAACATTCAAGTTCCCATTCACTTCGCTCATCGCGACCAAACCGCCGTCAGCGGATAATGCAAAACTGCCCACCCCAGTTTTTGGTCCGACAGCTACCCTGACTACCTCGCGCGCGGCCGCAAAATCCCATGAGTGCAGGGTTCCATCGGCACTTAACGTCGTCAGGGTTTTTCCGTCGGGCAGAAATGCTAGCTTCCTCACAGCGGCATCGTGCTTTAGCACGGCTGCTTCCCGCTTTGAAACCGTATCCCACAATCTGACCGTTTGATCTCCACCGGCGGTTGCCAGGAAATCTCCCTTGGGAGAAAAGACGGCGGCGTTGATGTTGTTGGAATGGGAACCCAGCGTGAAAATCTCGTCGAATTGGCAAAGCTGCCATAGAAGCCGCCATTCCCATCCGCGTTGGTCCGTCTTCTGGCCAGGCTTCGGGCGATGTTGATCGAGAAGTTGCAACGCGCGATCGAACTGGTCTTTCTCCCAGGCATGGTACGCAAGGCGCATATCCGACGCATACAGAAGTTGGCGCGCCTCCAGTTCGCTCTTTAGAGCCCGTCGGAGGCCGTAGCCCATGGCGACTGACAGCAGCAGAAGGACGACCGCGCACCCCGAGGCCAGGAGAGTGATTCGCCGACGCCGTTGAAGGGATCGTTCGGCTATTAGCAACTCGCGGCGGGCTGCCTGACGTCGTGGCAACTCACGGAGATTCGCCGCCAATTCACCCGCGCCAGCGAATCGATCTTGCGGATTTCCTGCAAAGCAATGCTTCAGGTCGTCGCGCAGGAGCGGGTCGGCAATGTGGTCCGCCCAATCTGTGGTCAGCGGGCGCGTGAGATCGCCGACGAGCAGTTGGTAGAGCACCACGCCCAGCGAATAAATGTCCGAGCGCGTCGAGGCGGGTTTGCCGGCGAGAAGTTCCGGGGCCATGTACATCTGCGAGCCGGTCTGCGATGAGGAGGATTCGGCGATGATCGTCTGGGTGAATCCGGACTTGGTGATTCCCGCCAGCACTTCCTGCGAGACAACCTGCCCGATGCCGAAGTCGGTGAGCTTGGCGACGAAGGTCGAACCGCCTTGCTCCCTTTCGGAGGGCCGAGTTATACGAGGCCCTAATCTTTCCCCACCGGTTCCAGAAGTGTTCAGGGCACTCACGGAGCTCGTCCCTCCGACAGTTGCCACCAAAATATTCGACGGCTTCACGTCCCGGTGAATCACCCCCGCCTCATGCGCCGCCTGCAACGCGTCCGCCACTTGCGCCACGATCTCCAAACGGGTCTCGATCGGTACCTTGTCCGTCCCGCCTTGCGCCTCCCACCATCCGCGCAAGTCCTGGCCCGCCTCGTAATCCATCACGATGTAAAACGGCGGCGCATCGAAGAACACTTCCTGAATACCCACGATGTTCGGATGCTGCCCCACCTTTTCCTTCAACAACCGGAACAGCGTCACCTCACGCTTCAAGCTGCGCACACGATCGGCTCGGAAACAAAACTTGAACACGCGCTGTTCTTTCAGTGTTTCATGGCGGCCCAGCCAGACTTCGCCGAAGCCGCCTTCGCCGAGTTTTCGTTCGAGCACCCATTTCGTGTTCGGCACCGACTGGCCCACCGCCGGCCGCCAGCCGAGCACCTGTTCTTCACCGGGCACCGCCTGCCGTTGAGCTTTTGCCGAAGTTGTTGGAGGACCACCGGCCTTCTGGCCCGCCGCCGCGACTTCGCAAATCTCCACCGCGTCCGCAATCCCCTCCAGAAGGTAGGGCCCATGATTGAGCCAGCTCAACTCATGCAGCTCCTGCAACCCGCTTAACGCGCTCACTTCCTCCCTCTTGAGCACCGGTCGCGCACTGTCGAACACCGCCCGGCTCATCAGCAGTCGTGCGGGTTTGGCCAGTTGCAGCAGCCGCTCGCAGATCACGAGAGGTTCACCGAATTGTTCGCGCGGCTCGGCGGCCTTCGCGTTCACCACTTCGCCCAGATGAATGCCCATCCGGCAGGTCAGCGGCTGGATCGTCGCCAACTGCAATGCCAGCGCGAATTGAACCGCGCTCGAGGGCCGGGCGAAACTCAGC
>SIBF01000076.1 GCA_009695275.1 Pedosphaera sp. | reverse complement strand
GGCGCAAAACCACGCGTCCACTCCGGAAAAGTCCGGCAAACGCGCGATCCCGGTCGCTTTGATCCCTCACCAGCACTCAAACCATCGTTCGCGAGAAATTTTCCTCCAAAATTTCCGACCAACAAGTCCACTATGAATTTTGCAGGTTAGAGGTCACTTCAACCCCCTCATTCAAGCAACGGCTCACATCAGTGGCTTCAGACGCATATTCCGAAAACGGATTTTCCCCTCATCCTCGCGCTTCCCAACGCCGTGAACCTGCAAACCGATGAAGCCCGAAGGCGTTACTGGATCCACGAAATCGGCAGCCGGCACGCCATTGATCCTAAAAACGGCAGATCAGAAACCACGGATAACACGGATGACACGGATAAGAACAACTTCAATTGAATCTGTCCTGCAAATTTGCCTTCACCCAGTGGGTGAAAGCGACGCGCGGCGGAAGCAGTTCATCATCCGTGTTATCCGTGAAATCCGTGGTCGCAACTGCTTTTTCCAGGTTGATCCACGTCTTGATCGATGGTCCTTTCGCTTCGATTCGAAAATGATTCCAGTCATTGTGTTTGAAAGCCCGGCGCGCAGGCGCGTTTTCCTTGAGATCATTCAGCCATCCGCGGCGACCCTCCTCATACAAACCGCCGGTCCACGCCCTCTCCGAAGGATCAATTTCGATCTGATACCCATGCACACGTCCGGCAGGCACTTTAAGAGCCTTCCCTTTCCAGACCAGCTCCGTCGCGTGATCAAAGACATGGCTGCGGATCTGCACGCCAGAGTTCAGTCCGTCCTGAACTTTGAAATCCAGATCGAGAATGAAATTAGAGAACTCGCGTTGTGTGCATAAAAAGCTGTTCGGTGTGTTCGCCACAGACGAACCCACGATCTGCCCGTCCTGGACACGAAACTTCGCCTGCCCACCGTGTCGCACCCAGCCTTCGAGATCGCGACCATTTGAACAACTCAACAACACCATGACTGCCAGGTCCAAGAGTAGCGCACGCCGCAAGAAAGAGAGGCAGGAGCAATGGTCCGCCAAATCGAATGAAGCTCATAGCATGGGCGAAACTATCGACTCCCGTCCGATGGTGGCGACATTATTGCGTCGTGCAATGGTGAAAGGAATCAATGACCAACGGTGCCCACAGGAAGGCAGTGTCCTGCTCTTAATCCTACTCATGCTCTTAATCCTTTCAGATGGGAGATTAGAATTGAGATTACAAGCAAGATTAGGACACTTCGCACAGGGAATTCAGATTGATCGTCCATCCGCTTCCCCTTAGCGTCCCCCTCAACAACAAGTGAAGAGCTGACAAAATGAAGGTTGTGATTCTCTGTGGCGGTCTGGGCACTCGCCTGCGCGAGGAAACCGAGTATCGCCCCAAACCCATGGTCCCGGTCGGTGACCGCCCGATCCTCTGGCACATCATGAAGACCTACGCTCACTTTGGGCACCGGGAATTTGTCCTCTGCCTCGGCTACAAAGGCGAGGTGATCAAGGAGTATTTTCGGAACTACCACTGGAATACGAGCGACATCACTCTCCGCCTGGGGCGCACGCCGCAGATCACTTATCACAACCAGCACGACGAAGAAGACTGGACGGTCACACTCCTGGACACCGGACTCGAGACCCAGACTGGCGGCCGGCTCCGCCGAGCTCTGCGGCACGTCGATTCCGACACCTTCCTGTTCACTTACGGCGATGGTCTCATCAACAGCGACATCAACAAATCGATCGAGTTTCACCGGCAACACGGAGCCGTGGCCACGGTCACCGCCGTCAAGCCTACTGGCCGTTTCGGTGAACTGGCCATGGATGGACAAACCATCACAGCCTTCCGCGAAAAGCCTGAGAAGGAAGCCGCCTTCATCAGCGGCGGCTACTTCATCTTTAACCGTGCCGTCGAAAATTTCCTGGATGCTGGGGACTCCTGCGTTCTTGAGCGATCCCCGATGGAACGTCTGACCAGGGCCGGCCAACTGAAGGCCTATTGCCACGACGGCTTCTGGCAGTGCATGGACACTTACCGCGAGTACGAGATGCTGAACAAGATGTGGTCCGCCGGCCAGGCTCCCTGGAAAATCTGGTAGTGGATGAAGCCCTCGGATTTCCTTGTCATCGGCGGCGGAGTCATCGGCCTGAGCATCGCGCGCGAACTCAAGCGGCGATTCTCCGACACTTCGGTCACTCTCATCGAGAAGGAGCCCGCTTGTGGACTCCACGCCAGTGGACGCAACAGCGGTGTCATCCACGCCGGCTTCTATTACTCCGCTGACAGCCTCAAAGCCCGCTTCACTCGCGAGGGCAATCGACGCCTGCAGGCCTATTGCATCGAAAAGAAGATCCCGATCAACCAGTGCGGCAAACTCGTGGTGGCACGGAACGCTTCCGATCTGTCGCAACTTGACGAACTCCTCCGACGCGGCAGAACCAACGGCGTTCCACTCGAGTCCATGACTGCGGCCGACGCCCGAAAAATCGAACCGCGCGTCAAAACTTTCGAGCGCGCCATCTTCTCACCCAGCACAGCTACGGCGGATCCAAGCCAGGTCCTGGCCGCCATGCAAAACGACGCCACAGCGGAAGGAGTCCGAGTTCAGACAGGCGTCGGCTATCTTGGACGTCGCGGTGCGGAAGTGAAAACCACCACCGGAACTCAAAGCGCTGGTTACGTCGTCAACGCCGCCGGACTTTACGCCGACAAGGTGGCGCTCGATTTCGGCTTCTCGCAGAATTACCGCATTGCCCCGTTCAAGGGCCTCTACCTTTACTCTGAAGAACCGGCGGGATCATTGCGAACGAACATCTATCCCGTGCCGGATTTGAGAAACCCATTTCTCGGAGTCCACTTCACAACCACAGCCGACGGCCACACCAAGATTGGCCCCACGGCAATCCCCGCCTTCTGGCGTGAGCAATACGCCGGTTTCTCCAATTTCAAATTCGCTGAGTTTTGCGAGATCGCCTGGCGCGATCTTGGATTGCTGGCGTTCGCCGGCTTCGACTTCCGGCGCCTCGCCGTTGAGGAACTGCGCAAGTATTCCAAAGCCCGCCTTGTTGCCCTCGCCTCTGAGCTGGCGACCGGCGTCCGGCTCGAACATTACCGCCACTGGGGGAAGCCTGGCATCCGCGCTCAACTGGTGAACATTCACTCGCGTAAACTTGAAATGGACTTTGTGATCGAAGGCGACGCGAAATCGCTCCACATCCTTAATGCGGTTTCACCCGCCTGGACATGTTCGCTGCCCTTTGCAGAATACGTTTGTGATAAGCTCGCCGGATTTTTACAGTGAATGCGTCTTGAATGAGGCCTGACAAAAGTAATGGCCGGAGCAAGACCACTGCTGACAGGATTGGGAAGAGATGTTCTACGACTTTTATCGCGGAAAACGGGTTCTAGTGACCGGCCACACCGGCTTCAAGGGCGGCTGGCTGGCGCTCTGGCTGAAACATCTCGGAGCGCGCGTTTCCGGCGTCGGACTCGGCCCGCCCACGACCCCCTCCCTGCACTCGATTATCGGTGATTACGCCTTTGAACAACAAGCCGACTGCGATGTGCGGGATCTGGTGACGCTTCAAGATCGATTCCAAAACTTTTCGCCCGATGTCGTGTTTCATCTGGCCGCTCAGCCGCTGGTCCGGGCCTCTTTCGCGGCACCATTGGAAACGTTGCAAGTAAATGCGCTTGGGACAGCCAATGTGTTGGAGGCGATCCGCCGGATTGAATCGCCAATCACGGTCATTGTCGTCACGACGGACAAGTGCTACGAGAATCGCGGATGGGAATATGGCTATCGCGAGATCGACCATCTGGGCGGTCACGATGTGTATTCAATGAGCAAGGCTGCGGCGGACTTGATCGCTCAATCCTGGCAACGATCCTTTTTTGCGACCAATCCAAAGCTCGGGAATGTCGCCACCGCCCGGGCCGGCAACGTGATTGGAGGAGGCGACTACGCGGAAGACCGCATCGTGCCGGACTGCGTACGGGCGCTGATCGAAAAGCGCGGCATCGTCGTGCGCAATCCTGCTTCGACCCGGCCCTGGCAACACGTGCTGGATTGCCTCTCCGGGTATCTGCTGTTGGGTGCCCGGCTAGCGCTTGCTGAAAAAACCACACCGCTTGCCAGCGCCTTCAATTTTGGTCCAGGGGCGTGCGCGAACCGTCCCGTGGGGGATCTTGTGGAAGAGTTTCTCAAGGCATGGCCGGGCCAATGGCAGCACGTGCCTCCCACGGGTGCCCCGCACGAGGCGGCAAAGTTGAACCTCGCCATCGACAAGGCTGCCGCACTTCTGAATTGGTTTCCCGTCTGGCTGTTCGAGGAAGCTGTCTTGAACACTGCGACTTGGTACCATGAACGTCATCTGCTAAACAATCCGCGAATGGTCGAATTCAGCCTTGCTCAAATCGAGTCATTCACGAATGCCGCCCGCAAGAACAAGCTGGCATGGGCACAAACTTCTGCCTGATGAGCACCAAATTCTGCTGCCGCGCCTGTGCGTCACCGAACGGGCTGCTTGTTCTCGATCTCGGAACGCAACCGCTCGCCAACAATCTCCTCACGCCGTCGGACCTCGGGAAACCAGAACCAAAATTTCCTCTTCGCGTCGCGGTATGCACTCAATGCTGGTTGCTCCAAATCACGGAAATCGTCCCGCCAGTCGCGCTTTTTTCGGAGTATCTCTATTTCTCGTCGTTTTCCGACACACTTCTTGGCCACGCTCAAGATGCCGCGCATCGCTACCTGAAAGAGTTTGCACTGGGCGCTGGCAGCTTCGTGGTGGAGATCGCGAGCAATGACGGCTATTTGCTGAAGAATTTCCAAGCTGCCAGCGTTCCGTGCCTCGGAATCGAGCCGGCCGCAAACGTTGCCCGCGTCGCCCAGGAGAAAGGCATCGACACGATCAGCCAGTTCTTCGGCGAGGAGACCGCAAAGGAAGTGGCTGCAACACGTGGAAAAGCCGACCTGATCCTTGGCAACAACGTCTTCGCCCATGCTCCCGCCATCAACGACTTTGTCGCCGGCCTGAGTCATCTTTTGAAACCGGACGGAACGATCATCCTGGAATTCCCCTACGCCGCCGACCTGATCGAGCACGCCGAGTTCGACACCATCTATCACGAGCATGTTTTTTACTTCACGTTGACCGCATTGGTGCCCCTGTTCGACCGGCATCAACTCTCGGTTTTTCATGTGGAACGCCTGCCGATTCACGGCGGTTCGCTCCGGCTCTTCCTCGGGCACAAGGGATCACGAAAACAACACACCTCGGTCACCGAATTGCTCGCCAACGAATACGGCAAAGGGATTTCTTCCACCGGCTACTACCGAGGATTCGCCGAGCGCGTGACCCAATTGAAGAAAGCGTTGTGCGAGCTGCTGCACCATTTGAAATCGGAAGGGCGGAGCATCGCCGCCTATGGCGCCTCCGCGAAGGGCAGCACGCTCCTCAACTATTACGGGCTCGGCTGCGATGTTCTCGATTTCGTCGCGGATCGCAGCACCTACAAGCAAGGCCGCCTGACCCCCGGCACGCACATTCCCATCGTCGCGCCGGACCAATTGCTCGCGCGCCAGCCTGATTACACACTGCTGCTCACCTGGAATTTCGCGGAGGAAATCCTCGCGCAACAGAAGGCCTATCGCGAGCGTGGCGGAAAATTTATTGTGCCGGTTCCCAAGGTGGCAATCCGTTGATTTCGTCCCACCTGTGAACCGAAGAATCCCCATGCCGACTTCCAACAACTTGGACATTTGCAATACTCCGCGCCTTGAGGCCATGAACTGGGACCGTTTCCTACTGTTGGTTTTCAAACCGGCGAGACTCGCCGGCTGCCGTGAACTCCGGAAGGACGAGTTTAACGAGTCCCCATCTGGAATGGAGTGTGGTGGTCAGAGTAGGCCTCTTGTAACTCGGCCCTCCGAGGGAGGGGTGTTCATAAAGAGCCACCCCCGACATCCTTACGGGCTTTGTGTCCATGAACTTGGGACCGTGGTAGGGCGCGTCACTCCGTGCGCGCCGTTGGGCGGCGAATATCCCCAAAACGGCGCGCACGGAGTGACGCGCCCTACCTGGAGGTTCAGGGGCGGTGGAAACCAGGTGAAGTGTAATCCAAGTTTCCCGCGGATTCGCTGCGTTGTCGCACCTGGCGAATTCTCCGGCAGAGTCGAAGTCTGCTCACGAGGCTAATGATTTTCACAACCACCAGGATCAACAATGTCTGGGTCATCGACCTGGAGAAGCACGCCGATGAACGCGGCTTTTTTGCCCGAACTTGGTGCCAGGAGGAATTCCAGAAGCGCGGGTTGAATCCCCGGCTGGTGCAGTGCGGGGTTTCCCGATCCACCCGGCGGGGCACACTGCGGGGAATGCACTTTCAAACGGCTCCCCATGAGGAAGCCAAACTCGTGCGTTGCACACGCGGAGCGATTTTCGATGTGGCAGTTGATCTGCATCGGTCATCCCCCACATTCAGGCAATGGGTCGCCATCGAACTCTCAGCGGACAATGGTCGGATGATCTATATCGGAGAAGGTTGTGCTCACGGATTTCAAACCCTGACCGATGACACTGAGGTTGCGTATCAGATGTCAGAGTTCTTTCACCCGGAGAGCTCCCGTGGTGTGCGTTGGAACGATCCTGCCTTCTCCATCGAGTGGCCTCCCTGCGAACACCGCATCCTGTCCGAACGCGACGCCAACTTCTCTGATTTCGCATGTTGAAGCCCATCATCTTCTGGGGTGCCAGCGGCCACGCCAAAGTCCTCCGTGAAATCGCCGAGCACCTCGAATACAAGCTCGTCGCGGTCTTTGACAATGACCCTGCGACACCGGCTCCATTTCCAGACGTTCCGCTATTCATCGGCCCCGAAGGTTTTGCAACCTGGCAATCCAGTTTCAAAGGCGGCACAGTATGCGGAATCGCAGCGATCGGTGGGGCTCGCGGCAAGGATCGTTGCGACGTTCAGGAGTTCTTTCGTGAAAACGAAATCGAGCCAGTCACGATCTCACACCCATCCGCTTTCATCTCTCCGCGCGCCACCTTGGGCGCAGGCTCTCAAGTCCTCCCTCAATCCGCCGTCTGTGTTGAAGCGCGTCTCGGCGAATGCTGCATTGTCAACACTCGGGCGAGCGTGGACCACGAGTGCGTCCTGGGGAAAGGCGTTCACATCGCGCCTGGCGCCAGCCTGGCGGGCTGCGTCACAGTGGGTGATTTTACGCTGGTTGCAATCGGGGCCGTGGTCCTGCCGCGCATCCGGATCGGACACAATGTCATCGTCGGCGCCGGTTCTGTGGTCACCCGGGATGTACCCGACAACAAAGTTGTCTTTGGCAATCCTGCCCGAATCCGTCACGATAACCCTTCCTGAACTTATGCAGAATCACGATCCACAGGATCCGTCGAAAATCGCGCAGATGGCCGCTGACCGCGAGGTCCAGCAGTTCGCGCGCAACCTGTTTCTTGGAAGCTGCCGCTACAACTACTCCTACAACTTCAAATGGCTGGGCCGCCCGATCATCCAGTATCCACAGGACATCATGGCCATGCAGGAGATTATCTGGCAGGTGAAGCCCCGCCTCATCATCGAGACCGGCATTGCCCACGGAGGCTCGCTGATCTTCAGCTCCTCAATGCTCGAATTGTTAGGTAGCGACGGTCAGGTGCTCGGCATTGACCTCGACATCCGCCCTCATAACCGTGTCGAGATCGAGAAGCATCCGATGGCCAAAAGAATTACCATGCTTGAGGGTTCCTCGATCAGTGACTCGATCCTTGAGCAAGTCCGAGAATTCGCGCGCGGCAAGAACCCTGTGCTCGTCGCGCTTGACTCCAACCACACTCACGAGCACGTCCTCCAAGAGCTGGAGCTTTATGCCCCGCTCGTCACCAAAGGAAGCTATCTTGTCGTCTTCGACACCGTGATTGAAGACATGCCTGATGAACTTCTCGGCAGCCGTCCCTGGCGCAAAGGGAACAGCCCCAAAACGGCCGTTCATGAATTCCTCAGAACGACAGATCGCTTCGTCATGGACAAGGAGCTGGAGAACAAACTCCTGCTGACTGTCGCGCCTGACGGCTACCTCAAGTGCGTGAAGGATTGAACATGGAACGTATTCCAGTTTCCGGTCCGTGGATCACGCAGAAGGAGATTGATTACGTCACCGACGCGGTCACAAACGCGTGGTACTCGAACGCGAATTGCTACCACGAGCGCTTCGAGAAAGCGTTCGCTCAACACCTTGGAGTCCGCTTCGCAGCCGCGCTTCCATCCTGCACCTCGGCGATTCACCTGTCACTGGCGGCCCGGGGAATTGGTCCCGGCGACGAAGTGATCGTGCCTGATGCCACATGGATTGCTTCGGTCGCTCCCGTGAATTACGTGGGTGCGACCACAGTCTTCGCCGACATTGATCCAAAAACCTGGTGCATGTCTGCCGAATCCTTTGAAGCCTGCATCACTCCTAAGACCAAAGCGGTGATACCGGTTGACCTCTACGGGAGCATGCCTGACTGGGATACAATCCGTGCGCTCGCGGACCGGCACGGCATCTTCGTGATTGAGGATGCAGCCGAAGCCGTCGGTTCGGAATACAAAGGCAGGCCTGCGGGCAGCCTCGGAGATGCGGGAGTTTTCAGCTTTCACGGTTCCAAGACCCTGACCACCGGCGAAGGCGGTCTGCTCGCCACCAATGACGAACCGCTCTTTCGACGCGCCTTGTTCCTTCGCGATCACGGTCGGCCGCCGGGCGACCGGATGTTTTTCAACACGGAAACCGCCTACAAATACAAGATGAGCAGCATGCAGGCAGCTCTGGGCTTCGCTCAGTTGGAGCGCGTCTCGGAACTCGTCGGCCGCAAACGCCAGATCTTTGACTGGTATCGCCGCGAGCTGGAAAATGTTAAAGGCGTGACTCTGAACACCGAGCCGCCCGGAACGAAGAATAGCTATTGGATGGTCACCGCGATCCTCGATCCGTCCTACGGCCTGCAGAAAGCCGCGTTGATGGATCTCTTTGCCAGCGAGAGCATCGACACTCGTCCGTTCTTCCACCCGCTCAGTTCGATCCCGGCCTATCACGATTCCGAACAGGCCCGGATCGCGCGTAGCCGCAACCCGGTGGCTTATCGGATCAGCGCCACGGGGATCAACCTTCCCTCCGCACTGAATTTGGATGAAGCGAAGGTCAAGCGCGTCTGCGACGTCTTCAAGTCGATTCTGAAGCACGCGTGACTAGAAGGCCAGATTCGATTGCAGCAAACGAAGCGGCGTTCAGGTTCGCCCTTTCCGGGAACCGCCCACCCACCCGCGGTTCCTGGTCCCGATGCGCAAGTTCGAGATCGTGGAAGCATCCCATGAACCGGAGCGCGGACAGCCATGTCCGCACGTTCGGTCCAAAGCAGCTCGTCGCACGCGGACATGGCTGTCCGCGCTCCGCTGTCGGTTCGCCGTCTCCATCTTCACGAAGCACCTCCCCGTGACTGCTCCGCTCTTCAGCATCCTCCTGCCGACCCGCAACCGCTCCGAGATCGTCGCCGACGCCATCAGGAGCGTGCTCGACCAAACTTGCGGCGACTTCGAAATCATCGTTTCTGACAACGACGAGTCGCCCACCAAGACACGGGATGCCGTCGCAGGGTTCACCGATGCGCGCGTCCGTTACATCCGAACTTCCGGGAATTTGTCCATGCACGACAACTGGGAGAACGCGTTCAACCAGGCGACGGGCGACTACGTTTTCATTCTTGAAGACAAGCAGCGCCTCGTCCCGAACGCACTGGAGATCCTGCATCACTGGTTCAAGACGCACGGTCCGGTCGTGATCTCCTACGATATTCGCTTCGCCCGTGGTGAACGCATCGATGCGCCAAAGCTGTTTCCCCATCTCGAAAAATGGTCCAGTCGCGACGCCATCGATCATTTCTGCCGCTTCGAGCAGAAGTTTTTCAACATCCTGCCGAAGGGATTGGACTCCTGCGCACCGCGAAAACTGCTCGCCGAGCTGAAAGCGAAAAGCCCCACAGGAATGCTCTACTCCTACATCAGCCCCGATTATGCGTCCGGCTTCATGATGCTGGCGGCGGTCGAGCACTTCTACTACACGCCTGCTCCGCTGGTCTATATCCCGAACAACTGGATGTGGCAGGGCAAATACTCCAACGGCCAGGCCAGCTTCAAAAAGACCGAGTCCTACAGGCGATTCCTGCAAGATCTTCCGGTGACCCGCGAAGAAATCCTCCGCGACGTGCCGCTGAAATCCGAGTTCCTCTGGATCAACTCGGTCCTCTACGACTTTTTCAAATTCTACCGCCGGCCTGATCACAAGTCCCAGATCGACTGGCCGCGCTACTACGGCTTCTGCATCTTCCTGATCGTCATGGGACGAAAGTTGGGGGCCGATCTTGGGGAGGAAACCAAATTGCTGCGCACTTCGCTCGCCTTACACTCCTTTCTGTTTAAGGCTTCGGTCTTGTTGAACCTCCTGGAGCGCGGCATGGGCATCGGCTGGCAGTACCTTTACCGCTTGCTGCGGACCTGAAATGCGATGCAAAAGCTCCGACCTTGGCGTTCTTACTTGGTGGAAATTCACCTTGGCTGCCTACCGCACGCGAGGCATCCTTTTCCGCCAATGACGCGACTCTTACATGCAACCCGACCTTCGGCCAGAACTTGCAATCACAGCTCGTTACTTGAATTAAATTATAGGCCTATGCACTTGACTCTTGTGACGCAACGGCTGGTAGCCAGTTTGCCCTTAAACACCCCACCGGTTGGGGCAATTTGCAGGCCACAAGAGTCAACTGGATAGCCCTATTAAATTAACGACTCCATCCATGATTACTTCCCCAGGCACCAAAGCAGCCTCCTC
The DNA here is from genome assembly GCA_009695275.1 of Pedosphaera sp. Lineage (GTDB taxonomy): Bacteria > Verrucomicrobiota > Verrucomicrobiia > Limisphaerales > F1-12-MAGs170 > F1-120-MAGs170. The sequence continues at coordinate 10,689 of SIBF01000076.1, read as the reverse complement.
GCCATACATCCTGTTGTTAGTCTGCCTGGTAATGCTCCTGACGCTCCTGTTCCGTCAAAGCTTCGCGGACGGCCAGTCACTGTTTGCCAACGATGCGCCACTCGGTCAGTTGAAGACGCAGGAAGGCAAGGGACTGGGAAACTTTCGGGGCGTGTGGATTGATCTGAACTGGCTGGGCTCCACTCAACCGAGTGCACTCCCCAACGTGTCGAACGGTCTCTACCTCGCGACGAATCCGGAGGGTTACGCCAAATTCTACGCCCCCGTGGCACTACTGCTTCTCGGCCTCAGCGCGGGCTTGTTTTTCCGCCAACTCGGCTTCGGTCACATGGCTGTCGTGCTAGGTGCGTGCGCAGCGCTTTTGAATACCGATCCGTTTTCCTATGCCTGCTGGGGATTGCCATCACTGACCCTGACGATGGCCTCCACCTTTGCCGCACTCGCAGCTCTGACAGCACATCCTGGGAAATTCCTCTGGCTCAAGCTGGCACTCGGCGGCCTGGCTGTCGGTTTCTCCATCACCGAAGGGTTCGACAATGGCGCGATCTCTAGCCTGTACGTGGCGGCATTCGTCGGCTTCCAAACCTGGACGGAATCGAAAGGCAGCGCGGCACAGAAGCTCGTCCAAAGCGCGCTCCGCATTTCCGTCGTGGCGGTGTTCGCGGCCTTGATGGCGGCCCAGGCGCTCTCGACGCTGATCGGCACCCAGGTCAAGGGCATCGTCGGCACGCAGCAGGACTCTCAGAGCAAGCAGCTCAATTGGGACAAGGCGACGATGTGGAGCCTGCCAAAGATCGAGACGTTGCGCGTCATCATTCCCGGTTTGTTCGGCTACCGCATGGACACTCCGGACGGTGGCAATTATTGGGGCGCGGTGGGGCAGCAGCCGGGGGTTCCACAGACCCGGCACTCAGGTTCCGGCGTCTATGCCGGTGTCCTGGTAGCCCTGATTGCTGGCTGGGCTGTGGCCCGCGCTGCGGCAAAGCAGCACAACCCGTTCACGGATCGTGAGCGAAAGTATATCGGCTTCTGGACCGTCATGGCGGTGGTTTCCCTGCTCCTGGCGTTCGGCCGGCACGCGTCGTTTTACCAGTTCCTCTACGCGCTTCCCTACTTCTCCACGATCCGCAATCCGATCAAGTTCATGCATCCGTTCACGATTTGCATCGTGACGCTCTTCGCCTACGGGCTCCAGGGGCTGACCCGGCAGTACCTGGAGAAGAATTTGTTGAAGTCCGGCTCGCTCACAGGCCAGTTGAAATCATGGTGGGCCTCGGCGACATCCTTCGAGAAACGCTGGACCTTCGCCAGTCTCAGTGTGGTCGCGCTGGGATTGCTCGGGTGGTTGTTGCTGACCTCTTCGCAGCGTGAACTCCTGCGGCATCTCGAATCCGCGGGGTTTCCCGCCCAGTTCGCCACGAGCATCGCCCGTTTTGCCACAGGTGAGGTCGGCTGGTTTGTTCTCTTTGCCGCGCTTTCGGCGGCGGTGGTGCTGTTGATCACGAGCGGAGCCCTTTCCGGAGCGCGGGCGGGATGGGCGGGATTCGCGCTCGGTCTGGTTCTTCTCGCCGACATGGGCCGCGCCAATTCCCCTTGGATCATCTATTACGATTATCGGGAAAAATACGCCTCGAATCCGGTCGTCAATCTTCTCGCAAAGGACGCGCACGAGCACCGGGTCGCCGGCAGGTTGAGTCCGCTCACGGCCTCCTACCTCGCGCAAGGGAGGGATTTCCCGGAAATCTACAACGAGTGGATGCAGCATCATTTCCCCTACTACGGCGTGCAATGCCTGGACATCATCCAGATGCCTCGAATCCCGGAACTCGACGACGCCTACCTTCGCGCCTTGATGCCGCAGGGCGGCTCGAATCTGTTTCCGATCGCGCGCCTCTGGCAACTGACCAACACACGTTACCAGCTAGGAATGACGCCTTATCTAGATCTGTTGAACCAACAAGTGGATCCAATAAACCGCGCGTTCCGCATCGCCACAAATTTCGACTTCGCACCTCGAAGCGCGTCTGTAACCGCCGCCAATCTGCGGCTGGAAGATCTCACCGCCGTGCTAAATTCCAAAGGGCAGCACGCCATCTTCGAGCTGACCAACGCTCTTTCGCGGGCGAAGCTTTTCACCGCGTGGGAAACCAAAGTCCCCGATCAAGCTGTATTAGCCCGTCTTGCCGATCCCAAGTTCGATCCGACACAGACCGTGCTCGTGTCGGACGACGCGCCGGCACCGACTCCAGGAGTGACTGGAAGTTTTGAGTCAGGAACAGCGCAGATCACATCTTACGAATCCAAGAAAGTATTGATCCGTACCAAGGCCACAACTGCGGCCATGCTCCTGCTGAATGACAAGTTTCATCCGGACTGGAAGGTGTTCGTGGACGGCCAGCCTGCGCGACTTCTTCGCGCCAATTTCATCATGCGCGGCGTTCATCTCCCTCCCGGCGAACACGCGGTCGAGTTTCGGTTCGAACCGTCAATCAGCCTCCTCTACGTCAGCCTGGCCGCTCTCGTTCTCGGGCTGGGATTGGCTGGCGTCCTGGCTTTCGCGCCAAAGGAGTTCAGCACCTCGACAACTTTGAAAAATGTCTGATTGTGCGACAATCAAAGACCTCCGGCAAAACCGGAGGCTTCAAAGTGTGGATGGCTCAAGTTTCCCCATCTCCCCAAGGGAGAGAGTTCCTCGAACAATTACGCGCCATGAACCCCTGAACCGGGACGTGCATCGAGGCCATGAAGCCATTACGCCATCCGCCGCGGAGAATTCAGCACAGAGTTTTCGAGGACACAAAGGACACGGAACACAACTCTCTAAGCCCTCCAAAACTCTGCGCTATATCTTCCGGTTTGTAGAGAGCCTCCACGATCTTGAAATCGCGCAGCGGGGCCATGAACCCAGGGAGAGCAAAGAGAACGTGAGCACGGAGTTTTGGAGGACACAGAGGTTCGGACTGACTCCTTTCTCTCTGTCCTCCCAAACTCTGTGCTTCATCCCCAAGTTCGTGGAAAAGGTCGGGGTGAGGGGAAACGAGGGAAAAGATTTGCCAAGGTCGGTCACTGCGTCGGAGACAGTCGAAACTCACAAGTCCTCCGGCGCAGCCGGAAACTCGGCATCCAGACTCATGGAATTTTAGAATTGGAATTTTTCCAAATGGGCCATCAAGAGACATATCTCCACAACGAAGCCTACGCCGAGTTTCTGGCGAACTGGGACGTAAATTTTTACGCCAAATACACCGACACTTTGAAGCCCCTGCGTCCAGGAGCCCGTGTGCTCGATGTAGGGTGTGGCGCTGGACAGGTGGTGGGGCGACTGACAGAAGCGGGCTTCGAGGCCCACGGCGTGGATGTCTCCGAACCCAACATCGAGCGGGCCCGGAAATTCAGCTCCCGCTGCCAGATGTATGACGGAAAGCACCTTCCGTTTCCGGACCGGCATTTTGCCAGCGCAGGCGCGCTCAACGTGCTGGAGCATGTTGAAGAGCCCGAGGCATTCATCCACGAGCTGGTCCGCGTGGTTGAACCTGGGGGACGCGTGCTGATTTCCAGCCCAAATTTTTTCCGCGTCCTGGGCTTTCGCGATTACCATCCCAAGATGCGTGGCCTCGGCAACAAATGGAGGAATTTTCAGCGTCTTCTTGCCAAGCGGCGGCAGATGCGGGCAAACCCGGACTCCGTGCGCTTCGACCGCATGACTCCGATCGTCAAGGAGCCTTTCACCCCGGACGACGATGCCATCATCGCCACAAACGCCCTGGAAATCGCTTTTTTTCTTGGCCTCGCGGGGTGCGATATCGAAGAGGTTTGCTGCACGGACCGTTATGTGGCCGCCCCCGTCCATTTCGCGCTGAACCTGTTGCCGACGAAATATGGGATGTTCAATGCATTCGTCGTGGCACGACGAACGCGCGCCTGAAGGTTATTTCGCCTTAGCGAGTTCGACGAGCTTGACCGTAATCTTCTGCGACATGTCAGCAGACATTCCGCCAGCGGCGCCTGGGGGCGCGGGAGCGCCATCCGGCGGCTCCATCTTGAATTTCATGAATTGATCGCTCGCACTTTCGATCATCGCGCCCAGTTCTGTATCGAACCACGTCACACCTTTCAGAGTCCCTTCCTGGATGGTCATCTTCCCCATCGGGCCGGCCTCGCCGCTGCCTCCGCTCTTGAGCGTGCCAGTCGATTCGATTCGGGCGCATTGATGATTCTCCCGCGCTTCCATGCCTTTCAAAGTGAGTTGCAAATCGATTGCCAGTTTGCCCAGCGGACCGGCCCCAACTTCCATCTTATGCGGCCAGGTCTCACCCGGTTTGAGCGCGCGATCCGGAAACACAGCCGATCCGCCGACGAGCTGCTTGAAGGTATCCTCCGAGTACATTCCCTGCAGCATTCCTTGAGTCATCGGATTGGAGCCCTCGCTGATGCTGTCCTTCCACTCCTGGTATTTGGGGATGGATTCCATCTGACCTTTTCCATCGAGCAGCATCGCGAGCTTGCTGCCCATCACTTTCTTGAAAACTCCGGCGAACGGGTTGCCGCCAGCGTCGGAATCCGACTTGGAATCGAAACTCATGGTCATCTCTCCCATCTTGAAATCCATTTCCATCGCCACAAACTCCAGCTCCACTTCACGTCCGCCACCTTCGCGCTCCTTAAGAGGCGTCAAAGAATAGGTTTGGGAAATGGTGACGTTCTGTTCCATCGGCTTGCCGGCCATCTTGAAAACGAATTTTTGCGCCATATCCATGCGGTAGGTGTACTTGTTTCCCACCGGCCACTTCGCTTTCAGCTCGACCGGTCCGCCAGTCGTCACCACCGCCGAAGCAATGGGTGATTTGGAGGCGGATGGCGCTGATGGCGCGCCCTGCTCCGATTTGCTGCACGCGTTGAGGAATAAAAGCATCGCGGTGCCAATCGCGAGAAATTGAACTTCAGGTTTCATTGAATTTTTTGAAGCAGTCCGGAATAGGGTCGTGTTGTTGATGCTGATCGATACTGTCTGGTCGAAGCGAACTATCGGGAGGAGTCGATTGCAAGGGAAAAGCCACAGCAGCCAGCGATCACATTGGAATTGTTCTCGAACCCTAATCGTAATCATCCTCTTGCTCCTAATCACGATCATCACAGGATTAAGAGCGAATCATAGAACACTGCCGGAATTTTGCTTCCCAAGCTTGAAGAGCGGCGCTTAATTCACGCCCATGTTTTCTCACATCGTAATTTTTTGGACGGATCCCGCCAAACCGAATGCCACGCAAGCATTGCTGGACGGCGCTCTGAAATACCTGAAACCCATCCCCGGTGTCGTGCATTTCCACATTGGCAAAATGGTCCCCAGCCACCGCCCTGTTGTCGATCAGAGCTATCAGGTCGCGTTGAACGTTGTGTTCACCGACAAGAAAGCCCAGGACGATTACCAGGTTCATCCGCTCCACGTCGAGTTCGTGGAGAAGGTGCTCAAGCCGCACAAAAAGCAGGTGGTGGTTTACGATTTTGAATAGCACAGCCTTTCGAGGCTTTGACTGGACGGGTTTCCGGGCTGTGTACCGTCTCTGAAAGCAGTCGCGAAAAAGTCGCAAACAGAACTTGCAATAGAGGCCGATTTACATACCTTTTGCCTCGCTCTTCGGGGCGCGAGCGTAGCTCAGTTGGTAGAGCTCCACCTTGCCAAGGTGGTTGTCGAGGGTTCGAGTCCCTTCGCTCGCTCCACTTTCCACTGCAATAGTTTGCGGGTTTTCATCCAGAAGTTACAACGGTTTGTTACAACAAAGCCACCAATGTTCACGCTTGTTCAAGGGTGTTCAGCTCTGTTGTTTGACAGCCAGTGACCGGGCCTGAAACTGGCTTTCGAGGAAAGAAATCCGCGAGCGAATGAGCTTGCTGAACCTCAAAGGACTTATTTGTCCGGCGGTTTGCGTGCTTTCAGGACGGAATGCAAAGCGTTTGCGCTTGCTCGTCGCAAGCTTCCCATTTGCAGCAGCACAGGCGTTGATTCAAAAGATTGGCTTTGATTCAATTTTCGTCCACCCAGCTTGATTCACGCTTGCAGAAATCTCTAACACAGCCCGCAGTCCATTACGTCATGCGCGCCATAGAGCCACGACCTGTCTGCCCGCATGTTTCTGCTCACGGGGGGTAGGTTTTTCAAATCGAGGGAAGCCAATTTCCAGACACTACTCAGGTGCTCAGAGGACGCGCGTTGATTCGAAGTGATGGCAGCCTTGAGGAATTCGATGTCGATGTGCTTGTGTTTGGACCATTTGAACTTCGCGGTGGGTGCGCCGAGATCAATCTTCGACAGGTCCACCATCGGCTCTGGCGTGCTGGGCATTTCTGCACCGGTAGGTGTGGCAACTCATTTCAAAACGTAACGTCCGGTCTTCAACGTGCCGACGCGCTTGACCAGTCCGGCATTCAACAGCGGACGCAGCAAGTCCATCGCGCCTTGCTTGGAGACCTTGAGTGCCGCCCAGAGTTCGGACGGCGTCATGCCGCCGCTCTGACCGAGCAGCTTCAGCAATTGCTCCTGGCGAGGACGCAGAACCACTTTCTCGCGCGCTGACGAAGCGGAGAGTTGCCCCATCCGCTCCCAGACCCGCTCCAGCGTTTGGCCTAAACCCTCGGCGCAATACTCCAGCCATGAGGTCAGGTCGTCGCTTTCGCGACGCACTGCATCCAGAGCCGCGTAATAGCGCGGTCGATCCTCCCAGTAAAATTCGTCCACTGCGAAGATGTGGTGCGAATCAAACCCGCGACGGTACAGCTCCCACAACGCCAGCGCCCGGCCAGCGCGCCCGTTGCCGTCGGCAAACGGATGAATCGTCTCGAATCGATGATGCACGATGGCTGAACTCAACACCGGCGAGAGGCCTGGTGCTTCTTTGTTCCACCACTCCAGCAACTCAAACATCAGGCCCGACACATCCTCTGGCGGCGGCGGCACAAACTGCCCCACGCGCACCCGCATCGTCCGGTATCGTCCCGCCTCGCCCTGGTCCATCACGTCGCCCGCGATGATCGCGTGCAGTCGGAAAATGTCCTCGTGCATCAACCGCTTCTTCGTCGCGTGCTTCTCGACGTGCCGCAGCGCCGCGAAATAATTCAGCACCTCGCGCCGCGCCCGCACAGGCGCAGCCCCCGTCGAGCCTTCCTCCAGTGCCCGGACTTCCTCCAGGGTGAGCGGATTGCCTTCGATGGCCGTTGAACTGTGCGTGTTGCGCGCCCGTGTGTCCTTCTGCAATGTTGGAATCCACGGCACTTGCACCGCTGCGCCCTGAATGCGCTCCCGCAAAGCGGCAATGCTTTCCACCCGGGTCAGCAGGCCCGCCGTGATGGTGAATTGCGGTTGGTAGCTCATGTCGGCACTCTGCCGATGGGTCAACCTTGGGTCAAGTATGAGTCAAGTATAGGTCAAGCTGCCCCATATATTTCCGCATCCCGTTCGGGATAACTTTCGTAAATGTGCTCGAAGAGGGCGGAGCATTTTTGCGCGTAAAGCGGCTTGTCGTAGGCGCGGGGCAGGCCGGTGTCGAGTGTGTCCTCGATGGCGAGTTTGAGTTGGGAACGCGCGGAGGACTTCTGCCGCCAGTTGAGGACGAGCAGTTGCTTGAGCCGGCTCAGGAGTTCGCGGGCGACCTTCTTTACCTCGGTTCGCTCCTCGGCGCTGAGTTCCGGCGCAGGGCGTGTGAGGATGTCGAAGATGACCAGTTCTTCTTCCGTGACGTTCTCCCGGACATGGCGCTGCTGTTCCTCGCTCAGGTTGCGGCTCAGCTTTAGCAATTCATCGAACAATTCCTCGATGTTTCGGCTGCCGGCGTTGTAGGACTCAATCAATTCCTCGAACGTCTCCGCGAAGTCGGCACGGGTCTTGTTCAGGCGGATCAGCTTTTCCAGTTGGGCGCGGATGGCGGCTTTCAGGATTTCGAGGTCGGTGTTCTTGTGTTTGGATTCCTTGAACCGGCTGCGCAACGCCTCGAAATCAATCTTCGACAGGTCCATGACCGGCGCGGGCTTGGCGGGCATATCAACGCCCGTGATGGAAGCGTCCAGCAATTTGCCGATGTCGCCCATCACTTCCATGATGTCCGCCGGGTTCGGGTTGAGCTTGGCGCGGATGGCGTCGGCGATGGCGATCAGGGTGGCGACGCGGCCGGCGAACTCCAACGCCGCCGGGTCGGGCTTCACCGCGCCGTAGAGCGTATTGACGATGCGCTCATGGCCGAGGAACTCGCGGCGCAACGGGTCGGGTGAGATGAGCGCGTTGACCGCTTCATCCAACCGATCAAGCCGCCGCTTGTCGCCAGTGGGAAGTTGCTCCATCGCCGGAAGGTTTACCTGGCGCGTGGCACAGAAGGTCGTCGCCGCGTCAATCGCCTTACGCAAATCCGCGACCAGCTTCTGCTTGTCCTTGACCGGGTTCTTGCCGTCCTTGCCCGCGCCGTAAATCGCCAACGCCTTCTCCAGCGAGGCGAAGACGTTGGCGTAATCCACGATCATGCCGCTGTGCTTGCCGGGGAACACACGGTTCGCCCGCGCGATGGTCTGCATCAGCGTGTGATTCCGCATCGGCTTGTCGAGATACACGGTGGAACAACTCGGCGCGTCGAAGCCGGTCAGCCACATGGCGCACAGGAACACGATCCTCAGCGGGTCTGTGGTGTCTTTGAATTTCTCATCCAGTGCCTCGTCGTTCATCCGTTTCCGGTGCGCTTCGATGTCGAGTCCGAGCTTCTTCATCAGCGGAATCTCGTTCTGGCCGGGCGACACGATCAGGGCCATGTCGGTGGTCCTGAGCACGTCCAGACGTTTGGACAACTCCGCCTTCCGCTCCGGCGTGATGTTGTAGGCCGCCAGTTCCTTCTGCACTCGCTCCCGCTCCGCCGCCCAATGCTTCCGCACCTTGTCGTGCATCTTGAGCGCCGTGGCCTTGTCGATGGACACCACCATCGCTTTGCCGACGAAGCCGCGTCCGAGGAAATGTCGCACGATGTCCTGGGCCACCGTCTCCAGGCGGTCGTCGCGGGTGAGAATGTGATATTGCCGGCTTAACTCTCGTTCAAGTTTCGCTTCCTGTTCGGGATCGAGTTCCGCCGCCTCGATGAGATTGTAGATGTCCTCGTTCAGATCCGGGTTCACGAGCTGCAACTCCGGCGTGCGGTTCTCGTAGAAGAGCGGCACGGTCGCGCCATCCTCGACGGATTGCTGGAAGTCGTAGATGGAAACGTAATCGCCGAATACGTCCTTCGTCCGTTCCTCACCAGCAATGAGCGGTGTGCCGGTGAAGGCGAGGAACAGCGCCTTGGGCAACGCCGCGCGCATGTTCAGAGCCAGCGTGTCGTATTGGCTGCGATGCGCCTCGTCCGTGAGCACGATGACATCAGGCCGGTCGCAGAGCAGTTCCGGCGTCTGAAACTTGTGAATCAGCGTGAAGACGTAGCGATGATTCCCGCGCAGCAACTCCCGCAGATGCGCGCTGCTCGCGGCGTGGCACTGGTCGCCCTCGGCTTCGCTCACTGCGCCGGTGGCCTTGAACGTCTTGGCAATCTGGTCGTCCAGTTCCACGCGGTCGGTCACGACCACGAACGTCCAGTTGCCCGCCACCTTGCGCAGCACTTTCTGCGCAAAGAACACCATCGAGAAACTCTTGCCGCTGCCCTGCGTCTGCCAGAACACGCCGCCGCGACCGTGCCCCAGCTTGCGCGCCGCCAGCATCGATGCGATGGCGTTGTTCACGCCGAGGAACTGGTGATTCTGCCCGATGACTTTCACCAGCCCAGCCTTGTGTTCCGAGAACAGCGTGAAATTCTCCACCAGGTCGAGCAACCGCGCCCGGTCGCACGTCCCGCGCAGCATCACCTCCAGCGACACCCGGCGCGGCTCGTCCTCGCGCTCGATGCGTTTCCACTCGAAGAACCGCTCCCAATCCGCCGTGAGCGAGCCGACGCGGCTGTCCGTGCCGTTCGAGGCGATGAGCAGCGCGTTGAACCAGAAGAGCTGCGGAATCTCCGCCTTGTAGTGCGTCAGGTTCTCGTCGAACGCCGCGCGCGCGGGCACGCCTGGCTTCTTCAACTCGATGACCACCAGCGGCAGGCCGTTGACGAAGCCGACCAAATCCGGGCGGCAAGTGTAGAGCGGGCCGGTGACGCTGAACTGGCTGACCAGCAGGAAATCATTGTTCGCCGGCTGCTCCCAATCAATCACCCGGACTCCCTCCGTCTTTTGCCCGCCGCTTCTGACTCCCTCTCCGCCTCGACCGGGGAGAGGGCCGGGGTGGGGTGTCGAATCTGATTCGGGCACGGACACCTTGAGCAGCAGATACACCTCGCGATTCGCCGTTACCTGGTCGCGACGAAGTCACCGACGGTGTTGATACGGAAGTTGCGGGGGTTGTGAATTGGTTTAACGATTATTTCGGTGTGTGCTATTTCCAAACCTCCCACCATTTCTTCAATTTGGTCTCGGTCATATCGCAGGTCTTGCATATGACAACAGATTTGCCGTTCCTTTCTTCAATATGGCTCTCCCCAGTGATGTCCCGTCCGCAACTTGCGCATTTGCCCGCAGGGTTGGGCGCGCCCGTTGTCAAATTCGCAGAGGTTGAACGCCCTCCGCTTCGCAGATGGGCAATATAGGCAAGCTCGTTTATCGCAACTTTATTGTCAGGTTCGTGTTTCAGAGACT
>SIBF01000075.1 GCA_009695275.1 Pedosphaera sp. | reverse complement strand
TGACCTCCTGTTTTGATGCCAGATGTCTTCCGCGCACGGTAAAGGTCGGCAGCGACTCTGATTGTTTCCGCGCCCCGTCAGCGGGATTGGCACCTCGATATTGAAGTTGCGAAGCACTCACTGCGGGTGTCGATGCCAGCGAGAGTGGCGTGGCATTTGAATCGAAGCTGCCTTCGTAAGTGGACCCATCTTCATCGATCAATCGAATAGTGCGCCCGGCAGTTTCCACCCGGAAGGAGCGAAGCACGCGCGGGAGTGGCGGGGAGTTGAAGTTCCGTCGGAGTCCGGCGCGTGGATTAACGCTGGTCAGCGACCAAACAGTGACGGTTGAGTCCACCTGCGAATCGCTCACTGCAGCTCCACGGCTTGGCGAAACGTTCGCCACGGGAGGCTTCGCTGCAGTGATCGGTTGGGGGGCGGGCGTGGCGTTTTTCGCGAGCACAAGATTCTCAGCTTTGGGCGTAACGGCAGGTTTCTCAGCCAGCAACACGGGCTGAGGATCTGCGGCGACGGCAGCGATCTGGGATTTCTTTTCAGCAAAGGTTTCGTTGGATTCCCGGGCCAGCTCCACTTTGGGGGACTGTTGCTCGATCGGCAACGCTTGACCTGCCGGCCTGGCTGGTTGATTGAATGCGGAGATTGGGTCAATGAGAACTTCCGCGCGCGATTCTGAGGCGGACAAGGCCAGAAACTTGTCACTGACCGGCGGCGCGCCCGCTGGATTCGGTTGTTGAGGCGGAGAAATCTCAGCGATTGCGGGAGCAGACGCAGCGGCGCGCTCGGTGGAGGATTGCGCCAGTTGCAATTGTGGCTCGGGTTCTTTCGGAAACCAGTAGATCATCGCCAAGACCAGGATGCACAGCCCGGTGCCGGCGAAAGTAAATCGCAGCCAGAATCCAGCCAGCCAATTTGCGCGTGTCGGGGCGGGTTCGCTTGACTCAGGCACCAGGGGAGCCGGAGCCACCAAACGCGCCACTTCGTCCTGAAGCAACTTTCGGGTCGCGGGATGGAGTTCAATCGAATCGCCCGCTGCTTTCCTGCGCTGCCGCGCGAAAGCCCGCAATTCCTGTTCGATGCCATGTTGTGGTCCGGAAGCCATACAGGGGGTTAGACGGAGAATGGTGAAATTTTATCCAGTTTGGTCATGTGGTTGATGGAGGTCTGCAGTCGGTCGAGGCATTTACTCAAGCGCGAGCTGACGGTCTTCACGTTGAGGTTTAGCGCGGTGGCAATATCTGCATACCCGAGATCCGCGAAATACCGCAATTCAATCACCTCCCGGCAAGAATCCCCAAGATCATCGACCGCCTGTCGGATGATCTCCATCCGTTCGCTCGACAGGAGAAATGCATCTGGACTGGGCGCGTCGCTGGGTGGATCAATCGGGAGTCCGGTTTCGGAATCCTCCGCATTCAGCGAAACAGGAGTCTGGCCCCCGCCGCGTTTGGCAGCCCGATGGCGTCCGCGATGGTCATGGGCTTTGTTCGCCGCGATGCGAAAAAGCCATGTTTGAATCCGGCTCCGACCATCGAAGGATTTCAAATTGCGGATCGCGGCCAGAAAGGTCTCCTGGCTGATTTCCTCGGAATCATCGAGAGTGAAATCGGAGCCAAGCTGAAAGACGAAACGCCCCACTGCCGCGTAGTGCAGGTCAAACAACTCGTCCCAGGCGCCGGCGTCTCCTCGACGGCAGCGTGCGAGAAGCTCAATCTCGTCGCTGGTGTTCATGACGGCGATGTAAGCAGAGCGGTCGGCGATTGAAAGCTGGTTTTTGCAACAAGCCTCATTTTGTAAAACACGACAAAGGCACAGCACAAGTTGCAGGGCGCGATTTTCCGCCACCATTTCCAGAACGGATTCGGGTGCCAGGCGAACAAGAAGGGTAACAACGACGAAGTGCGTCGCGGCAATAGCTGGAATTGATGGATTCACCAAAGGGGGTGGACGGTGGCTAAACCACTGCGGCGTTTGCCCGATGGGTCCAAACCTTCCGGCGCGAGCTGAAGTTCGAAATGGTTAATCGCTCAGATAATCTGAGAGGCTTTCTGGGGCTGTCCCGCCTCTGGGAAGTGGAGCGCACCTTTGGCTGGCTGATGAGCCAGCGATATCAGGTGCATGATTACGAAACCACCACGACCAGCGCCAAAGACTGGTCCTATTTCCGAATCATCCGCAGATAACGACCCCGGCGCAGCCAGGTTGGGTTATTCGACGCGAGGATTGACCGACCGAGCCCGGCGAAGCCCACACAAACTTAAAACACTGACTGCTCCCGCCAGGAGACAAAGTGTGTTGCCGCTATCCGAGACAACCGCCGGCAGCGAACTACCAAAAACGAATCTGTATGCGTAGGTCGTTTGATCTTCCTGTTCCGGGAAACTCTGCACCCCATTAAAACCTACTAACTCGCCAAACGATCTACCACCGTCCACCAAATCAATGATAAAACCAGTCTGCTCATCGCTAAATGCCAAATAAAGGAACGGATCCAGTGAATCCAAATGATCATGCACCATGAGAAAAGACCCCTCCACACCTTCAGCCGGGGGTAAGTTTTCGATTTCTTCTCCGGGTGCCACCTTATCCCAGTGGATTGTGAAATCCAACCGGATGTTCGAATCTTCATTGATGGTGTAGGAAAGGGCACTTGCGGACAGGTTGCATGCTAGCAGGCTGAGGATGGTCAGAGCGAATGGTGATCGCATAGGAGTTATAGATTGTCGTTTGGTACTACTGGTCGCTGGACGTGCCAAGCAAGTCTTACCCCACGTCGCAATTCAGATCGAATCGCCTCACGCAAAGCGAATTCTATCAACATCTTAGATCGTAATGCCATGTGATAAGTCCTCAGCCGTGAACTCGCCGACTTGTATAGATTCAAGACACCAAAGGACGTTTCCGGTCCTGTCTCGAATTGAGATAGAATTCGCCCTCCCCTGCCGCCGCCAGCGCAAATTACATGCTTCCAGAGGGCCAAGGGCTAGGCCATACCGCGCTGGCAAAGGCCGACACCTCTCCGAGCGTGAGCTGGCGTTGACCCCATAGCAGTTTTTTCTCACGTCGGGATTTCAACAGGGGTGGGCATACAAACGGGACTACTCCCAAGAAACGGAGCGGAAGGGGTTTGAGAAAAACTAAGAAATGCTCAGCAAACATGGTGCGTCCGGCAGGACTTGAACCTGCAACCTTCTGATCCGAAGTAATCCCGGACTTGTTTCTTGGTGTCTCAGCATGTCGCGCAAAAGTGCATCAAATCCCTGTAAACACGGGCTTTCCACGTCGCGTCCTCTCTAATGCGACAGCGTGAAACCGGTAGTGACATGCGGGGACGTGTTACTACTCCCGATACTACTCGCTTCCTTTGACGCGCTCGCGGGCTGCGCTGCTGTCAGCCGTATCCGATGCGCCTGCTTCATCAGGTGATCGGGCCGTACGTCGCCGTAAGTGTGCGCGATGATCGCCGGGCCTGTTTTGTCGCCAATCAGCATGGCGATTTCTGCGTCGCTCAGGCCGCTTTCTCTCGCCTGCGTCACGAAGTACGACCGCAGGCCGTGGGGCGTTACGTGGCCGAGGTCTAACGCCGCACAAGCCGCTTTCAGCCGTCGGCGAATGGCCGAAGCATCGGCAGGCTTGCCCGGTTCAAAAGGCGAAGGAAACAGCAGGTAGCTTGTCGCCCGCTTCTGCATGTCACGCAGCAACGCCTCCATTTCGCTCAGGATCGGCACCCAAGGCGTGATTCCCTTCTTCTCGCGCTTTACATGCAGAATTCCCTCCGACCAATCCACCATTTCCCATTCCATCGCCAACGCCTCGCCAATCCGCAGACCACTGTAAGCGAGGAAGCAAACCGTGTCGGCCACGCCAGCTTCGTTCCTGCCCCGGAACCACCCTTCGATCTTGCCCAAGCCGCCAGGTGTCGGCGCGACTTCGCGGCAATGGCGAATCTCTGAGGCGCAAGTGTAACGGCTGCGGCCAACCAATGGATTTGAACTCAGGACGCCTCGGCGCACGGCCAGATTTAGCGCGTTTCCCAGAACGACAAGTTCCAAGTCCACTGCCCGATTACCACCGCGAGTTTGCATCGTTTGCGGCTTGCCCCGCACGGTGAACTTGGCCACGTAACCGCCACTAGATCGCCAAGCCAGATACTTGTCGCAATCCCCCAGCGTGAGCGAAGCCGCTGGCATCTGACCGAAGTACTCAAGGACAGGGTTGACGCAGTACTTTTCGTTTTTGACCGTGTAAGGCGACTTCGGGCGCATCTTGCGCGTGGGAAAGCCAGCCTTCACGTAAGCGTCAATGATTTCCTGAGCGCTTACCCGCTGCCGTTGCAAAACCACCCCTTTTGGCTCAATGCCGTTGGCGATAAGCCAGCCGTCGTTCCGCCACTTCTTGAGCCACTTTCTCGCGTCGGCGGGATTGTCTGTGCCAGTGCTTCGCCAATTAAGTTTTCCGTTCACCCGCACGCGGGCGTAAATCGCGCCCCCCTTCCGATAAAGGCACTCGCCGAGACGCTCAAACTTCGCATGGGGCCGCTTGATTCCCGTGCTGGTAATGTTCACAGCGAGACCTCCTTTGCCAGCTCAAGAAAGCTGAGCGTCATAGTTCCGGGTCGATCGAGACGAACTTCAACGCGATGGCCGGGCTTGAAACCGGCCCTTTCCAGCCAGTTACCGTGGAGTCGAATCCTTGGCTTGATTTCACCACGAGCGAAATCACCAACGGCTTCAATCTGGAGCGACCGGTTTTGTCGGTCTGGTTTGGGGGCTTGAAACGAGTCTATTTTCATTGCTAACCTTTCATTGCCCGCCCCGGTTACAGCCGGGTGTCTTTGGTCACTAACCTTTCCAGAGACGTGCGGGCATTCTTCTGGAAATGGGGGCAGCCTTGATATTTTCTCAAGACTGGACTTTATGTAAACGTAAACTAAGATTTCGTCAAGCACTTGTTGTAAACGGAAAGTCTGTTTAATGACCAAGAAAATGGGCAGGCCGCGTCTGCCAAAAAAAAGCGCTTTGGGAGAAATGTTCTCTGTACGATTGAGAACGGAAGAGGCGCAGAACGTGGCTGGAGCCATTCGCGCTTCCGGCAAGCCCAGGGCCGACTGGCTCCGCAACGCGATCGTCTCCGCAGCACTCAAGAAATAGTCTCCGCGCATTCGCTACCCGAACGAGCAGTTGGTGGTTGGGCCAGGAGCAATGCGGAAGACACGCCCCCGCGCGTTGCCTCGCCAACTATGGGATTTGATTCGTGGCGTTTGAGGAACGTCTCCAGATCACTTGCACGGATCCGGGTCACAGCACCAACCGTCACGATCCTTAATCCTCGTTCTGCGTGCCAACGCCAGACCGTCGAGCGGCTGACGCCGAGCATCGTTTGCACTTCCTTCAATCTCAAAAATCGATCGCTGCGATCACTTGAACAAGAGGTGTTCATTCGACATTATTCGATAGGGTTTTTTGGTGAATTGGCTCCGCTGAGATTTCCACGGGGCGGCTGAAGACGTTTATCATCACCGATGACTCCGGGGCGTCCAATCGCAGCGCCTCACGCCCAGCTCCAACGGACGCTCGCCAGGCCGCTACCAACTTGCGAACGGAATCTGCGTCGAGATCGGGGGATTCCGCCAGGTGTTCAATGCGATCCATCCACTTCTTGGCCTCCTGAAGTGTCCTGGAAACGAGCGAGGTTGCGTCCAAGGCAAGCGACGATCCGTACTCCTTTGCCGCCACTTCCGCCGCCGATTGCGTCACGATTCCGCCAAGCCGGTCCCGCTCCTCGCGCCACCGTCCGCGCTGAGCATGACGCTCCAACGTGCGCTTCGGGATACCGTGAGCCTCGGACAAGGCCCTCAAAGAACCGTCGCCGTTCAAGTAAGACTGTCTGACGATCCTCAACTGGCTTGCGGTCGCCCGCTTAGAATTCCTCATATTCCGCACCCAAGTCTTCCAGCAGCGATTTGAAGCAATTTGCTCGGGGTGGGGATGCCAAGCCATTTTTCCAAGAGGCAGGCTCGCACATAGCCTGTTGACCACGACGGCTCTCCTGGAAATGACTTTATTACAACATCCTCGTCCGCTGTCCCGAGCAGCACCAAGAACCCCAGCCGATGGCTTAGGGGTATGCTTTTGGAGTGAACAAACAGCAGCCCGTCGTGAGCGACAAATTTGGTGCCTTCGATCAGGACCCCTGTGAGTTTATCTGATTCGGCGATGTGGTTTTTTCGGTTTCTCATAATTGGCTTGTGGAGTTGCGAACTTTTTGGAGCACTTCCAGGCTTGGTGAGAGAGGACGACCATTTGAAACGCTGTTCTTCCAAGGGGTGAAAACGCCGTGAGGGGAGCCATGCCGGGCTTGGCCCGGTGACACCGTGACGCCCAGTTTGCTGGTTCCAAGCTGGGGGTAGGCCTTATTCTTGTACTTTTCTTTCATTGAAATAGAAAACTTGGTGTCACGGCGTCACGGATTCGTCCCCTGGGGCGCGGGATGTCCCCCCTGGGCAGGGGGGCTGGATTTCCCAGAGGCGCGCAGAGTTCGTGCGCCGCTCGCTAACCCGGTCCGGACGGGATCTGGCTAGGCGTCCCAAATAAGTACCGCAGGCGTTGGTCCAGGAGAGCAGCAGCCGCGCTTGGTGAGAATTCGTGGAGTCGTGCGCGCACAATCGGCCTTCGAGCTTCTCAGCGGTTCCAACCCAGGTCCTGGGTTCGTTGCTCCCCGAATCTTCATTAAAACTCACACAGTTTTCTTGTCTGAAGGAGATTTCACCGTCGATCAGCGCCAGCAACCGGTTCTCTGGGGAGAGCAGACCCAGTTCCCGCAGCAGCTCCGGATGATGAAAATGGGTCACGCCAAATCGCTCGCTTTTGAGTTCCTCGGGAATCTGGTAATTGACCAGAAAATGCAGGAACGCCGGGAGTTCCCCGATCAGCGTCTCCCAGAACCTTTCCCGTTCCGCATCCGTGCCGGTGGGCAGGGGCAGGGGCAACTTGTAAGCCTTGAAAAGAATGATCTTGTCTTCAAGAGACTCGTCGATGGGGGGGAGAACCATCAGGTTTTCCGACTCGTCGTTGACCGAAATGGTTAGCCGCCAAAAAGGAGTGAGTGAGATTGCCTGCCGGTTTTTGGGGTGACAGGATTGAACCTGATTGACGGTGACATCCTTGATGCGTGACCCGAAGTGTCTCCTCGACCGCATGTCCGTGGATGCGCTTTCGTCTTCGATCATGAGGTGTTCCGTGCCGAGGAGTTCGCCGTTGAAATTCGTAGAGCCGATCATGTAGCGGTAGGGCTTCGCAACTCGCCCACCGAATAAGATGGTAATGAAATTTTGCAGCAGGGACTTGCCACACCCCCGGGGGCCAGCGAAGGCCAGCGCCTGACCTGGTCGCCGGATGCCCAGCCGCAAAGCCTCGAATGCAACCTTGCACCACCCAAAAAAATAAGGCCGTTGATCGACCCCTTCAGAGGTGAGCAGATTCAACAAGAATTGGGAGAGCACCAGCCACTCGCCGGATTTGGGTTCAATCAAAGTCGGAGAAGTGGTCACGAGGACGCGATTCTCGCAAATCAAGTGAACGCCCGCCCGAAATCCAGCCAGGGGACCAGCGTAAGCAAGATTCGCTTCGACCTGGATGCGGAGAATTTCGGCATCGATCGAAGACAGCGGATCATCGTCTCGTCGGTTGGTGGAGAACCCCGCCTTTTTCAAATGCAGTCTCAAGCTGGTCAGATCGATTTTGATCCATCGGCCGCTCGAATCTTGAATCCAGTACTTTCCAGTTTCTGGCTCGAAATAGGCCGGAAACGGCGGAAGAAAATTGCTTGGCGCACTCATCGGTGCGCCTCCAGATCCAGGTAAAGCAGGCGCTGGAGTCGTCCGTCTCGCATCGCACCAGCCAAACGACACGGTTGCGATTTTTTGAACATCGAGGGGTCGCAACCGAGCACTGGCAGCATCGCCCGCAATTCAGCTTGGTCGAGAGGAGAGGGTGAATCGAACCACCCGTGCAGACTTTTCCCAGCGGTGTCCACGACGGCACGGAG
The DNA here is from genome assembly GCA_009695275.1 of Pedosphaera sp. GTDB lineage: Bacteria > Verrucomicrobiota > Verrucomicrobiia > Limisphaerales > F1-12-MAGs170 > F1-120-MAGs170. The sequence continues at coordinate 13,566 of SIBF01000075.1, read as the reverse complement.
CCGCATGAACTGCTGGCACCAACGGAAGACGCCGCAGATTTCCGGTTTCGAGAGACTGTCCGACTCAACGACGAGGAACGGGTTGCCTACAACGTTTTTGTTGGACCGGCTGTGAACGCCGGGCTTGAACACGCTCGGACAGGTGAACTGCTCAGGCGCTGCGGGCGATTGAAGCCACTCGGCGGCGATCCGAAAGTGTTTACGACACTGTATCTTCCTTCGTTCGGTGGCATCTGAGTCACACGAATCGTATTTACGACCGATCCAGACGACATCGCTCGGCTGGAACAGCCGGACAAGGAGTTGAAATTGCTCGCCTGCGCTTGCTGGGATCAGCGTCGGTGAAAGAGAAAGCAGATCCGTCGGATCGTGAGCATGTTGGGCCAGAATAGAAGAGCGCGACACCGCCGCGCGCCGGGCCAGCGCCCGCAACCGGTCGCGTTCGGCCCAAAGTGCCCGCTCCTCTTTCGTGATCCGGACTGGGGCCGCAGTCCCCGGCGAGCCGGAGCGAAGTGCTTTCCTAAGTGTTGCGTTTGTCTCCGCAACGAGGTCTTTGCAACTGGCGTGGAAGCAGTAAATCGTTGGCGTCAGATCAAGATGGACCATGCAGTCGCAATCGCCGGTTGGGTGTGTGTGGAGGTGTTCGCCCGGGCAGCGGCAGTAGCCCGCCGTCTGATTGTACCACTCGATCCGCCCCAAGATGGAAGAGGCGATCTGCTGCGGAGACATCGCCACCTGGTCCGTCACAAGTTTCTCGTTCACAGCGCCTCCTTTTTTCCGGCGGTGGCACCCTGAATAAACCGATCCACGTCTTCAGCGCGATACCTGATTAACCGCCGATTGAACACGAGCGCGGGTAACAATCCACGCTTAGTCAACCGCTGAACAGTGTGAGCGCACATTCCGAGTTGTTGGGCTACCTGGCCCCGACTAAGGAGACCCCGAATCCTTTCCGAGGACGACTCGGATGGCGCGAGAAGGTTGTTGGTAAGTTCCGTGCGGCTGAGACGGCGAGTAGTCGGAGTGGTGTTCGGGGCAGCGGCAACGCCGCCCACCGGTTGTCTGGCGAATGAATTTGAGTTCATTTGCCTGAACTAATTACACCTATTCCACTTAAAGGCTAAAGTATCTGTTGTAGCGAATTGTCGCCTGCTCGCTACAAGTCGTCAGATTTTGCGAGCGCGAGGAATGCCTTCTTCAAGCCCAGATCGATCACGCGAGGTCTATGTTCCGACTCAAACAGAGCTGCCTCGGTAAGCTGCTTGCCTTGGGAGCAGCATTGCTGAACAAGTGGTTCAAAGGCCTCTCGGTTTAAGTCCCATTGCTCATCAAGCCAGGTCTTCGCAACCGCCCACCATTTCATCGCGTTCCCCTTCGTCATCGGTTCTGGCAGGACGATCAGTTGCTTCGCCCAAGGCGTCATTTTCTCAAAGTGACCTCTCGGATTACGTTTCATCATCAGCAGATCCCGGTAAATACCTCTGGCCGCAATGTGAAAGGGATAGCTGCGATCAACGCCACTGAATCCCGATTCAGGCCATCTCGTGTCTTGATTCACCCCCAGCTTTTTCAGATAGCTTTCGGCAAAATCCCGGCGTGTGATTACCTGCTTGAGTTCTTTACGCCCTCCCTTGTTACTCACTTTCACACGGACACCCAGATTCACCGGCCACTGCGAAAACCCTTTCGCAACTTCCTTCATGAGAGCCTCCCGCTTAACAAACAGGTTTTCGAGCCAGGTCGTTGCTTGCTTCGTCAAGAAAGCCAGTGCTTCTGCTGCGTGCTTCGGCTCTGCTGCTGTTTCAGTCTTCAAGAGTTCCTGAAGTTCATCCTGTGCCTTTCGCGCTTTGCTTGGATCACTCGAATTGATCTCTCCCCAAAGACCAGGACGTAGTTTCGTGGCGAGAGTTTCATCGAAAATTCGGCATCGTTTATTATTAGGAATGCCGCAATTCAACCACCAGTTGGGAGCGAACTTCTTGCCCCATTCCTCGGTGGCATCGGGGTGGGCTCGCGCAACCAGTTCTTCCATGTCGTCCTGAATGCGCTGGCTGATTTGCGCGACCGTCATCCGCTCGTATTGGGGGCAGTTCCGGGGAGGTTTGATGTGCATGTACCCCTCAAGTTCCGCGCGCAATCCGAGAAGCAATCTCTTGTCCGTGCCCGTCTTGGCTTCTCGAAAAGACTGAGGTGACGATTTCCTGAGTGCTTGTTTCGAGCTTTTCATAGTGGCTCTGATGAGGGCTTTGGATCGATTGGCGAAAATCATCATTGCAACTGTGCCATCAAGTCCGCAAAAGTTCCATTCGATCTCTTTCGATCACGACCAGTCAAATGAAAGCATTTCCGCCGATGCTGTGGTCTTTTTTCTTGCTGGTCCTAATGACCTACCGCGTGCAAGCGGAGCTGATCATCAATGGCGGTTTTGAAGAGCCGGTCATCGCGTCCTGCCCAAGACCTACAACCTCTTCACCAGCACCCTCCTCAAGGAACTGCTCAAGAAAGTCTCCGAGATCCCCGCCTCGCTGGACTACGAAGCCTTCGGGCGCATCTACGAATGCTTCCTCGGCGAGTTCGCCATGAGCGAGGGCCAGGGCGGCGGCGAATTTTACACCCCCAGCAGCATCGTCCGCCTCCTCACCGAAGTCATCGAACCCTACCACGGGCGCATCCTCGACCCCGCGTGCGGATCGGGCGGCAGGGAGAATTGCGAAGTGCGAAGTGCGAATGTCGAATTGAGTTTCCATGAGTGAAGAACTGAAAAAGCGGACGAAGAAGTTTGCGCTCGACGTAATCAAGCTCTGCTCCGGGCTGCCGCAAACACTCGAAACGCGGCACGCCATCGGCCAAGTCATCCGGTCGTTGAGTTCCACGGCTGCGAACTACCGGTCGGCCTGCCGCGCGAAATCTAAGGCCGACTTCATCTCAAAACTCGGCACGGTGGAAGAGGAAGCGGACGAATCAGGTTTCTGGCTCGGAATGCTCCGGGATATTTCGCAACTTGGCATTGTGAAACCCGAACCGCAGTGCTTCCCTGAACTTGACCGGCTTGAGGACGAGGCAGACCAACTCGTAGCCATCACTGTTGCGTCCAAGAAAACTGCGAGAGGTGGAAATGACTGATTCCTTCACCATCCGCAATTCGGCTTTCAGACTTCCCCCAGTTCGCCACTCGAAATTCGTCATTCGATATTGTCCCGTCACGCACGACGCCACCGGCCGCTTCGACTTCGTCCTCGCCAACCCGCCGTTCAACGTCAACGCCGAAAACTAACGCCACCATGCCGAAGGCCCAACATCCAAAGGCAGCATCATTCGTTCGGCAAAATCTCTTTGCTGGCGTGACGACCTTTGCGGAATTGGAAACGCGCGTCGCTACCTTGCCGGATGAACAGTCGCGCGGCGATGCCTTCGAGGTATTCGCTGAAGCGTATTTGGCGACACAACGGAAGCACGATGCCGCGAATGTTTGGCCGCTGACTGCCGTTCCGACTCAAATCCTCCAGACGCTCGGCCTCGCGACGAAAGATTACGGTGTTGATGGGGTGTTCAAAACGCTACTCGGAAACTTCAACGCATACCAAGTGAAGTTCCGCACGAACCGGCCAGCTCTGACTTGGCGTGAACTGTCCACGTTCATGGGCTTGGCCGACAGCCCGCAAATCCGCAGCCGGGTTCTCCTTACCAATTGCGAGGAGTTGCCCTCGGTGCTGAACGAGCGTCAGGGCTTCTTTTGTATTCGTGGCTCGGACTTGGACCGACTGGAAGCAGATGACTTTCGCGCTATCGAAGCATGGTTGGCTGACGCGGCTTTCATTGCGCCGAAGAAGCAGCCGCAACCGCACCAGACCGAGGCGCTGGGCGCACTGCTGCCCGCGCTGGAAACCCACGACCGCGTTTCTGCCATTATGGCCTGTGGCACGGGCAAGACGCTCGTCGCGCTCTGGGTCGCCGAGCGCAGGCAAGCACCCCGGATTCTGGTTCTTCTTCCCTCGCTCGCCCTTCTGCGCCAAGTCCTTCATGAGTGGCTGCGTGAATCGAGCCTACCCAGCCTCGCCTATCTGTGCGTGTGCTCCGACCCCACGGTGAAGGACGGCTTGGATTCAATTACCACGGCGCAATCCGACCTCGATTTCCAAGTCTCCACCGATACTGCGAGCGTGCGTGACTTCCTCGACGCGCCTTTCTCCGGCACGAAAGTCGTCTTCTCCACCTATCAGTCGGCGCGAGTAGTTGGCGCGGCATTGAAACCAGGTGAGGCGTTCGACTTGGCCGTGTTCGACGAAGCACACAAGACCGCTGGCCGCGAAGGCCGCAACTTCGCCTTCGCTCTCGAAGACGCCAACCTGCCCATCCGCAAGCGCCTGTTCCTCACTGCCACACCGCGTCACTACAATCCGCACCAGCGAGACGGCGAAGGCGATGCGCAACTCGTCTTTTCGATGGACCGTCCCGACGTTTACGGACCGCAGGCGTATCGCCTGGCTTTCGCGGAAGCGGCGCGACGCGGCATCATCTGCGGCTACAAGGTCATCATCTCCGTCATCACTTCCGAGATGGTGACCAATGAACTTCTCAGTCGTGGCGATGTGCTGGTGAACGGCGACGCTGTCCGCGCTCGTCAAGTCGCCAACCAGATCGCGCTCCGAGACGCCGTTGAGAAATACGGCGCGAGCAAGGCGTTCACCTTTCACAGAACAGTGGCATCCGCTGCCTCGTTCGTTGCCGATGGCAGCGAGGGTATTCGCACTCACCTGCCGGAGTTCGAGACGTTCCACGTCAACGGCACGATGCCGACTGCCCGTCGCGAACGTGAAATGCGTGACTTCCGGGCGGCAGCCCGCGCCGTTATGTCGAATGCCCGCTGCCTCACCGAAGGCGTGGACGTTCCTGCCGTGGACATGGTCGCGTTCCTCTCTCCGAGGCGAAGCCGTGTGGACATCGTGCAAGCCACTGGCCGCGCCATGCGCCGCTCGCCGGGAAAAACCACCGGCTACGTGCTTGTGCCGCTTTACGTCGAACAGGCTGCCGATGAGACCGTCGAAGCCGCCGTCAGCCGTTCGGCCTTCGATGAAATTTGGGATGTCCTGCACTCACTCCAAGAACAGGATGATGTCCTCGCCGAACTCATTCGATACATGGGCGAGCAGAAGGGACGCGGGAAGAGTTTCGACGACAGCCGATTTGCGGACCGTGTGGACATTTTTGGAATCCAAATTGGTCTTGAGGCGCTTCGTTCCGCCGTGACCACCCGATGCTTTGAGAGCCTCTTTTCTTCTTGGGACACATACTTCGGGAAGCTGGTGGCTTTCAAGGAACGGTTCGGTCACTGCAATGTTGAAGCGTATTGGGAAGAAGACAGCTCGCTTGGGAGTTGGGTAAGCGCCCAGCGAACGCGCCGTGCGAAAGGTGCATTGTCCGACAAGCAGATTGCGCGGTTGGATGGTTTGGGGTTCGTGTGGGACTGGCAGGAACAAAAGGGCCAAGAAACTTGGATGAATTGGTATCGCGAACTTGAGAGTTACACGCGGGAGCACGGCAATCCGCACGTCCCGCGAACGCATGCCAACACCAAACTGGCGAGTTGGGTCTGGATTCAACGGCAACGCCGAAAAGGCACATTCAAACAAAATGGGTTTGTCGATTTAATGACGGCGGAGCAGGTAAGCCTGCTCGTCAAACTTGGCTTTCGCTGGGATGCGCGTGAGGAGAAGTGGGTGGAGAGTTTCGAACTGTTGAAGCGATTCAAACTGAAGCACGGCCATTGCGAAATCGGTCTGGTAGCTGGTGCCGACACTGCCTTGCTTGGATGGGTCCACGCGCAGCGTTCGCTTCTGGCTGGTGGAAAGCTTAATGCAGAACGAAAGGGGAAACTCGACGCGCTTGGATTCTCTTGGAACTCACAAATAGCGGATCGTCGGTGGGATGAAATGTATGGCAGCCTGAAAAAGTATTACACGCAGCACGGTAATGGAGATGTGCCGCGCCTCTGGAAGGAAAACGTCAAACTCTCCTTTTGGGTCAATCACCAACGGCAGCGGCGGAAAAAAGGCCAGATGTCTGACGAGGAAGTGCGCCAGCTGGACGCGCTCGGCGTGACTTGGAAAAGCCACGATGTCGGAACGTGGGAAGACCGCCTCGCCGAGGTTGCGGCCTACAAGGCGAAGGAAGGTAACTGCGAGATACCGCTGAACTATCCGGAGAACCCAAAACTCGGTCGCTTCGTGAACAGAATGCGAACGCAGCGAAACAAGGGGACGCTTTCAGCGGACCGCATTGCAAAACTCGACGCTCTCGGTTTTGTTTGGGCATCCAGTCGCAAGGTACTCATAGACGGGGACGGAATAAGCGCGGAATGGCAGGCTCGGTTCGATGAACTTCTCCAACACAAAGAAACTCATGGCGATTTTGCCGTCCCGTCGAAGTGGCGCGAGAACCCGCAACTCAGCAACTGGGTGAGGAATCAACGGCAAAACCGTAAGAGTGGAACTCTGCATCCCGAACGGCAGCGGCGGCTCGATGAAATCGGATTCGTTTGGCGTTCTGACATTCGCAAAGAGGAATGGGCGACTCGCTTCGAGCAGCTCAAAGCCTACAAAGAACGTTTCGGCAATTGTCGTGTGCCGGTGAAGTGGCAGGAGAATCCACAACTCGGGGTATGGGTAACAAAACAGCGGGATCGCCTCAAAAGTCGAACGCTTTCGCCTGAGAAGGAAAAATTGCTGGTCGAACTCGGCTTTGAATAGGTGCTAGGACGACCAATGATGGCACTGCCTAAAATCAGACTCTGGGACGAGTTTTGGCATTACCGGCTTCAGCCGGACAAGGAAGCGTTTGCTGAAGTGATACGCGACTGGCCGCCCGCACTTCTCGCGAGATTGAGGCACGTCATCAAACTTCGCTTCGGCGATGAGAGATTCACCGCGCCCTCGATAATGGAAGCGATGCAGAACCTCGGGTTCTGGCCGTTGGACATAGTGACCCAGGGAGTCCTGATGGAGTTGGGGAATGCAGACCTCTCATCCGAAGCTGACTTGCGAGGTCGCCTGGACAAATTGCGCCGCTACTCCTTCTTCGTCTTGGCGAGCGGCGCGGCACATGACTTCGAGTGCATTCGCACGCTGCCAGCGGCAGACGCCGCCGCCTTAATCCGCCTTCTGAATCGCCCGGAGCTGTAAGGCGGCTTCAACTCGGCACATCGTGCATGGTGTCGGCGCTGGAGGAAACCTTCGGCGCGACGGGCACGTTGCTGCGCGAGACGAAGGGCGAGGTGGTGTTGGTGTCCCGGCTGCGCGCGGCGTTGGAGCGGTTGAATCCCGCGCTGCCTCCCGAGCCGAACCTAGTATAAAATCCGAATTGAAAACCGACGCGTTGAAAGGCCTAATGGACGCCGCTATCAATCAGCTTTCCGCACATGTACGACAATTGATCGCGGCTGGATCCAAACAAATGGACGAATTGCGTGAACAGAGGCTCCGAAACAAAGATTACTGGGGCTACCTGTTGACCTATGACTCGCACAAGAGGTTTCACCAGTTCGTGAAGATCGTCCCCCGGCTGTCTCCGGGGCAGTATTGGCAACTCCTCCGTGAGGTTTGGATGATGGTCGAAGTAGTTCAGCCGGACAAACGGAAATGGTTGAGCCTCTTGGAGTCGAAGCGGCCAGACCGTAAATCCTTGATGACGCAACAGGAACACAAGGGGTTGGCAAGATTGTCGGATGAAATTGAAATCTGGCGTGGATACGGACACAAAGCCGGGTTGCGCGGATTGTCCTGGACGCTGGACAGAAAAAAGGCCGAATGGTTTGCATCTTACGCGTGCGGCGGCAGGCGGGCTCTTTTGGCCACAGAGCAACATGGCTCGACGCCAATCATTGTTGAGGCGACGTGCCACAAGTCAGACGTGCTCGCCTATTTCATAGAGCGTGAGGAATCCGAGATTGTCGTGAATCCAAAAAACGTGACGGTGCTGCGAACGTTTCCTTTTGTCCCTGTGGCTCAATCGAAGAGCGATGATTAAGCCGATATGCTCCACGCCTACACCGAAGACCAGCTTGCCGAGCAGCCCGCCATCGGGTTGTTCGCGGAGCTTGGCTTGTTTAGGCCGTTATGTTCGCATTGAAGGCCAACGGCAAACCGTGAAAAGACTCTTTCACTATACAACCGAATCTAGGCTGAGAAGCATTTTAGAAGCGCGCGTTATTAACTTGGCGACGCTATACGTGCGAGATGGTGTTAAGCCCGTTGCTTGGTTTTCATATCGCCAAGACTGGGAGCAGACAGCAACCCCGGCCTTGATAGAGAATGGTATTTCGAAACAGCTTACTTTTGGAGAACTTGTCGAGATTGAATCTCCGGCCAGAATTGAAATTGATCCTCAGGCAGCACCGTTAGATTGGAGGGAGTATCGCAAACAATCCGGAGAAAGAAGTAGAGATCTTAAGGCACTTGAATCTGTTGCGATCCATCAAGGCGCTTCCAGTCGCCGAGGCGGTTCCACTTCGTCTCGTCCAGCTTGGTGCCGTCGAACTCGTCCTGCCAGATGAGCCTCCACTCCTTTCCTGCTGGCACCTGCGGCAGGGAGTCTTTCGTGGTTCCGGTCTGCGCGTAGGAGTTCGAGGAGAGAGTAAGTCCAAGCAGAGCGACCGAGAGAGCTTGCATCGCTTTCATGTGCGAAGCCTAAATCGCGTACCCGTGGAGGGCAACAAAATCAAGGTGGCAAGCTTGTTCACGAAGCCGTGAAGCGTGGTTGCTCAATTTTATCTCGGCCCGACATATCCGCATGCCAGAGACCGCCAGTTTCGGCTATTAGAGCTTGAGGCATTTGAGCCTCCGTTGACATTCACGCCGGGATTTCATACCGAAAGCTCGGCTGTGAACTTAATCGTCAAAGCACTACTGAACCTCGTCGTGGTGTGGATCAACACCCACCCGCACTCGCCGTTCTCAAAGTTCATGCTGAAGCAGCGCGGCCCCCGAACAGATGTCCGCCGGATGAACCGTTTGCAGCGTCTGTCGAGCGCACTCGTTTTCCTGTGCTGGGGGCTGCTTGTTCCTCGGCCTCTGGTTTCTGACCGCTTATCTGACGTTCGGGTTGCATTTGCTTTCCCCGGATAATCTCGTGGTTCAGGTGCTGATCTTCGGTCTGGCGCTGCTGGCGGGGTGCGGTTTGATCGGTGGGCTTTATCTGCTGCTGCGGGTGTTGATTTAGTGGGGAACGACAAAGTGTTCATCAGTTCATCAGTTCGTCAACCTCGCCAGCAGCCCTGAAAACCGATTCTCCGTCTTGTTGTTCCGAACCGCTATCGCCAGCGCCTTCCGCTGCCCGATCAGCACCACCAGCTTCTTTCCCCGCGTGATGCCGGTGTAAACGAGGTTGCGCTGCAAGAGCAGGTACTGCTGCGTGGCCAAGGGTGTGACGATCACCGGAAATTCTGATCCCTGCGACTTATGGATCGTGATCGCGTAGGCGAGCGAGACCTCATCGAGTTCACCAAAATCGTAAACGACCTCGCGTTGGTCGAACCGGATCACAACCTCGCGCTCGACCAGATCAATCTTCACGATCTGCCCGATGTCGCCGTTGAACACGTCTTTGTCGTAGTCGTTCTCGGTCTGGATCACCTTGTCCCTTGGCCGGAACTGCCAGCCGAACTTCTCCGCAACCGGCTCGTCCGCTCGTGCCGGGTTCAGCTCGTTCTGGAGCCGCACGTTGAGTTCGCGGATGCCGAGCGACCCTCGGTTCATCGGGCAGAGAACCTGAATGTCGCGGATGGCATCGAGCCGGAACTTGGCCGGGATGCGGTTCTTGACCATCTCGACGAGCGTCGCAGCGATCTGTTCCGGTTCATCGCGGTCGATGAAGAAGAAGTCCGACTCGCCGCCTTTGGCGGCAATCTCCGGCATCTGCCCCTCCTTGATCCGGTGCGCGTTGGTGATGATCCGGCTGTGAGCCGCCTGTCTGAACACCTCTGTCAGGCGCACCACCGGCACGACTTTGCTTTCGATGATGTGCCGCAGCACCATGCCCGGCCCCACGGACGGCAACTGATCGATGTCGCCCACCAGTAACAAGCTGGCCTTTGGCGGAAGTGCGCGGAGCAGGTTCGCCATGAGCGGCACGTCCACCATCGAGGTCTCGTCCACCACCAGAAGGTCGCAGTCCAGAGGATTACCCTCGTTCCGCGTGAAGGTGCCTGTGGCGGGTTGGACTTCGAGCAATCGGTGGATCGTCTTGGCTTCGACGCCGGTGGTTTCGGAGAGGCGCTTGGCTGCTCGGCCCGTGGGCGCACACAGGAGACACTTCACTTTCTTCGCCCGGAGGATGAGCAGGATCGCGTTGACGAGAGTGGTCTTGCCGACGCCGGGTCCGCCCGTGATGACCAGTGCCCGACTCGACAGAGCCAGCTTGAGCGCCTCGCGCTGGCTGGGTGCAAGCTCCTTCCCAGTCTTGCCCTGACACCAGATGACCGCCTTCTCGAAATCGATCTCCGGGAACATGGACGGCGCACGCGAGAGGCTCCTGATCCGGCTCGCGATCATCTCCTCCGCCCGTTTTAGGTGTGGGAGGAAGATCAGCTCGTGTCCGGCGATCATTTCCTTGACCAAGCCTTTGCTGGCCAAGGTGCGATCCAGAGCCTCGGTCACGATCTTGTCGTCCACCAGCAGGAGCTTGCCCGCCTCGTCCCTGAGCAGTTCCACTGGCAGAGCGCAGTGACCTTCCCCGGTCGCCTCGATCAGGACGTGGCTTAAACCAGCGCAGGCGCGGATCAGCGAATCCACCGGGATGCCCATCTTCTGCGCGATCTGGTCGGCGGTCTTGAAGCCGATGCCGTGAATGTCCTTGGCCAGCCGGTAGGGGTCGCTGCGGACTTTCTCGATGGCGTCCTCACCATAGGTTTTGTAAATGCGAACCGCCCGGCTGGTGCTGACGCCGTTGGAGTGCAGGAACACCATGATCTGGCGGATGACCTTCTGCTCCGCCCACGCATCCCTGATCCGCTTCCGGCGTTTCGGTCCGATGCCGTCCAGCTCCTCCAGCCTCGCCGATTCCTTCTCGATGACCTCGAAAATCTGTTCACCGAATTTCTCCACCAGCTTTTTGGCGTAGATCGGACCGATGCCCTTGACCATGCCGCTTCCCAGATACTTCTCGATCCCCTCCTTCGTCGTCGGCGCGGTGCTGTTGAGCATCTCGGCGCGGAACTGGAGGCCGAACTCTTTGTCTTGAATCCAGCGTCCCTCCGCCGTCACCCACTCACCGGCGCTGACCGACGGCAGGGAACCAAGGACCGTCACTTGATCGCGGTGTCCTTTGGACTTGACCTTGAGCACCGCGAAGCCGCTCTCCTCGTTGAAGAACGTGACGCGCTCGATCAGTCCGGAAAGACTTTCGGCGAATTGCTTTGTCGGCTGCGGATGCAAGGCGCAGGGATGATGCGCCTGTTTGTGGGAAGGGGGCAAGCGACAGCGGAAGGCATGAATTTGCTTTCTCCCGGCCTCCGCCGATTCCAGAATCACTTGAAAGCGCGATCAAAAAACGACGGCATATGTCACTGCGTAACTTTTCAGACCCGGCGGCTGTTCTGTCAGCAGTTGAAGAATTCGACAGAATTGGCCGCGAAGCGTTCTTGAAGAAGTATCAGTTTGGAGAGGCCACATCCTATTTTCTTGAGCACTGCTTATGAGAAGCAGCGGCTTTCCGATGAAGGCAGAAGCGATCTCGCGGCCAAGGTCGAGTGGATCTCGAAGACAAGAGGAGATGGCGCTGGTTACGATGTCGCATCATTCGATGCCAATGGAGAACCGCGTTTCATCGAAGTCAAGACCACGAACTGCGGGAGCAAGTTTCCATTCATCCTCACTGACCGGGAAATCTCATTTGCTTCCCTTCATGCGGTGAACTACTGCCTTTACAGGGTCTTCGATTTCTCACGAAACCCAAAGCTGTTCGTCATCAGCGGTGCTCTCGATCAGAATCTGAATCTCCAGCCAAAGACGTTTGAGGCAAGTTTCTGAGCAACGACAGTAACCGCAATCGCCAATCCTCAGTTCACCAGCATCGCGAGCGGTTCGTGCCAGTTGGCCGGGAGGCGTTCAATCTCCTTCGCTCGCACCCATGTCATCGCATCGCGTTCGTAGTCGCGGGCATATGCCCAGTTCGCGATCCGGACTGATTTGTCGAGATTCGTCGGAATCCGCATCTCGGTAAAAGTGCCAGATGGCACAGTGCTGGCTAGCTGCTTGAAAGCCGGAGTAGCGACCGCATACCATAGTGCATGACCAATATCGCAGCAGGCCGCTTTTCCATTCATGCGCTGATGCTCCTGATCGGTCTGTTCTGGAGCCTACCCGCAGTTTGTGCTCAAAACCCGCCGTTTGTTTGGGCGTTCTCAGCAGGCGGCGACAGTTTGGGCATCGGTTACGGAGTCGCCGTGGATCGGCTGGGCAATAGTCACGTCGTGGGCGGTTTCACCAGCAGTCAAGCGGCGTTTGGAAGCGTCGTCCTGACCAATGCGGGCTCAGTTGGTATCTTCATAGCGAAATACGACGGGGCCGGAAGCTTCCTCTGGGCCAGACAAGCCGGAGGATCTGCTTCAGATGAGGCTCGAGCCATTGCGGTCGATGCGTCGGGCAACAGTTATGTCACCGGCCTTTTTACAAGCCCGAGTGCGACTTTCGGCGGCATCACCCTAACCAACCATGGATCTTTCGACGTGTTCGTTGCGAAGTATGATAATACGGGAAATGTTCTCTGGGCCAAAGGAGTCGGGGACAGTGACAATGACGAGGGGCTCGCCATCGCCGTGGACAAGGCGGGCAACAGTTACGTGACCGGCGTCTTCGCTGGCAGTCCAGGCGGTGGCATTTGGGATATGTTCATCGCCAAATACGACAGCGCCGGAACTCTTCTTTGGTTCAAACGAGCGGGAGGCGCTGGCGATGATAGAGGAAACGGAATCGCGTTGGATGGGAATGGGAACATTTACGTCGTCGGCGCGTTTGCTAGCCCCACTTTAACCTTTGAGAGCACCACACTGACCAATGCCGGATCATTCAGTGCTTACCTTGCGAAGTATGACAGCGCGGGGAATTTCCTTTGGGTCAGGCAAACCCAAGGCAGTGGTAACGACGGTGCATCTGGAGTGGGAGTGGATGCAACGGGCAACGTCTATATGACTGGAGGTTTTTCCTCTTCCAGCATCAGTTTTGGTGGCATCACGATTACCAATAGCGGCCCTTCTGAGCATGACATTTTCGTGGCCAAATATGACCCGGATGGGAATATCCTTTGGGCCAAGCAGGCGGGTGGAGCGGAAGGCTTTGATTATGGTTCGAGCATCGCCGTGACCGAGACAGGGAGCAGCTACGTCAGCGGCTTTTTCGGATCCGACAATGCCTACTTCAACGGCGATATAGAAATGGACCCCAAAATTAAGACCAGTAGTTAAGCTAGGCTTTCCGAGGTCTGCTCAAGATGAGAAAGAGCAGATCGATGAAACGAAAACGCAAACAGTACAGTGGCGCCTTCAAAGCCAGGATCGGCCTGGAGGCGATGATGGGG